>CALVTQ010000095.1 GCA_944362695.1 uncultured Clostridia bacterium
GGCGCGTTGGACAGGTAATCAAAGTAGCTGGCCGTTCTGGCGGTAGTCTACAAGATAGAAACAGACGTTATACGAGTGGACAATGTGCGGGACGGGGGGTGCGGGTTGGCGGAACGATGACGGTTTGCGGAAAGTCCCCGTCAGGTGACGATGGGGGGACGAGGTGCGGCGTTTGCGGAATGATGCGGGATTACGGTAATACCCCGTCAGGTCATGATGAGGGATGACTGTGGATGCGTGAGGGATGAGGTGTGGCGTTTGCGGAATGATGCGGGATTGCGGAAAGTCTCCGTCAGGTGACGATGGGGATGACTGGGATGCGCGAGGGATGGGTGACGCGGTGCGGCGTTTGCGGAATGATGATGCTTTGCGGAAATTCCCTGTCAGGTAACGCTTCGCTCCCTGACTACATCTCGATGGGATTACGCTGGGCTCTGTCCAGGCCCGCAAGGGGATGCTGTCCGGGGAACCTTATAGTCGCGCCCTGCGGTCGCTCGTTAAGGTTCCCGACGCTCCGCCCGCCTGTATCCGCCACTGGCGGCGGCGGGCTCCGGTCCCTTGACCCTTCTTCGCTTCGCGCGTTTTAAGCTGCCTTATATAAAAAACGCGGCGCCGCAGCGGAAAGGAGGTTCCGCAAACGGCGCCGCTCTACGTGGAGGGCGTATTTACTTATCGCGCTTCTTGCCGAGGTAGGCCTCGCGCACGGACTCATCGTGCAGCAGCTCCTCGCCGGTGCCGGAGAGCGAAATCGTGCCGGTTTCCAGCACGTAGCCATAGTCGGCGATCTTCAGCGCGGCATTGGCGTTCTGCTCGATCAGCAGGACGGTGATGCCGTCGTCGTTCACGCGGCGGATGATCGAGAAGATATCCTTGACGATCAGTGGCGCGAGGCCCAGCGACGGTTCGTCCATCATCAGCACCTTCGGGCGGCTCATCAGCGCGCGGCCCACAGCCAGCATCTGCTGCTCGCCGCCGGAGAGCGTACCGGCCATCTGCCAGCTGCGCTCCTTCAGGCGGGGGAACAGGGAATAGACATAGTCCATATCCTTGGCGATATCGGCCTTGTCGCGGCGCAGGAACGCGCCGATTTTGAGGTTCTCCGCCACGGTCATATCGGGGAAAACGCGGCGGCCTTCCGGCACGTGGATGATGCCGCGGGAGACGATCTCCTTCGCCGGGAGGCCGACGAGCTCCTGATCGCCGTAGAGGATGGAGCCGGACTGGGGCTTCAGCAGGCCGGAAATCGCGCGCAGCGTGGTCGATTTGCCCGCGCCGTTCGCGCCGATCAGCGTGACGATCTGGCCTTCCTCAACCGTCAGATTGATGCCCTTGAGCGCGCGGATGCCGCCGTAGGACACGTGAAGATCACGGATTTCAAGCTTCATCGTCGTCACCTCCCAGATACGCGCGGATGACCTCGTCGTTGCTCTGAATCTCCGCCGGCATGCCCTCGGCGATCAGGCCGCCGTAGTTGAGCACGTAGATGCGGTCGGAGATGTCCATGACGACGTCCATGTGATGCTCGATGAGCAGCACGGTCAGGTGGAACTGGTCGCGGATGCCGCGAATCAGCGCCGTCAGCTCGGCGGACTCGGCCGGGTTCATGCCCGCCGCCGGTTCATCCAGCAGCAGCAGCGACGGCTTGGTCGCCAGCGCGCGGGCGATCTCGAGCTTGCGCTGCATGCCGTAGGGCAGGGAGCTGGCGATCTCGCCGCGGACCTCCCACAGGCCCATGTACTCGAGCAGCTCCTTGGCGCGGTTATACATTTCGGCTTCGGTCTTGCGATATTTGGGCGTGCGCAGCACGGAGCTGACCCACGTCATGCCCAGACGAAGGTGCTGGGCGATCATGACGTTGTCAAGAACCGTCAGCGCCTTGAACAGGCGGATGTTCTGGAACGTGCGCGCGATGCCCGCGTGGGCGATGCGGTCGGGGCGCATGCCGGTGATGATGCGGTCATCGAGCAGCACCTGTCCGCTCGTGGGCTTGTAGACGCCCGTGATCATGTTGAAGGCGGTCGTCTTGCCCGCGCCGTTGGGGCCGATGAGCGCGACGATCTCCTGCTTGTCGATATGCATGTTCAGGTCGTTGACGGCGACGAGGCCGCCGAAGCGCATCGTGGCATGCTTCACTTCCAGCACGCGGTTACTCATGGCCGTTCACCTCCTTGGCAGGCTTATGCCCGGCGAGCCTGGACAGGCGATTGCCGATCGAGCTCCACGTCAGCTCCTTATGCCCGAACAGGCCGTTGCGGAAGAACAGGATGACGACCAGCAGCAGCAGCGAGAACACGACCATGCGCATGCCGGCCACGCCGTTCTCCGGCCAGAAGGACAGGAACGGCAGCGGGCCGTCGAGCACGCGCAGCCACTCCTGACCGATGGTGACGATGAACGCCGCCATGACCGAGCCGGTGATGGAGCCCATGCCGCCCATGACGACGATCATGAGGATGTCGTACGTGCGGGAGATCTGGAAGACGTCCGGGCCGATGGTGCCGATATAGCTGGCATACAGGCCGCCGCCGACAGCAGCGAGGAACGCGGAGATCATGAACGAGAGCATCTTATGGCGCAGGAGCGAGATGCCCATCGACTCCGCGGCGATCTCGTCCTCACGGATGGCCTTGAGCGCGCGCCCGTGGCTGGAGGAGATCAGCAGCGCGATGAACACGATGGTGAGCAGGGCGATGCCGTAGCACCACCAGACGTCCGCCGTCTTGGGGATGGACTTGAGGCCCTGCGCGCCGTTGGTCAGGCTCTGCGCATTGGTGATGAGGATGCGGATGATCTCGGAAAAGCCGAGCGTCGCGATGGCGAGATAGTCGCCGCGCAGGCGCAGGCAGGGCAGGCCGATGAAGAACGCGACAGCCGCCGCGAGCAGGCCGCCGATGATCAGCGCGACGCCGAAGGGCAGCGTCAGCGTATTGAGCGGCGCGATCAGCGGCTCGAGCATGAAGATGGTCTCCTTCTTGGCGACGGGGATGGTCAGCAGCGCGACGGAATACGCGCCGATGGCCATGAAGCCCGCGTGGCCGAGGGAGAAAATGCCCGTGAAGCCCTGAACGAGGTTCATCGAGAGCGCCAGAATGATGTTGATGGCGCAAAGCCGCGTGATGCGGATGATATATTTGCTGGCATGGCCGTCGATCAAAAACAGCACGAGCACGAGCACGGCCAGCAGCAGGATGGACAGGATAACGGAACGCTTTTTCATCTTCGCCATGCTTTACACCTTCTCCGTAGTTTTTTCGCCGAGCAGGCCGGTGGGCTTCACCAGCAGCACGACGATCAGCACGATGAACGCGAACGCATCGCGGTAGCCCGACAGCTCGGGCACGAGCGCGACGGTCACGATCTCGATAAAGCCGATCAGCAGGCCGCCCAGAACCGCGCCCGCCGTATTGCCGATACCGCCCAGAACGGCGGCGATGAAGCACTTGATGCCGGGCATGGAGCCGATGGTCGGGCTGATGCGCGTGTATTTCATGCCCCACATGATCGCGCCCACGCCCGCCAGCGCGGAGCCGATGAAGAACGTGATGGCGATGGTCTTATTGAGGTCGATGCCCATCAGGCTCGCGGCGTCGTAATCGCGGCTGACGGCACGCATGGCCATGCCGGTGCGCGTGCGCTTGATCAGGAACAGCAGCATCAGCAGCAGCACCGCTGTGACGACCGGCACGATCAGCGACAGGCGCTGGATATACACGTCGCCGATGACGAGCACGTCGGTGAACAGCTCGATCTGCGGGAAGGTCAGCGGGCGGCCGCCGAAGATGACCGTCGCCAGGTTCTGCAGGAAATAGGAAACGCCGATGGCCGACACGAGGCTGGAAATGCGCGGCGCGCTGCGCAGCGGGCGATAGGCCAGGCGCTCGGCAGCCGTGCCCAGCAGCGCCGTGACCAGAATCGTGACGAGGAATGTGACATACCACGGCATGGCGAACATCGACACGCCGTAGAACACGATATACATGGCGATCATGAAGATCTCGCCGTGCGCGAAGTTGATCAGGCGCAGCACGCCGTAGACCATCGTATAGCCGATGGCGATCAGGGCGTACAGGCTGCCCAGGCTCAGCGCGTCGGTGAGCGTCTGAAGCAATCGGGTCAAATCAAACATGTTTCTTTCTCACTCCCAAGTCGTTATTGGGCTGTAGACTGCGATTTGCAGCTCTTTTTCACACTGCTCTCATACAAAAACGAACCGGAATGCGCCGCAGATTTTTCGTTTCGACTAAGTCGAGCGTGGGAGGCGCAGCAGCGCTGCGTTGACAAGAGCGAGACAACGCCGAAGCGGAAAAGATGCAAGCAGGCGGCGCGTTTTTGTGTGAGGGCAGCATCTGAACAGACAACGGGAAGGAGCTGTAAAGCGTTTTGCCTTACAGCCCCTTCTCAACTATCATTGTTGTGTTCGGGGCGGGATTACGGCTCGATGATGTCCTTGAAGGACGTGGTGCCGTCCGCGTTAACCTGCTTGAAGACGACCGGGCGGATCGCGTCGTGGTTCTCATCCAGCGTGATGGTGCCGGCAGCGCCAACGAAGCCGCTGGTGGCGAACAGCGCGTCGCGGATGGCCTCGGGCTCGGTGGAGCCGGCGGTCTCGATCGCGTTGATGAGCGTCAGGTAAGCGTCATAGGCCATGACGACCGGAGCGGCAGGCTCCTTGCCGTACTTGGCGCGGTAGGCGTCCAGGAACTCGCTGGTCTTCTCGGTGGCCGGCTGCGCGGCATCGTAGAAGGTGGTGAACACGGTGCCCTCGACCGCTTCGCCCGCGATGGTGAACAGCTCCGGCGCGTCGAGCGTGTCGCCGCCGAAGAAGTCGCCGGTGTAGCCCAGCGCGCGGGCCTGCTTGATGATCTGCGCGGCCTTATCCGCGTAGGAGACGGAGGTGAAGATGACGTCCGGCTGCGCGTCGATCACGGAACCGAGCAGCGCGGAGAAGTCCTCGTCCTTGTTCATGAAGTCGACCAGCTCGACGACCTCAAAGCCCTCGTGCAGCGCCAGCTCGTCCTGGAAGTACTTCACCAGACCGACGGCGTACTCGGAATCCTTCTCGCGCATGATGGCGACCTTCTTGTAGTCGTTCTTCACGGCGTAGCGGGCGAGCATCGTGCCCTGGAACGGATCGATGAAGCAGATGCGGGCGTACCACTCGCAGTCCAGCGTGACGGTCGGGTTGGTCGCGGTGGCGGTCAGCGCGGGGATCTCCTCCTCGCCGAAGACCTCGCCGCCGGCCATCGTGTAGCCGGAAGCGTAGGAGCCCAGCACGGCGACGACGCCCTGATCGACCAGGCTCTGCGCGGCCAGCGTCGCCTCGGCGCGGTCGGACTTGTTATCGGCGTAAACCAGCTCGACGGGCTTGCCTAGAACGGTGGGGTAGAGCTCGTGGGCAAGATCGATGCCCTCTTTTTCCATCGCGCCGCCCGCAGCGGTCGCACCGGTCATCGGCTCAAACACGCCGATCTTGACCGTGTCATCCGCCAGAGCGAAGACGGGGATCAGCAGCGCAAGCGCCAGCAGGATAGTCAAAGCCTTTTTCATGATAATTCCCTCCTGAATGTTCATGATCAGCAAAGCGAGGGGCAAATGGGCATCCGCTCAGCGGCCCGCAAACGACGGCGCTTTTGACCGCGCTTGTTTAACGCTTCACTATATTGCAGTATTATAGAGGATATGAAGGGAAAAATCAAGAGAAAGTGCAATTATTTTGCATTTGATATGCCGATTTGTGATAATGTGGTGGATTATACGCGTGAATTTGCAAGAAACGTCGGCAAAATATGCTGAAATGTGAGGAAACGCAAAAAAACCGCCCCGGCGCGCGGGACGGCTGTGCATATGAATAAGAGGCGTCAGGGCAGGGCGAAGCGCACGGCGACGGCCTTGCCCAGGATGCGCACCATGCGGGTCTCGTCCTCGCCGCCGATGTCGATGGGGTTAAAGGCGGGGTTGGAGGGGAGCAGCTGGGTGAACAGCGCCCGTCCGTCCGGCCCGCGCAGGCGGCGCACATGCTTGAGCGTGATTTCGTTGTCGACGGCGACGGCGGCGATTTCCCCGTCGCGCACCTCGTCCTGGCTGCGGATGAAGACGATGTCGCCGGAATGGATGCGGTCGCCGGTCATGGAGTCGCCCTCGGCGATGAGCGCGAAGTCGCAGGCGATGTCGTCCTCCACGGAGACGAACTCTGTGCCGTCCTCCGGGCGGTAGATCGGCTCGCCGCAGGCCGCAGCGCCCAGAACCGGCACGCGCCTGCGATTGCCCACGGGCATAACGCCGGGCGGCAGCATCTCGCCCTCGCCGGTCAGCGCGGAGACGGGCAGACCCAGCTTGCGGGCATAATCCTCGACGACCGATATGCGCGGCGTGCGCTGCTTGGTCTCGTAGCGGCTGATGACCTGCTTGGTCGTGCCCAGCAGCGCGGCGAACTCGTCCTGCGAGAGCCCGCGCTCCTTGCGGATGCGCCTCAAAATGTCGCCGAATTCCATAAAAACCTCCATGCCGGTCGGTGGGTGCGGTGATCCTGTCTACATTATAACACATATGTCGCCAATTGCAACACGAAAAAAGAAATTTTCGAAAATTTGTCACCAAATGGTTGACGAACGTATGTTCCTGTGCTAGAATGGCATTGTCACCAAACGAGTGACAAATGGTGACACACCGGGGCGGCAGTCATCCGAATGGACGGATAATGCGGCGCACAGGCGCGCGGCGGGCCGCTTCGGGCGACAAATCATCATTCACGCGGCAAAAGGGGGAGCACGGATGGAGGCGGCGAGAAGCGTGTCCGAGGAGAGATTGATGGATTTGGAAAAGCGCGTGCGTCTGCTGGAGGAGCGCGCGCACAGGGTGCTTTGGAGCGAGCCGCACGCGGGGATGAGCCGGGCGGACGAGATGGCCGCGCGCTACGGCGAATACGTGGACAAGACGACGGCGGCGGGCATCCTCGGCGTGACGCGCGCGACGGTCTATGCGATGCTCTCTGACGGGCGCATCAGCGGTGGCTGCGGCGGACGGCGCGTGAGCGTGCGCTCCATCGCCGAATACATGCAGAAAACCGCGCCCACGGACCGGCGAACCTGCCGCAGATCGTGAACGCGAACGACATACGGACGAAAAACGGAGGGAACGATATGAATATGATGGAAATGATGCTGATGATGGTGCTCGTGCTGCCGATTGCGGCGCTGTGCGTGGCGTTCTTCGTGTACGCGCAGTGGATTCAGTACTGCGACGAGCACAGCGCGCGTGCGGCGCTGGCCGACGGCCCGGCGGACGATGTGCGCCAGCCGGTGACCACGCGCTACGATGCGTATTATATATGGAAGAGATAAACGAAAAGCGGGGCGTTGCGCCCCGTTTTTTTGTGGGTGAAAATGTCAGCCCTCCGCCGCAAACCCCGGCTCCTCCCTCAATTCATGCTCATCAAACAGCCTCTGCATCGCGTCCTCAAACGCGGGCAGGGAGCTCGCCTTGCGGATGGCCTTGCGCGGCTTATCGGGGGATTCGAAGCAGCAGACGACGTGCTTGGCAACCTCGCGCATGCGGCCCAGCGCGACGTTCCTGGGGTGCGCGGCGAGGTAGGCGTCCTGCAATTCGGCCATGAAGCGGCGCAGCTCGGGGACGGTGAGCCCTTCGCCGCCCGCATACTGCCGTGCGAGCGCGGGATTGGCGATGAGGCCACGGCCCAGCATCAGCGCGCGTGTGCCGGAAAAAGCGGTTTCGGCGGCGCGGCAGTCGGAGAGCGTGAACAGGTCGCCGTTGTAGACGAGGGGCAGGCGCGTTTCGCGCAGGGCGGCGGCGTAGACGTCGCGGTGGGGCGTGCCGGTGTAGAACTGGCCGCGCGTTCGGGGATGGATGATGAGCTCGTGCACGGGATAGCGCGAGAGGATGGGCAGCAGGCGCTCGAACTCGGCGGGGCTGGTGAAGCCGATGCGCGTTTTGATGGAGACGGCGAGCGGCGCGCGGGCGAAGATTTCACCCAGAAAGCGCTCGAGCGCCGGGACGTCGGCGAGCATGCCCGCGCCCTTCCCCTTGGCCGTGACCGTGCCGGAGGGGCAGCCGCAGTTCAGGTTGACCTCGCTGTACCCCATATCGTAAAGCGCGTTTGCCGCCCAGAGAAAGTGATCCGCGTTTTTTGTGAGGATCTGCGGCACGGCGAAAAGGCCCGCGTTGTGCTCCGGGGCGATGGCGGACAGCTCGCGCGATGTGAAGGCGAGGTTCTGCGTGGGGCTGACAAACGGGATGAAATACTTCGTCGGGCCGCCGAAGACGGCCTTGTGCACGCGGCGGAATGTCGCGTCGGTGACGCCCTCGAGCGGGGCAAAATAGACAGGCAGGGCCATGCAAACGCTCCTTTTGTGGAATGACTTCATTATAACATACGCGCGCGGGAGGGACAAGGAATTCGCTGCGGCGCAAAGTTTCGGGATAAATTTCGCCGGGGGCTACGATAACGCGGCGAATTCTGCTATAATAAAGCGGAAAAGCAATGTGAGCCGCCGCTGTGGGCGGGGAAAGAGGCGTTTTGATATGAACATCGTCATTTTGGAGCGGGAGAGCGTCGGACTCGACGTGGACATGCGCTGCTTTGAGGAGTTCGGCAGCGTGACCAGCTATGACAACACGAAGGGCGAGGAGCTGACCGCCGCGCGCGTGAAGGACGCGGACATCATCGTCGTCAACAAGGCCCCGATGAACGAGCGCACGCTCGCGGGCGCGAAAAACGTCAAGATGATCGCCATCACCGCCACGGGCTACGACATCTGCGACATCGCGTACTGCAAATCGCGCGGCATCCGCGTGGCCAATGTCGCCGGGTACTCGACCGCCATGGTCGCCCAGCACACCTTCACCCTCGCGCTGGCGCTTTCTCAGAAGATCGTCAATTACGACCGCTTTGTCAAGTGCGGCGGCTATGCGGCGCAGGACAGCTTCACGTATTTCGCCGACACGTTCGCCGAGCTGGACGGCAAGACCTGGGGCATTGTGGGCCTCGGCGCCATCGGCGCGCGCGTGGCGAACATCGCTAAGGCGCTTGGATGCAGGGTCATCGTCCATTCGCCGACGGGCCGCGCGCACGAGGGCTATGAATGTGTGAGCAAGGACGAGCTGCTCGAAAGGAGCGACTTCATCTCGCTGCACTGTCCGCTCTCCGACCTCTCGCGCGGGTTCATCGACGCGGCGGCGCTGCGCAGGATGAAGAAGACCGCGTACCTCATCAACGTGGCGCGCGGGCCGGTGGTCGTAAGCAAAGATTTGGCCGAGGCGCTCAAGGCGGGCGAAATCGCGGGCGCGGGCCTTGACGTGCTGGAAAAGGAGCCGATGGAGGCGGACAACCCGCTGCTTGCCATTCAGGACAGCAGCAGGCTCATCATCACGCCGCACATCGGCTGGGCGAGCGTCGAGGCGCGGCGCAGGTGCGTGGCGGGCGTGTATGAGAACGTCAAGGCGTTCCTGCGCGGCGAAATGCGCGGCGTCGTGTGCTGACGCATACACGTGACCATGTGACATTGCGGCGGCAAAAGTGTATGATTCGAGCGCTTGGCGTTGACTTTTGAAGGCGCACGGCGTATGATACAGTCAACAAAAAATCGGGGGCGAGGCGGTCCCCGGAAAGGAATAGATTATGCACGAAAAGAAGGATTCCCGAAAACCGTTGATCGTATATTACATCATCGCGCTGATCGTGGTGATGCTGCTCAACACGCTGCTCTTCCCGCAGATTCAGCGTTACAGCGTCAAGCAGGTCGAGTACAGCGAGTTCCTTGAGATGCTGGAGGCCGGCGAGATCAAGGCTGTCCAGATCGACCAGACGCAGATCGCCTTCACGCCTGCCAAACAGGAGGAGGGCGGAAAAGCTACCTATTACATGACCAACCGCGTGACCGCCGATCAGGACATCGTTCAGCGCCTCATCGACGCGGGCGTGACGTTCGGTCAGGTCGTGCCCGAGCAGATGAGCCCGATCCTCGAGTTCTTCCTGAGCTGGGTGCTGCCGCTGGTCATCTTCTACGCGCTGGGCTCGTTCATGTTCCGCAAGATGAGCCAGCGCATGGGCGGCAACACCATGAGCTTCGGCAAATCGAACGCGAAAATCTACGTCGAGGCGCAGACGGGCAAGACGTTTGACGACGTGGCGGGCGAGGACGAGGCCAAGGACGCACTCGCCGAGATCGTCGACTTCCTGCACGACCCGCAGAAATACAGCGACATCGGCGCGAAGCTGCCCAAGGGCGCGCTGCTCGTCGGCCCTCCCGGCACGGGCAAGACGCTGCTGGCGAAGGCCGTCGCGGGCGAGGCGAAGGTGCCGTTCTTCTCGATCTCCGGCTCGGAGTTCGTGGAGATGTTCGTGGGCATGGGCGCGGCGCGCGTGCGCGACCTGTTCAAGCAGGCGGGAGAGAAGGCCCCGTGCATCGTCTTCATCGACGAGATCGACGCCATCGGCAAGCGCCGCGACAACGCGGGTATGGGCGGCAACGACGAGCGTGAGCAGACGCTCAACCAGCTGCTCACCGAGATGGACGGCTTTGACGCGGGCAAGGGCGTCGTGATCCTCGCGGCGACCAACCGCCCGGAGATTCTGGATAAAGCGCTGCTGCGTCCGGGCCGCTTTGACAGGCGCATCCCGGTCGAGCTGCCCGACCTCGCCGGACGCGAGGCCATCCTGCGCGTACACGCCAAGGAGGTCAAGACCGAGCCGAACATCGACTACACGCAGATCGCGCGCTCCACGAGCGGCTGCTCCGGCGCGGAATTGGCGAACATCATCAACGAGGCCGCCATCGCCGCCGTCAAGGCCGGGCGCAAGGTCGTCTCCCAGCGCGACATGGAGGAGGCCATCGAGACGGTCATCGCGGGCTACCAGCGCAAGAACGCCGTCGTCTCCCCGCGCGACAAGCTGACGGTTTCCTACCACGAGATCGGTCATGCGCTCGTCGCGGCGAAGCTGGAAAACGCCGCACCCGTGCAGAAGATCACGATCATCCCGCGCACCAGCGGCGCGCTGGGCTACACCATGCAGGTGGACGAGGAAGAGCGCCTGCTGATGACCCGCGAGCAGATTCTCGACAAGATCACCGTGTTCTGCGGCGGCCGCGCGGCCGAGGCGTTGATCTTCGGCCGCATCACCAGCGGCGCGAGCAACGACATCGAGCAGGCGACCAAGCTGGCCCGCGCGATGATCACGCGCCTTGGCATGAGCGACACGTTCGGCATGATGGCGCTGGAGACGCAGAGCGGCCAGTACATCACCGGCGACGCGCAGCTCGTCTGCTCCGACCAGACCGCCGCGCGCATCGATGTGGAGATCAAGGAGACCATCGCCCGCTGCTACGAGCGCGCGGTGCAGATTCTCACCGACAACAAGGACAAGCTGCACGAGCTGGCGAAGATCCTGCTCGAAAAAGAGACGATCACGGGCATCGAGTTCATGGCCGTGCTCGCGCCCAACCAGCTCCTGGCGTCGTTCGACGGCGACGAGGCCGCAGCGACCGATGTATCTGACCAGACCGACGCGCCCGCCGACGGCGAGACCGCGGCGACAGACGGCGTGACCACGAATGACGATGCACCTGCCAATGACGGCGAGGCCGCGGACAAGGAGTGACCATGCAGGCGTTGATCTCGATCGTGGGCATCGTTTTCCTCGTGGCGAACGTGTGGACATTTGTGCTCTATGGCATCGACAAGCGGCGAGCCGTGAAGAACAAATGGCGCATCCCTGAAAAGACGCTGCTTCTGCACACGTGGCTGCTGGGCGGCGTCGGCGGACTGCTGGGCATGAAGCTGTTTCACCACAAGACGCAGCACAAGGCGTTCATCATCAGCTGCTGGATGAGCTTCGTGCTGACCTGCGGCGTGATGGTCTGGGTGCTGCTGTGCCTGACGGCGGTCACGGTCTGACGCACAACTGAATGAAAATCCCGCGTCTGCGCGCATCCGATTCGGTGTGTGCGGCGCGGGGGTTTTGTTATGTATATATCAAGGGTGAAATGCCGGTTGATAAGCAGGAAACGAGGGATGTTCTGACGAATGTACAATGTAATTAGTTTTATAAAACTTAATTTGTACCGGCTGCGGCAGGACCGTTTTGCGCATGGACTGAATAAGCGAAAAAATCATTCGTATAATAAAGAAATGGCGACAAATGCCGGGCGGAATCTCGCCCCGGTCAACCATAAAAAAGTCCAATGGTATGAAGTCAAGAGGGTGATGCAAGAAAAAATTGAGTAAAACAGTGCACAAAGCAGGATGTTAGAAGCAAAAAGGCAACACCAATGTAAGCCCTGCCCCTGAGAAAAATTTGAAA
>CALVTQ010000096.1 GCA_944362695.1 uncultured Clostridia bacterium
CCTGGCCGATGCGCTGGTCGCCGTAGCTGAACCACGCGCCGCTCTTGTGGATGATGTCCAGCTCCACGGCCTTGTCAAGCAGGCTGCCTTCCTTGCTGATGCCCTCGCCGTAGAGGATGTCAAACTCGGCGACGCGGAACGGCGGGGCGACCTTGTTCTTGACGATCTTGGCCTTCGTGCGGTTGCCCACGACATTGGAGCCGTCCTTGAGCTGCTCGCTGCGGCGGATGTCGATGCGCACGCTGGCGTAGAACTTGAGCGCGCGGCCGCCGGGCGTCGTCTCCGGGTTGCCGTACATGACGCCGACCTTCTCGCGCAGCTGGTTGATGAAGATGCACACGCAGTTGGTCTTGTTGACGATGCCGGTCAGCTTGCGCAGCGCCTGGCTCATGAGCCTCGCCTGAAGGCCGACGAACGAATCGCCCATCTCGCCGTCGATCTCGGCCTTGGGCACGAGCGCGGCGACCGAGTCGATGACCACGATGTCAAGCGCGCCGGAGCGAACCAGCGCTTCGCAGATCTCCAGCGCCTGCTCGCCGGTGTCCGGCTGGCTGACGTAGAGCTGGTCGATGTCCACGCCGAGCTTGCGGGCGTAGATCGGGTCGAGCGCGTGCTCCGCGTCGATGAAGGCCGCCACGCCGCCCGCCTTCTGCGCCTCGGCGACGACGTGCAGCGCGACGGTCGTCTTGCCGGAGGACTCGGGGCCAAAGATCTCGACCACGCGGCCGCGCGGCAGACCGCCCACGCCCAGCGCGAGATCGAGGTCGAGGCATCCGGTCGGGATGACCTGAATCTCCTGCACGCTCTTGTCGCCCATGCGGATGACGCTGCCCTTGCCGAACTGCTTCTCGATGCTCTGCAGCGCCAGCTCCAGCGCGCGCTTCTTTTCGCTCTTCTCGTCCACGACGGTCGTGGCCGCCGCCTTTGCCGCCTTCTTGCCCTTTTCGCCTGCCATGTTTCCTTCTCCTTGCTGTTTGTCGTTGATGTTTCGTTGTATCGCGCCCGCCCCGGGGTGCGTTTTTTTCGTATTGCTCAGGCTTTCGCCGCGCTGGTTTGCGCCTTATTTGTGATAGGCAATCGCCGCGCGCCGCACCATGTCAAGCGCCTTGAGCGCCGCCAGCTCGCGCACGCGCTGCCTGTTACCGTCGAGCATCAGCCGCTCGACCGTCACGCCCTGCGCGCCCGCGCATGCGACATACACGAGGCCCACCGGCTTTTCGCGCGTGCCGCCGCCCGGGCCTGCAACGCCCGTCGTGGCGACGGCGATGTCCGCGCCGCTGCGCGCCTTGAGGCCCTGCGCCATCTCGCGGGCCGTCTGCTCGCTGACCGCGCCAAACTGCGCCAATGTCTCCGGCTTCACGCCGCAGTATTTGATCTTCGCTTCGTTGGCGTATGTCACGTGCGCCTCGCCCAGCGCAGCCGATATGCCGGGGTAGTTGACCAGCTTCGCGGCGACGAGGCCGCCCGTGCAGCTCTCCGCCGTGGCGACGGTCAGTCCGCGCTCGGTCAGCGCGCGCCCGGCTTCCTCCTCCATGCTGCCCTCGCTCGTGGGCGTCACGGCGTAGACCGCATCGCCCAGCAGGCCGCATATGCCGTCGACCACGGGGCGCACCTTGTCCGCCGCGTCGATTTCGTTTTCGCCCCTGGCCGTCACGCGCAGCATGCACTCGCCGGTCGAGCAGTACGGCGCGACGGTCACATCGCCCGCGCTTTCGATGTAGTCCGCGCACGTCTGCGCCACGAGCGATTCGCCCATGCCGTATATGCGGATGTAGCGCGAGGTGATGCTGCCGCCCGTCCTCGCGGCGAGCCTGCCGTAGACCTGCCGCTCGAACATATCGGCCATCTCCCTCGGCGGGCCGGGGAGCTGCACGACGATCTTGCCGTCCTTCTCGATCATGCAGCCCGGCGCGGTGCCGCATGCGTTGGGCAGGATCGTAGAGCCCAGGGCGAACATCGCCTGCCTGCGGTTGTTGGCCGGGCATACGCGCCCCGTCTTCGCATGCCAATCGGTGATGGCGCGCCAGCTCTCCTCGTCAAAGCGCATCGGCAGGCCGAAGTATTCCGCGATGATCTCCTTGGAGATGTCGTCCTGCGTGGGGCCGAGGCCGCCGGTGGTGATGACGATGTCGCTTCGCGAGAGCGCGAGCGAGAACGTGTCGCGCATGCGCTTCGGGTTGTCGCCGACCGTCGTGTGATAATAAACGGAAATGCCCAGCGACGCCAGCCGCCGCGACAGGTATTGCGCGTCCGAATTGACGATCTGCCCCATCAGCAGCTCCGTGCCGATGGCGATGATCTCCGCGTTCATTTATCTCGCGCCTCCCAGCACAGCGCGGTTCTGCCAGACGTATTCGCACATGGAATACAGCGTGACCGCCGCCGTCGCCCACTCAAGGATGAAGGCAAACGGCTGGATGCACCCGATGGTCAAAAGCATCACAAGGAACATCTGCAAAACCGTCTTGACCTTGCCGCTCATGCCCGCCGCGATGACGTGGCCCTGCTCCACGGCGCAAAGCCGCAGGCCGGAGACCACGAACTCGCGCGCGACGATGATGATGCACACCACGACGTTGAGCCTGCCCATCCAGCAGAGCATGATGCACGCCGGATGCGTGAGCAGCTTGTCGGCGATCGGGTCCATGAATTTGCCGAAGTTGGTGATCAGGTTATGCTTGCGGGCGATCTTGCCGTCGAGCATGTCCGTCAGCGACGCGGCGGCGAACACCAGCAGCGGCAGCACGCACAGCGCGCCGTCGTCCTGAAACAGCCACAGCAGCCACAGATACACAGGCACCATCGCCACGCGGATCAGCGTCAGCTGGTTCGGAATGTTCAGCGATTTCCACGCGCCCCACACGGCGCTCAGCTTCTGTTTCATACGCGCACCCCCATCACGTCGTAGGCCCGCGCGCCCGTGATGCGCACATCGACGAAGCTGCCGATCTCGCAGGGCGTGTCCGAGCCGAAGTAAATGCTGCCGTCGGTCTCCGGGGCCTCAAACTCGCTGCGCCCCACATAGCGCTTGCCGCGCTTGCGCTCCACCAGCACGCGGCAGGTCGTGCCCACGCGCGCCTTGTTCTTTTCAAGGGAAATCACGTGCTGCGCCGTCATCAGCTCGTCGTAGCGCGCCTGCTTGACCGCCTCGGAAATCTGGTTTTCCATCTCCGCGGCGACGGTGCCCTCCTCCGGGCTGAACGTGAAGGCGCCCATGCGGTCAAACTCCGCCTCGCAGACGAAGTCCATCAGTTCCTCGAAGTTCTCGTCCGTCTCGCCGGGGAAGCCGACCATCAGCGTCGTGCGCAGCATGATGCCCCGCTCCTTGATCTTTTTGCAGATCTCGCGGATGTGCTCGCTCGTGTCCGCGCGGTTCATGTCGTCCAGAATCCGCTGGCTGATGTGCTGCATCGGCAGGTCGAGGTATTTGCACACGTTGTCGTGCCTGGCGATCACGTCGAGCAGCCTGTCGTCCACACGCTCCGGGTAGCAGTACAGCGTGCGCAGCCACGCAACGCCCTCGATGCCCGCGATTTCCTCGATCAGCTCGGGCAGCTTGCTCTCCCCGCCCAGATCGGTGCCGTATCGCGTGGTGTCCTGCGAGATCAGCGTGAACTCCCTGACGCCCCGCGCAGCCAGCTCTTTGACCTCATTGATGATTGCGACCTTCGGACGGCTGCGGTATCCGCCGCGGATCAGCGGAATCGCGCAGTACGAGCAGCAGTTGTCGCAGCCCTCGCCGATGCGGATGTACGCGCTGTAACGCGGCGTGGTGAGCACGCGGCTGCTCTCGTGGAAGCGCTCGTCGTCCTCGGTGTGGATCGGGCGCTCGCCCTCAAACGCCTTGCGGATGGCCTCGTCGAGCTTGTCATACGCGTTGACGCCCATGATGACGTCGACCTCGGGCATCTCGTCGCGCACGGCTTCGGGGTATCGCTGCGCGAAGCAGCCCGTCGCCACCAGCAGCCTGCATCGGCCCGTCTCCTTGTATTCCGCCATTTCAAAGATCGTGGCGATGGCTTCCTCCTTGGCGCTCTGGATAAAGCCGCACGTGTTGACGATGATGACCTCGGCCTTGGCCGGGTCGTCGACGATTTTGTATCCCTTTTCGCTGAGCCTGCCCAGCATCTGCTCGCTGTCCACCCGGTTCTTGCTGCATCCGAGGGAAACGAGCCCAACCGTAATCTCCAAAATTCGTTCTCCTTTGGTCCATGTGATGCGTGATTCGTCCCGTTTTTTTAATCACTGCTATATTTTATCATGGTATTGCCCGCGTGACAAGCCCCGCACATTCCTCGCGCGCAAATGTCTCGATGCGTTCAAAAAAGGGCCGCCGCCACCCGGCGACAGCCCCATTATACCATAACCCCGCCAAAAAGCAAGAACATTTGTTCCCCTTTTGGCCGCGAAAATCCGCTCCGGTCAGGCGCGCTTTTTGCCCCGGCCGATCAGCTTGCCGATCAGCATCGCCGCGAGCCTGTATGCCGTGTAGATGCCGAAGAACGCCAGCACGCCGTAGAGCCCGGCGACCACGTCGTGAAAATCCATATCGCCCGTGCCGGTGATCTTCTGGCCGATCTCGATGGCAAAGCCCAGCACCGTCATCACCGTGAACACGTAAATGAACGAAATCGCCGTCACGCTCCACTTCGCCAGCCGCGTGAACACGAAGTGCACCACCCAGAAGATGACCATGCCGATGGCCGCCATCACGAAAAAGTGCAGCGTCTTGTCGTCCATATCAAACGCGAAGCCGTCGTTGATGCGCATCAGCGATTCGTGCACCTGCGCCACGATCATCGTCGCTTCCCGCAGAATCATTTCAAACATTTGTGTTTCACCCCCATGATATATAATACGAATCACAGGGGCATTTTCATCCGCATGGGAAGAAAAATCTTGCGGTGTTATTCCTGATGCGTCAGAATCCACTGCAAAAGTTCACGGGCAGCTGCCTTGCCGGATGCAACCGCCAGAATCATGTCGATGAGCTCCTGCTGCGTATAGGCAAGCTCGACGCCGTTCAAGGATAGAAACACCAGCATCGCATGCGCACCAATCCGTTTGTTGCCGTCCACAAAGGGATGGTTGCGCACCAGACCAAAACCGAGCTGCGCTGCCTTTGCCTGAACAGACGGGTATAAATCCTGCCCGCCAAAGGTTTGCAGCGGCGCTTGCAGCGCAGAATCAAGCAAATCCTCCTCGCGCAGCCCATCCGTGCCGCCGAATGCCTCGATCAGCTGCCGGTGCAGCAAAATCACCTGCCGTTTGGTGAGTACCTTCATTTGGCCAGCACCTCATAGGCGTCACGGTTTTTCGCCATCAGGCGGCGGGAAACGGCCAGCACGTCCTCGTCCTGCACCTGCTGCTCACGCTCAATCTGGCTAAACTCGAACAGCACATAGCGCGGTACATTGTTTTTGAGAATGACGGCGGCACCCGCCTCGTCCGCCACGCGAGCCACGCGGGAAAAATTCTGGTTGGCCTCGGTCATGGAGACCAGCTGATTGGTGTTGATGATCACGCAAAGCACCTCCTTGCCCTTATTATACGCAATATATAGGATAAATTCAACCTATTTTCAGCGAGAGAATCTGGTGCAAACCGGCCGCACCCAAAGCCGCGCACAAAAAAGAGGGACGCAGCGCCGCCAAGCGCCCGTCCCCCTGTTTGATTGACATCAATACTCGATCTTCTTCTCGATGTACGCCACGAGGTCGTCAAGATGCACCTTGTCCTGCTGCATGGTGTCGCGGTCGCGGACGGTGACATAGCCGGTCTCCGGCGTGTCAAAGTCGACCGTCACGCACATCGGCGTGCCGATCTCGTCCTGACGGCGATAGCGCTTGCCGATGCTGCCGGTCTCGTCGTAGTCGACCATGAAGTGCTTACTGAGCATGTCGTAGACCTCGGTCGCCTTCTCTCCCAGCTTGTTCTTCTGCAGCGGCAGCACGGCGCACTTGTACGGCGCGAGCGCCGGATGGAAGTGCATGACCACGCGCATGTCGCCGCCCTCGAGCTGCTGCTCCTCGTAGGCCTCGCACAGGAACGCGAGCGCCGCGCGGTCCGCGCCCAGAGACGGCTCGATGACGTACGGGATGACCTTCTGGCCGGTCGTCGGGTCCATGTATTCCATACTCTTGCCGCTGGTCGTCTGGTGGGCCTTGAGGTCAAAGTCCGTGCGGTCGGCGACGCCCCAGAGCTCGCCCCAGCCGAACGGGAACAGATACTCAAAGTCCGTCGTGGCCTTGCTGTAATGCGCCAGCTCCTCCGGCTTGTGGTCGCGCAGGCGCAGGTGCTCCTCCTTGATGCCCAGGCCCAGCAGCCAGTCGCGGCAGTATCCGCGCCAGTACTGGAACCACTCGAGGTCCGTGCCCGGCATGCAGAAGAACTCGAGCTCCATCTGCTCGAACTCGCGGATGCGGAAGATGAAGTTGCCCGGCGTGATCTCGTTGCGGAAGCTCTTGCCGACCTGGCAGACGCCAAACGGCAGCTTGCGGCGCGTGGTGCGCGCGACGTTGGGGAAGTTGACGAAGATGCCCTGCGCGGTCTCCGGGCGCAGGTAGATCTCGTTGCTCGCGTCCTCGGTGACGCCCTGATGCGTCTTGAACATCATGTTGAACTTGCGGATGCCGGTGAAATCGTGCTTGCCACAGGTCGGGCAGGGGATGTTCTTCTCCTCGATGAACGCCTCGAGCTGCTCGTTGCTCCAGCCGTCGGCCTCGATGCTCTCGCCGTTGGCCGCCGCCCAGTCCTCGATCAGCTTGTCCGCGCGGAAGCGGGCCTTGCAGGCGCGGCAGTCCATCAGCGGGTCGTTGAAGTTGCCGACGTGGCCGCTGGCCACCCACACCTGGCGGTTCATCAGGATCGCGCAGTCGATGCCGACGTTGTACTTGTTCTCCTGCACGAACTTCTTCCACCACGCGCGCTTGACGTTGTTCTTGAACTCCACGCCCAGCGGGCCGTAGTCCCACGAGTTCGCCAGACCGCCGTAGATCTCGCTGCCCGGGAAGATGAAGCCGCGGCCCTTGCACAGCGCGACCAGCTTGTCCATCATGTC
>CALVTQ010000097.1 GCA_944362695.1 uncultured Clostridia bacterium
GAGATGGCCCGCCAGATCGGCGCGAAGAAGTGGCTGCTCGCGCGCAAGGGCGCCAAGCTCTACATGCGCAACCTGTTCAGCGTCGAGGTGCGCTCCATCACCACCGACCATGTGCAGAAGCTGTATCTGGACGGCGACGACGCGGCGCTCATGCGCGGCAAGAAGATCCTGATCGTGGACGACGTGATCTCCACCGGCGAATCCCTGCTGGCGCTTGAGAAGCTGGTCACCGAGGCGGGCGGCGAAATCTGCGGCCGCATGGCGATTCTGGCCGAGGGCGACGCGCAGAGCCGCGAGGACATCATCTACCTCGAGAAGCTGCCGCTGTTCAACTCCGACGGCACGGTGCTCGGCTGATTTTTGAAAAATTAAGCACGAACGGCCCCTTGGCGCATATGCTGTAGAGCAGAACGTCGAAAGGGGCTGTTTTTGATGGATCAACGCTTATGCAATGCCGCGGTCAGCGACGATGTGATCAACCAGACGGCAATCGACCCGCAGGGCTGCACTTGCCCGGTCGGCTCGGCAACCTATCGCGTACAGCGCGGCGACAGCTTTTATCTGATCGCCAGGAAATTCGGCATCAGCGTGCGCACGCTGATGAACGCCAACCCGAACATCGCGGCGGGCAGGCTGCTGGTGGGCGACATCCTGTGCGTGCCCACGGGCGAGGGCAGGAGCTGCCCGATCGGCTCGTCGGCCTACACGGTGCTGCCGGGTCAGAGCGTGGTGGACGTCATGCTCGCCAGCAACGTATCGCTTCGCGCGCTGCGGGAATACAACGAGGATGTGCGGCTGTCGGCGCTGCGTGCGGGCGACGTGCTGTGCGTGCCGCCGATGGGCGACCGCGGTCTGTGTGAGAGCGGCGGCCCGGTCTACCGCATGCAGGAGGGCGACACGCTCGACGAGATCGCGCAGGTCAACGGCACAAATGTCGAGCAGCTGCTGCGCCTGAACCCGAACCTGCTGCCCAGCGACTTCACGGCGGGACAGGTGATCTGCCTGCCGTCCAGAGCGCGGACGGATGGCGCGGCATACATGACCGACGAAACCGACGATCAGTCTGTTACGTAAAACAGACCGAAAGTCGGTTTGACAAAATTGAGCAATACATAGAAAAATCGCATAGCAAAGGCGCGGACGGCATGAGCTTTGTCCGCGCCTGTTTATATGCATATGGGATTACTCGCCCTGCTTATTGCGCTTGCCGGTGTTGTCCGAACCGCGAATCTCCTCGTGATAGAAGTAATCGACGATGACCGGATGGCCGGGCTTGGCGCGTCCGTAAGGAAGCTCGTTGTCCACGAACGGGCAATCATACTGCTTGGCCAGCTCCTCGGCCTGCTTCTCGAGCATCTTGAAATAGCTGCGGTCGCGCTTGTTGTAGATCTGATCGTAGAGTGGGACAAGGTGCGGATATTTAGCGGCGATGTAGTCCATGATGTCCTTCTTGAAGCCGCCGCGCAGATTCAGATTCTCGAGCCAGACGAGGTCGCACTGATCCTTAGCGCGCTCGAAAATGGCTTTGAAATCGGTGATGCCGGGGAAGACGGGCGAGATGAAGCAGACCGTGCGGATGCCCGCGTCGTAGACGGCCTTCATCGCGGCGAGGCGGCGCTCGATGGAGACGGCGTTGTCCATATCGTTCTTGAAGTCCTCGTCGAGCGTGTTGACCGACCAGGAGACCGTGACGCGGCCCATCTTCTTGAGAAGATCGAGGTCGCGCAGCACGAGGTCGGACTTGGTGCAGATCAGGATCTCGGCCTCAGAATCGACGAGCTGCTCAAGCAGCTTGCGCGTGTTGCCGATCTGCTCCTCCTGCGGGTTATAGCCGTCGGTCACGGAGCCGATGACCACACGCTGGCCCTTGTAGCGCTTGGGATTTTTGATCTCCGGCCAGCACTTGACGTCCAAGAACGTGCCCCACGGCTCGCTGTGCCCGGTGAAGCGCTTCATAAACGAGGCGTAGCAATATTTGCAGGCGTGCGTGCAGCCAACGTAGGGGTTGACCGAGTAGCCGCCGACGGGGAGATTCGATTTGGTCATGACGGACTTGACGTCGACGGGCTTGATGAGAATGTCGGACATAAATCGCAACTCCATTGATGCATAAAATGAAAAAACAGGATGACGGATCAGCCGCCATCCGGGAAAGCTGCATTACTTCTTTTTGCCCTTGAACACGCTGAAGTCGATCTTGTTTTCGGTGTGGTTGATCAGGCGGACGATGTTCTTGTCGTGGCGGGCGATGGCCAGCAGGCCGAGGAACACCGAGCAGGCCCAGACGATCGGGTCCTTGGGCGTGGTAAAGATGATGAACAGCGGCAGCACGACGGCGGCGGCGATGGAGCCGACGGAGACGTAATGCGTGATGAAGAACAGAATGAGGAACACGGCGAATGCCGCCAGCGTTTGAAGCGGGAAGATGATGAGCAGACAGCCAAAGCTGGTCGCGATGCCCTTGCCGCCCTTGAAGCCGAAGAAGATGGGGAAGTTATGGCCGAGCACAGCGCCGAGCGCGCCGACAAGCTGGCCCTGTGCGCCGCCGATGACCGCGCCGCCGATGCACACGGCGATGATGCCCTTGAGCATATCGCTGAGCAGCGTGAGTGCCGCCATGCCGCGGCCCATGACGCGCAGCATGTTCGTGGTGCCCGCGTTGCCGCTGCCCTGCGTGCGGATGTCGGTATGGCCGACCGCACGGGAGAGCAGCACGCCGGAGGAGACGGAACCGAGCAGATAACCGATCAAAAGCACGATCAGATGTTTCATGTGTTAGCCTTCTTTCTGATTTTTCTCGCGCAGAATGAAGCGAATCGGCGTACCCTCGAAGCCGAAGGACTTGCGGAACTGGTTCTCAAGATACCGTTGATAGGCAAAATGCATGAGCTCCTCGTCGTTGACGAAGAACACGAACGTCGGCGGGCAGACGCTCTGCTGCGTCGCGTAGTAGATGCGTAAATGGCGGCCGCCGCTGAAGGGCGGCTGAAGCGCGGCGGTGGCGTCGGCGAGCACGTCGTTGAGCAGGCCCGTCGTGATGCGGCGGGAGGTCTGCTCGTAGGCGGCCTTGACGGTCTCCAGCACCTTGGGGACGCGCTGGCCGGTCAGGGCGGAGATGAAGATCACGGGCGCGTAGTCCATGAACTTGAGGTCCTCGATGACCTTTTTGCGGAAGGTCTCCATGGTGTTGGTGTCCTTCTCGACCGCATCCCACTTGTTGACGACGATGACTGCGGCTTTGCCTTCCTCGTGGACATAGCCCGCGACCTTGGTGTCCTGCTCGGTGACGCCGTCCTGCGCGTCGATGACGATCAGGGCCACGTCGCAGCGGCGAACGGCGGCGAGGGCGCGCACGATGCTGTAGCGCTCGATGGATTCCTCCTCGATGGCGCGCTTGCGGCGGATGCCGGCGGTGTCGATGATGTTGTAGCGCTGGCCTTCTCGGGTGAAGGCAGTGTCGATGGCGTCGCGCGTGGTGCCGGCGATGTTGGAGACCATCGAGCGCTCCTGACCGAGAATCTTGTTGACCAGACTGGATTTTCCGACATTCGGCCTGCCGACGACGGCGATCTGAATCGTGTGCTCGTCCTCGTCGGTCTGCTCGGCCTCTTTCGGGAAATACTTGACCATCTCGTCGAGCAGGTCGCCCAGGCCAAGGAGGTTCACGGACGAGATCGGGAACGGCTCGCCCAGGCCGAGGGAATAGAAGTCGTAGATCGTGTCGTTCATGGACTGGCTGTCCACCTTGTTGACCACGAGGATGACAGGCTTGCCGCTGCGGCGCAGCATGACGGCCACGTCCTCGTCGTTGGCGGTGAGGCCGGTGCGTCCGTCAGTAAAAAAGAGGATGACGTCGCAGGTCTCAATCGCGATCTCAGCCTGACGGCGCATCTGCTTGAGCATGATGTCGTCCGTGCGCGGCTCGATGCCGCCGGTGTCGATCAGCGTAAACTTGTGGTTGAGCCACTCGCAGTCCGCATAGATGCGGTCGCGGGTGACGCCGGGCGTATCCTCGACGATGGAGATGCGCTTTTTGGCGATTTTATTGAAGAAAGTCGATTTGCCGACGTTCGGGCGTCCGACGACGGCGACAAGCGGTTTTGCCATGGTTTATACCTCCGATCCGCGCAGGGCGTAGAGCAGATCCGCGCCGTCATCAGGGACGGGCGTGATCGGGATGCCGAGCGTTTCCTGCGCATGGGTGAGCGTCATGTCGTCGAGGAAGACGTCCTCTCCCTCGCGGAGCATGCTGGATGTGATGAGAATTTCGTCGGCGGGAATGCCTTGAAGCTGGGCGACAAGGTCCTGTCCGGTGATGAGGCCGGAGACCGTGACCGTCTCGCCGAAGAAATAATTGACGATGGGTTTGACGGTGATTTCCACGCCGGGGATGGGGTGTTTGGCGACCAATTCGCGCATGAATGGCGCGACCGACACGCCCGTGGCCATCACGACGCGGCGCGGCTTTGCCTCGCTGTCGTCCGGGTCAAGGCGAAGCGCAGTCTCGAACTCGTCGCGCAGGCGCGTGAGCACGCCGACGCCGTTTTCAAACTGCGGGTAGTTCTCGTAGCTGTCCGGGTCGGGCAGAGGACATTCCGCAATCTGGTAAAATTCGTCGGACGGGAAGACGAAGCGCGTGCCGTGCTGCGCGAGCATCTTCTTCTGAAATTCGTGGGCGAAGTCGAGCACCTGGCGCGCTTCTTCCTTAGTATAGGGGCGAAGCGGGTGGAGGTGTTCGCGGAATTTGGTGAGGCCCACGGGGACGAGCGCGACCGTCAGTGCGTGCGGGATGAGCGTCGCAAGGTCGGTGAGCGTGCGCTCGAGCTCCGGCCCGTCGTTGATGCCGGGGCAGAGGACGACCTGACAGTGGAAGCTCATGTTGTTGTCGCAGAAGCGCTGAAGGTGCTCCATGATGCGGTCAGCGTGAATGTGGTGCAGCATCTTCTTGCGCAGCTCGCCGTTTGTGGTGTGCACGGAGATATACAGCGGGCTGGCGCGCCGCTCGATGATGCGGTCCATTTCCTTGGATGGCAGGTTTGTGAGCGTCACGAAATTGCCCGCGATCAGCGACAGGCGCCAATCATCGTCGCGCACGTAGAGGCTCTCGCGCATGCCGGGCGGCATCTGCTCGATGAAGCAGAATATGCAGTGGTTGGCGCAAGTGATCGGGCAGGACATCATCGAGGATTCAAGCGTGATGCCAAGTGATTCCTCGATCAGCTTGTGGATGTGCACGGTGCGCTGCGAGCCGTCTTCGGCCTGTACCAGCATTTCCAGCGACGGGCGCGCGGTGAGGAACTGATAATCCACCAGATCGAGCACCGGCGTGCGGTTGATGGAAAGGAGCGTTTCACCGGCGCGGATGCCGCTGCGCGCGGCGAGGGAGCCGGGATGGACGCTGACAATGCGCTGAGCCATGGACGTGTACACCTCATTTCAAACTAACCCAACTTAAAATTATGATGGATTTTGCGAAGATTGTCAAGTGTTCCGTCAAAATCCGCATGCCCGCGCATAAAAATAAAATGAAAATAAGGAAAAGCGGACGGGCTGCACATTCCATCCGCTTGATTGAGAAAATCACGTTTCGCTGTCACGCCTGCCGATGAAGCCGCCGGTCAGCTCGGACAGACCGCTTTTGAGCTTGCCCGCCATCGCCTGACCGCCGCCCGTCTGCACAAACGCGAAGATCAGCACGCCCGCGATGATGACCGCCAGCATGATCAAAAGGCCCGACATGCCGCTCTCGTTCTTCGCGGATTCGCGGCTCTGCTGTGCAGCGGCGCTCTCGGGGGACTGTGCGCTGCCGGTCTGCGGACCGTATAGCGTGGTGGAGACGACCTCGGCCATCATATCCGTCGAGTTGAGCACGCGTTCCTTGCTGATGGTGTGCGTGCCGAACTCAAGGAGAATCGCGTTGGGCGAGAGATCCTGGTTGTAATTGCCCTTGCCGATGAAGATATCCTTGATGAGGCCGGGATACTGCTTGTCCGCGACGGCCTTGATCTGCTTGGCGAACTCGCGGTTGACGGCGCTGTTCTGGTTGCTGCGGCCCACGAGCAGGCGAACCTGCGACGCCTTCTCGCCGTCGATCGTCGCGGCATATTCGCTCTGGTCGGGTATGCCGTCGCGGTGGATGTCGATGATAGCGTCGGGCGCGTGCTGCAAAAGGCGTTCGGCGGTCTGGCGGCTGCGGCGGTATGCGCCGGAGTCGTGCGGAAGGTGCGTCGATTCGTCGAGGATGACGTCGATGCCCTGCGCCTGAAGATCATCGCGGAAGGCGCGCGCCACGTCGTATATGCCGCCCTGACCCTCGATGCTCTCGGTGCCGTCGGTGGGGATGTAGCTCTCGTCGCTGTGGGTGACGTACATGGCGATAAGCTTGCGATTGTCGCCGGATACGTCATCCTTTGCGTCGCTTGCGGCGGGGACGGCCTGCGCGAAGACGGCCTTTGCGGTCACGGCGTCGAGCCATGACACGTCGGGCATGGTCTCCTCGCCGATGCGCTCAGCCAGGGCGGTGTTGCCGCTGACGCTCATGATGCGGTAGAGGATGTTGTCCTTGCTGATATATTCGTCGCCCTCAGAGATTGCGCCCGCAAGCGTGAACAGGCGATTGCCGGATTCATCGACCGCGACGCAGAGGTTGTCTCCGTCCGCAAAATCGTCGGCATAGGCGTTGATCGCGCAGGCGATGTAGAGCATGAGCGACAGGACGAAGGCGAGCGCGAGCTGTCCGATCTTTCTTCTCATGCGCGGCTGCCTCCTTCGACGGCGCCCTGCTGCGCCTTGCCGGTGGCGATGCGCTCCATGACCTCGCCCGCCAGCTCGCACAGCAGCACCGCGCCGATGCCCGAGAGCACGACGGCGTCCAGCGCGCCCGCGCCGCCCAGATGCACGCTCTGGCGGATGCCGCGCGCCCAGTTGACCACGCCGACGGTCACATCGCAGAGCACGACGCCCAGCACGCCGCTGATGAACGCCGTTCTGCGCGAGCGGCCCAGCGCCCACGCGAACGCGCCGGCGATGACGCCATAGATCAGCATGGGGTCAAAGGGCATGGCCGTCGGGTCGGCGGGGAAGATGAGCGACACGCCGTAAATCGCCGCGCCTGTGAGCACAGAACAGACCGCCGCGCGGATGCGCTCCTTTGCCGTGCCCGCGTGCAGAAAGAGATAGACGCACACACCGACGGGGATGACGCAGCCGCCGATGTTCAGCGTCACCGGGCCTAAGTCGATGTCGGGCAGCCAGCCGCCAACGAAGATCGCCGCGACGATGAGCAGCGCCTGTCGGTCGGTCAGCGCCATGCGGTCAAGCACGCGCTGGCAGACGCCGAAGAGGATGAGCAGCGCCGCGACGAGCAGGATAATCATGCCGATGGTCATGAGGAAAACCTCGCTTTCTTTTCGCAAAGTGAAGATGCGCGTAATGTGCGCCACGCGGCGATAAAATATGCGGCGCACACGAAATGAACGGATTCAGACAAAACTTGTCGCCCGGCAAGGATTGCAAAAACCGGAAAAATCCAGTATAATATAGACTTGCTGATTACAAGGAGGTTTCAATTCATGTCGAAGACGTATTCTGCCAGCATGCTCAAGGTGCTCGAAGGGCTCGATGCTGTTCGGATGAGGCCGGGCATGTACATCGGCTCAACGGGCGCGCGCGGCCTGCACCACCTTCTCTGGGAGATCGTGGACAACGCGGTCGACGAGGTGGCCAACGGCTATGCGCGGAGCATCAGCGTGGAGCTGCACAAGGACGGCAGCGCATCCGTGGAGGACGACGGGCGCGGTATGCCGGTGGACGTGCATCCCGAGCTGGGCATCACCGGTGTGGAGATGATCTTTACCCGGCTGCACGCGGGCGGAAAATTCGATCACCAGAATTATGCATATTCCGGCGGCCTGCACGGCGTGGGCGCTTCCGTGGTGAACGCGCTGTCCAAGTGGGTCGTGGTGGACAGCTGCATCGGCGGCGGCCACTATCGCATGCGCTTTGAGAGCAACTACGACGAAAAGGAAAAGAAGATCACGTCGGGCCGTGCGGTCACGCCGCTTCAGCGCATCAGCGCCACGCGCCGCCACGGCACGCGCGTCACATTCCTGCCGGACGACACGGTGTTCGAGGAGACAAAGTTCAACGCCGAGACGGTGCGCCGTCATCTGCGCGAGGTCGCCTACCTCAACAAGGGGTTGTCCATCACGTTCATCGACGAGCGCGAGAAAGACCCGGAGAAGCAGAAAATGGTGTTCTGCTTCGAGGGCGGTCTGGCGGATTTCGTTTCCTATATCAATCGCGACAAGACGCCGCTTTATCCCAATGTGCTGATGCTGGAGGGCATGCAGGACGACGTGCGCATCTCGGTCGCCATCCAGCACACGGACGACTACTCCGAGAGCATTCTCTCTTACGTCAACAACATCCCCACGGCGGAGGGCGGCACGCACGAGATGGGCTTCAAGGCCGGCTTCACGCGCGCACTCAACGACTATGCCCGCAAGACCGGCGCGCTCAAGGAAAAGGACAACAACCTGATGGGCGAGGACTACCGCGAGGGCATCACGGCCGTGCTGACGACGTTTGTGCGCAACCCGCAGTTCGAGGGCCAGACGAAGGGCAAGCTCGGCAACACGGAGGTGCGTCCGGCTGTGGAGTCGTTCACATACGCCAAGGTGACGGAATACCTCGAGAACCTCAAGAACGCGGAGGTCGCCTCGGCCATCGTGGAAAAGGCGCTGCGCGCGTGCAAGGTGCGCGAGGCCGCCCGCAAGGCCAAAGAGGTCGCCCGCGCGAAGAACCAGATCGACGCCGCGCCGCTGGTGGGCAAGCTCAGCAGCTGCACAGGGCGCAAGGCGGAGGAAAACGAGATGTTCATCGTCGAGGGCGACTCGGCAGGCGGCTCGGCCAAGCAGGGCCGCGACAGGCGCTTCCAGGCGATTCTCCCGATTCGCGGCAAGCCGCTGAACGTCGAGAAAAAGCGCATCGACCAGGTGCTCGCCAACGAGGAGTTCCGCTCGATCATCACGGCGCTGGGCACGGGCATCGGCGAGGACTTTGACCTCAAATCCCTCAAGTATCACAAGGTCATCATCCTGTCCGATGCAGACCAGGACGGCGCGCACATCCGCGCGATTCTGCTGACGTTCTTCTATCGCTACATGCGCCCGCTGATCACGGAGGGCCACGTCTACATCGGCATGCCGCCGCTCTACCGCGTGGCCAAGGGCGACAAGATCGTATACGCATACGACGACAAGGAGCTCGCGCAGGTGACCAAGAGCATCGGGCGCGGCTACACGATCCAGCGCTACAAGGGCCTGGGCGAGATGGACCCCAGCCAGCTCTGGGAGACGACGATGAACCCTGAAAACCGCCAGCTCATGCGCGTGACGCTTGAAAACGTCGCGGAGGCCGAGCGGCTGGTCACGCTGCTGATGGGCGACAAGGTCGAGCCGAGGCGCGATTACATCACGACATACGCCGACTTCAACAAAGTCGATACGTTCCTTGAAAGAGAGGGAAAGGAGTAAAGCATGGCACGCAAAAGGACGAGCGAGCCGCCCGTTGGCGGCGGCACACCCCATGAGATCATCCAGCGCCCGATGGAAGAGGTCATGCACATCTCCATGATCCCGTACGCCGAGCACGTTATCCTTGAACGCGCGCTGCCGCGTGTGGAGGACGGCTTAAAGCCGGTTCAGCGGCGCATCCTGTTCACGCTCAACGAACTGGCCGTCACGCCCGACAAGCCGCACAAGAAATGCGCGCGCATCGTCGGCGACTGTCTGGGCAAATATCACCCGCACGGCGACAGCTCCGTCTATGACGCGATGGTGCGCATGGCGCAGCCGTACAGCATGCGCGCGGTTCTGGTCGACGGCCACGGCAACTTCGGCTCCATCGACGGCGACAGCGCGGCGGCCATGCGTTACACAGAGGCGAGAATGGCTCCGCTGGCGCTTGAAATGCTGCGGGACATCGACAAGGACACAGTTCCCTTCAGCTTCAACTTCGATGATTCGCTCAAAGAGCCGGACATGCTGCCCGCGCGCTACCCGAACCTGCTGGTCAACGGCGCGAGCGGTATCGCGGTCGGTTTGGCGACAAACATCCCGCCGCACAACCTCAAAGAAGCCATCGACGCGGCGATTCTGCTGATGGACAAGCCGAACGCGAGCCTCTCCGAGATCATGAAGGTCATGCCGGCGCCGGACTTCCCGACGGGCGGACGGCTGATCAACAACGAGGAGATCGTGCGCGCCTATGAAACGGGCAAGGGCAAGCTGACCCTGCGCGCGAAGGTGCACATCGAGGACGGCAGCGCGGGCCGCAAACTGATCGTCATCACCGAGGTGCCCTATCAGGTTCCCAAGGCCGCGATGCTCGAGAAGATCCTCAAGCTCAGCGAGGAAAAGAAGGTTCAGCTCGGGGGCATTTGCGACATCCGCGACGAGACCGACCGCACCGGCCTGCGCGCGGTCATCGAGCTCAAGCGCGACGTCGACCCGATGCAGATTCTCTCGGTGCTCTACAAATATTCCGACTTGCAGGTCACATTCGGCGTCAACATGGTCGCCACCGCCGACGGACGGCCCGTGCAGATGGGCGTCAAGGCGATGCTTACCTATTATATTGAGCATCAGAAGCGCGTCATCACGCGTCGCACGCAATACGAGCTGGAACAGGCGAGGGCGCGCGAGCACATACTCGCCGGCCTGATGGTCGCGGTGAACCACCTCGACGAGGTCATCGCGCTGATCAGAAAGAGCAAGAGCCCCAAGGAAGCCAAGGAGCAGCTCATGAACCGCTTCGGCCTGACCGATATTCAGGCGCAGGCGATCCTCGATATGCGTCTGCAGCGCCTGACGGGCCTTGAAATCGAGGCGCTCAAGAAGGAATACATGGCGATTCTCAAGACGATCGAGCGGCTCGAGGGCATCTTAAAAAGCGAAAAGAAGCTCATCGGCGTCATCCGCGCGGAGATGCTCGAGATCCGCGACAAATACGGTGACGAGCGGCGCACGGAGCTGATTGCCGACGATTCGGACAAGATGCCGGTCGTCGAAAATAAGGCCATCGCCGAGGAAACGGCCATCCTGCGCCTGCGCGACGGCCAGCTTCGCCGCATGAGCCCGCGCATGGTGGACAAATACATCGCGCAGCCGGGCGCGCGCGAGGACGTCGTCGAGGTCATCCAGACGACGACCGACGCATCGCTGTATTTCTTCACGAATCTGGGCAACTGCTTCATGCTCGATATCTCCAAGATTCCCGAGACGATGCGCTTGAAAGAGCGCGGCAGCCTGCTCACAGGCCTGATCGCGGGCCTTGCCGACGGCGAGCACGCAGTGGCGATGGTCTGCACCAAGACCGAAGAGATGGAAAAGAAGGGCGAGCTGCTCTTTATCACGAAAAACGGCCAGGTCAAGCGCACGGCGGCGGGCGAATATGGCATCAGGCGCTCGCGCTTTGCTGCGATTTCCCTCAAGGGCGACGACGAGCTGGTCGGCATGGTGCAGGTCGAGCCGGGCGACAAGGACGACCTCGTGCTGGTGACCAAGCTGGGCTTTGCCGTGCGCTTTAAGCTGGATACCGTCTCGCCGATGGGCCGCGCGACGGCTGGCGTTCGCGGCATCAGCCTGAGCGACGGCGACGAGGTGCGCTGGTTCGAGGTGCCCAAGCCGGGCGATATGCTCATGGTCATCAGCGACCGCGGCTTCGGCAAGCGCATGCTCTGCGAGGACATCGAGCGTCAGGGCCGCGGCGGCAAGGGGCAGAGGCTCCTGCCGTTTACCAAGGCGGGCGACACCGGCCGCGAGCTGGCGGGCTTCATGAACGTGACGAACGCCGAGAGCGTGATCGTGACGCAGAAACACGGCCATGTCAGCCAGATGAACGTGGGCGAGGTCGCCGTCGAGCGCAGGAGCGGCAAGGGGCAGATGCTCGTCAGCGTCCTGCTTGACGACGTGGTGACCAGCGCTGCGGCTGTCATGAAGTGACGCGAAAATGCGAATACGGGCTGCGGATTTGGCGGGTAACCCGAAGCCGCAGCCCAAATTTTCTGCAAGAAGGGGCTTGAAGAAAATCCCGGATTGTGCGATAATTTACGTTGCTGTATTGTCAAAAACATTCTGACGACGAGATAAAAAGGAGAAGCTGTCAGCCATGATCGCAACCCAGAACGTATCCCTGTCCTACAGCGGGAAGCCGCTGTTCAAAAACGTCAACATCAAGTTTACCGCGGGCAACTGCTACGGCATCATCGGCGCGAACGGCACCGGCAAATCGACTTTCCTCAAGGTGCTCTCCGGCGAGCTGGAGCCGACGACGGGCGAGGTGGTCATCACGCCGGGCGAGCGCATGGCTGTGCTGCGTCAGAACCATTTCGAGTTTGACCAGTATGAGGTGCTGACCACGGTCATCATGGGTCACAAGCGTCTCTATGAAATCATGAAGGAGAAGGACGAGCTCTACGCTAAGGAGGACTTCACCGACGCGGACGGCGAGCGCGCAAGCGAGCTGGAGGGCGAGTTTGCGGAGCTGGATGGCTGGAACGCCGAGAGCAACGCCGAGATGATCTTAACCGGCCTCGGCATCAGCCTTGACATGGAGCACATGCTCATGAGCGAGCTCGACGGCAGCCAGAAGGCCAAGGTGCTGCTGGCGCAGGCGCTGTTCGGCAGCCCGGACATCCTGCTGCTGGACGAGCCGACCAACTATCTGGACATTCAGTCCGTGCGCTGGCTGGAAAACTTCCTGCTCGAGTTCCCCAACACGGTCATCGTGGTCAGCCACGACCGTCACTTCCTCAACAAGGTCTGCACGCACATCTGCGACATCGACTTCGGCAAGATCCAGATGTACGTGGGCAACTACGACTTCTGGTACGAGTACACGCAGATGGCTGCGCGCCAGCAGAAGGACCTCAACAAGAAGACCGAGCAGAAGATCAAGGAACTGCAGGCCTTCATCCAGCGCTTCTCGGCCAACGCCAGCAAGCACAAGCAGGCCACCAGCCGCAAGAAGCTGCTTGACAACCTGCAGATGGAGAACTTCACGCCGTCCTCCCGCCGCTATCCGTACGTCAGCTGGAAGCCCGACCGCGAGATCGGCAACGATCTGTTGACCGTGACGAACCTTTCCAAGACCGTCAATGGCCGCAAGGTGCTCAACAACATTTCCTTCGTGCTGACGCCGGGCGACAAGGTGGCCTTTGTCGGCACGGACGAGCTCGCGCGCACGACGCTGTTCCAGATTCTCATGGGCGAGCTGGAGCCGGACGAGGGCAGCTTCAAGTGGGGCATCACCACGAGCCAGAGCTACTTCCCCAAGGACAACGGCGCGTATTTTGACAACTGCGAATACAACCTGATCGACTGGCTGCGTCAGTTCAGCGAGAGCCAGTACGAGAGCGACATCCGCGGCTGGCTGGGCCGCATGCTCTTCTCCGGCGAGGACGCGCTCAAGCAGGCGAAGGTCCTCTCCGGCGGCGAGAAGGTGCGCTGCATGCTCGCGCGCATGATGCTCTCCGGCGCAAACGTGCTGATCCTCGACGAACCGACGAACCACCTCGATCTTGAGTCGATCACGGCGCTCAACAAGGGCATGATCGAGTTCACCGGCAGCATGCTCTTTGCCACACAGGACCACGAGTGCATCCAGACGGTCGCCAACCGCATCATGGAGATCCTGCCGGGCGGCCTGGTCGATCGCCGCGAGAGCTACGACGACTACATCGACAGCGAAATCGCCGCGCAGCAGCGCGAAGCTCTGATGCACGTTTAACCCATAGTGAACAAAATTTGTGCGGTCAACGAAAAATCGCGCGGTTTTGTGGTATAATATGGCGGTTGAAAGGAGGGAGTCATCGTGGAGCACATCAAATCGGAGAAGATTGTCAACATCCCCAACGCACTGACGATCGTGCGCATCGCGCTTTTGCCGGTCGTGGTGTGGCGTTTCGTCGTGGGTGACCGCAACGGCGCGCTGCTGGCGTATGCCGCCGCGATGATGACCGACGCCGTCGACGGCATCATCGCGCGCAAATTCAACCAGATTACGGCGCTGGGCAAGCTGCTTGACCCGCTGGCCGACAAGCTCAGCCTCATCACGCTGCTCGGGCTGTTCGTCTGGGACGGACAGATTCCAGTGTGGCTCATGCTGCTGATCTTCGTCAAGGAAGCGCTGCTGGTCATCGGCGGCGGCGTTGCGCTGCATCGCGGCATCGTCGTCTACGCCCTGCCCATCGGCAAGGTGACGACCGTGGCATTCGTCAGCTCCATGATCGTGCGCTTTATCGGTTTGCGCCGGATTGCGGACGTGCTGCTGGGCGTTTCTGTGCTTCTGTCCTTCATCGCGCTTATGTGGTACAGCGTTGACGGGATGAAGAAAATGAAGAACAGCAAGGCATCTTCGACAAAATAAAACACACACATATAGCGGCTTGCTCCATTGACAAATGGGGCCGGCCGCTTTATAATACCATATCAAAATCCCATACATTCCAGAGAAGAGAGAGACAGGAGGAAACCACATGCTGCCGAAAGTGATTCGTGAGGGCCTGACCTTTGACGACGTGCTTCTGGTGCCGCGCCGCAGCGAGGTGCTGCCCAAGGAGGTCAATCTGGAAACCCGTCTGACCGACAAGATCAAGCTGAACATTCCGTTCTTGTCCGCTGCGATGGACACCGTGACGGAATCGAAGATGGCCATTGCAATGGCCCGCGAAGGCGGCCTTGGTATCATCCACAAGAACATGTCCATCGAGCAGCAGGCGCAGGAGGTTGACCGCGTCAAGCGCTCGGAGAACGGCGTCATCTCCGATCCGTTCCACCTGAGCCCGGACAACCTGGTTTCCGACGCGGAGGAGCTCATGGCCCGCTACCGCATCAGCGGCGTGCCGATCACCAAGGACGGCAAGCTGGTGGGCATTCTGACCAACCGCGACCTGCGCTTTGAGACGAATTTCTCCCGCCCGATTCACGAGGTCATGACCTCCAAGAATCTGATCACTGCGCCCGTGGGCACCACGCACGACGAGGCCCGCAAGATTCTGGCGCGTCACCGCATCGAGAAGCTGCCGCTGGTCGATGATGAGGGCAATCTGCGCGGCCTGATCACCATCAAGGACATCCAGAAGGCGGCGAAATACCCGCACTCCGCCAAGGACAGCAAGGGCCGTCTGCTCTGCGGCGCGGCCGTGGGCGTCTCCCACGACGTGTTCGAGCGCATTTCCGCACTGGTGAGTGCTGGCGTTGACATCATCTGCATCGACACGGCGCACGGCCACAGTGTCGGCGTGCTGCGCCAGATCGAGAAGATCCGCGCCACTTTCCCGGACATCCAGATCATCGCGGGCAACGTCGCCACCGCCGCCGCCACGCATGCGCTGTTTGACGTTGGCGCGGACTGCGTGAAGGTCGGCATCGGCCCGGGCTCCATCTGCACCACGCGCGTGGTCGCGGGCATCGGCGTGCCGCAGGTCACCGCGATCAGCGACTGCGCCGAGGAAGCCGAGAAGATGGGCAAGCGCATCATCGCCGACGGCGGCATCAAGTATTCCGGCGACATCGTCAAGGCCATCGCCGCGGGCGGCAGCGCCGTCATGCTGGGCAGCCTGCTCGCCGGCACGGAGGAGGCGCCGGGCGCGCTGGAGATCTATCAGGGCCGCCAGTTCAAGGTGTATCGCGGCATGGGCTCCCTCGCCGCGATGGAGAAGGGCAGCAAGGACCGCTACTTCCAGGAGGACGCCAAGAAGCTCGTGCCGGAGGGCGTCGAGGGCCGCGTCGCCTACAAGGGCGTGCTCAGCGACACCGTGTATCAGCTGGTCGGCGGCCTGCGCGCGGGCATGGGCTACTGCGGCACGCCGGATATCGACAGCCTGCGCCACGACGCGGACTTCATCCGCATCACCAATGCAGGCCTGCTCGAGAGCCATCCGCACGACATCAACATCACCAAGGAAGCGCCCAACTACACCCGCAGCTCCCTGTAATACAAGAAAAATTCGCCGTCCCGTCATTTGCGCGGGGCGGCGTTTTACGATGCCCGTCACAAATATTTGCTGTGGAAAACCGCGCGCAGATCTGCTATACTGAATAAAGCACAGAGCGAAGAGGCGAGGGTATGGCTTACAGGATTGCAATCTGCGACGACAGCGCGCAGGACAGGATTTACATCGCGGACATGGTGCGCGGCTGGGCGAATGCCTGCGGGCATGGCGTGACGATCCGCGAGTTTGCCGGGGCAGAGCAATTTCTCTTTGAAAACGCGGACACGGATGGATTTGATATCCTGCTGCTGGATATCGAGATGGGCGGCATGGACGGCGTGACGATGGCGCGCACGGTGCGCAGGGACAACGCGACGGTGCAGATCGTATTCATCACGGGGTATTCGGATTACATCGCCGAGGGCTACGACGTCGAGGCGCTGCACTATCTGATGAAGCCTGTGAAGGAGGAGAAGCTGCGCGAGGTGCTCAGCCGTGCGGCGGAGAAGCTCGCCAAAAACGAGAAGGTTTTGAGCCTCGACGCGGACGGCGGGATCGTGCGCGTGCCGGTGCATACGATCCGCTACGCCGTCGTATCGGGCAATTATGTGACGATCCACGCGGCGCAGGACGTGACCGTCAAGATGACGCTGACGGATCTGATGGAGGAGCTTGACGACCGGTTCTACCGCGCGGGACGCTCGGCCATCGTCAACCTGACGCGCATCAGCCGCGTGACGAGGACGGAAATCAGGTTAAGCAGCGGCGAGACGATCCCGATGGCGCGCGGCGCATACGACGGCGTGAACCGCGCGATGATCGCGATGAGGTAAGGCACATGGGCATTTTGACGAGGCGGATCGACAGGCGGATTGCGGAATATCAGAGCGAGCTGATCAAGACGCATTACCGCGAGGTGGACAACATGTACCGCCAGATTCGCGGCTGGCGGCACGATTACCGCAACCACATCCAGACGATGAAGGCCTACGCCGCCGCCGGGGATTGGGACGCCATCAAGCGCTATCTCGATCTGCTGGACGACGATCTGGCGTCTGTGGACACGGTCATCAAGACGGGCAACCCGATGACCGACGCGATTCTCAATTCCAAAATCTCGCTGGCGAAGGCGAAAAGCATCCGCGTGATCGCCGATGCGCACGTGCCGGTGCGCCTCAAATCCTCGGAGATCGACCTGTGCTGCATCCTGGGCAACCTGTTTGACAACGCGATTGAGGCGAGCGAGCGGCTGCCGGAGGAGAAACGGCTGATCCGCGTATACATGGACATGAAGGGCACACAGCTCTACATATCGTTCACCAATATGACCGCGGGCGGGAAGATGACGAAGCTGGGCAGGCTCTTTGCCAGCACAAAGGGCGAGGGCCACGGCTTCGGTCTGGCGCGCATCGACGCCATCGTGGCGCGCGCGGAGGGCTACATCAGCTGCAACAGCGAGGATGGCGCGTTCACCGTGGAGATTCTTTTGCCGCAAATGTAACGGAATTTGCAGTTCGTCACCCGAAAGATGCGATTCGTCCCCGAAATGCGTTGGGGACGATTTTTTCTGCTATACTGACGGCGAAATGAGGTGATGCGTTTGAAACCAAAGGAAAAACCGGCATACGGTATGGGCGCGTGCCTTGCGTTCATGATGCGCATGGCGTGGCGAAATTGCAGGATGCTGCTCGTGCTGGCCGCGCTGTATATCGCGCTGACGGTGAGCACGAGCATGGCGCAGCTTTTCATCGCGCCCGTGGTGCTCGATCGCGTGGAGACGCATGCGCCGCTTTCCGCGCTGCTTTACGCTATCGGCGGCTTTTCGCTCGCGCTGCTGCTGCTTCAGGCGGCGACGGGTTATGTCAAACAAAACATGTTCCATACGCGCTTCGAGGTGCGCTCGGCCATCATCTGCGAGATCAACCGCAAGGCGTTTGCGACGTCCTATCCCAACACGCACGACGCCGCTGTGCTGCGCATGCTCGACGACGCGCTGGAGCATTGCTCGGACAATTCGAGGCCAGCCGAGCATATCTGGCTGACGCTGGGCGAGCTGATGATCGCTGTTCTCGGCTTTGCGCTGTATATGGCGGTGCTCTCCGGGCTGAGCCTGCCGGTGATCCTCATCGTATGCCTGACTGCCGCGCTCAGCGTGATGGCGGGCCGCCGCGTGCAGGCGTGGGATGTGCGTCACGAGGAGGAGCGCAGCGCCATAAACAAGCTGACCTACTACATCGCGGCCAAGGCGGAGGACAGGAAAGCCGCCAAGGATATCCGCATATTCGGGCTCGGCCCGTGGCTGCAGGACATCCACCGCGCCGCATGCGGGACGGCGGAGGCGCTCATCGCGCGGCGCGAGCGGCTCTACGCGATGACGTGCGCGGCGGATGCGCTGCTGCTCGTCGCGCGAAACGCTGTGGCCTACGCCTATCTGATTCACCTGATGCTTCAGCGCGGTCTGCCCGCATCGCAGTTCGTGCTGTATTTCACGGCGTTCACCGGCTTTTCGCAGTGGGTGACGCAGATCATGAACCAGGGGCTGGAGCTGCGGCGGGAATGTATCGGCATATCGCGCATCCTGCAATATATCCGCCTGCCGGAGTCGTTCCGATTCGAGGGCGGCGTTCCTGTTCCCGAGGCGGACGGCTATGAGCTGCGCATGGAGAATGTGACGTTCCGCTATCCGGGCGCGGACAGGAACATCATCAAAAACATGAACCTGACGCTGCATCCGGGCGAGAAGGTCGCCATTGTGGGCCTCAACGGAGCGGGCAAGACGACGCTGGTCAGGCTGCTGTGCGGCTTTTACGACCCGACGGCGGGCCGCGTGCTGCTGAATGGTCAGGATATCCGCACATTCAACAGGCAGGAATATTACGCGCTGATCTCCGCCGTTTTTCAGGAGGTGTCCCAGCTCGATCTGACGATGGCCGAGCAGGTCGCCCAGCGCATTGAGGGCATCGACATGGACAGGGTGCGCACATGCATCGAAAAGGCTGGCCTGACGAGCTGCGTACAGAAGCTGCCGCAGGGCCTTGACACCCACATCGGCAAGCAGGTCTACCTTGACGGCGTGGAGCTGTCCGGCGGCGAAATGCAGCGGTTAATGCTGGCGCGGGCGCTTTACAAGGACGGCGCGATTCTCATGCTCGACGAGCCGACGGCGGCGCTGGATCCGCTCGCCGAGCACGACATCTACATGAAATACAGCGAGATGACGGCGGGCCGGACGTCCGTGTTCATCTCGCACAGGCTTGCGTCCACGCGCTTCTGCGACAGGATTCTGTTCCTGAAGGACGGCGTGATCGCCGAGGAGGGCACACACGAGCAGCTCATCGCGCGCGGCGGCGAATACGCCAAGCTGTTTGACGTGCAGGCGCACTACTATCGGGAAGGAGGCAACGGTCATGAGCAGCAGTAAGATGACGCTCCGCGAGACGCTGCGGCTGCACATGCGCGCGTTTCGCACCATCCGCCGCATCCGTCCGTGGCTGTTTGCATCCATCACGGCGGCAAGCGCCGCATCCGCCGTAACGCCCTATATCGCGGTATACTTTTCCGCGAGGATCATCGACGAGCTGGCGGCGCAGCGGCGGGTGGAGGTGCTCAAAAACCTCGTGCTGGCCGCGCTGATTGCGGTGGGTGTGATCACGCTTGTGAGCGGTGTGCTCGGCGCAATCAAGAATGTCATGATGGCGAGCTGCCGCATTCGCAAGGACAAGATTTACCCCGAAAAGATTTTTTCAATGGATTTCGCCGACCTCGACGATGCGAGGACGCGCGACCTGCGCGCGCAGATTCAGCAGAATGAGTGGTGGGCCGGCTGGGGGTTCGACGTGTTCATCGACACGTGGAAGGCGCTGGCAAAGAGCATTGCGGGCATCATGGGCGCGGCGGCACTGACGTTCAGCCTGTTTGTCAGCCGTGTGCCGGAAGGCAGCTCGCTTGCGCTGCTCAATCATCCCGCAGCAGGCGTGGCGCTGGTGATTCTGTTTGGCGTGTGCACGGCCATCGGCCCGGCGTGCAGGAACAAGATCAACCGGGATTACGCGAACATATCCGAGAAGGCGCGATTCGCAAACAGGCTCTACGGTGCGTTTGGCTTCATCTGCCATGAGACGCACCGCGCGGCGGATTTCCGCATTTACAATCAGGGGCCGATCGCTCTGGGATACCTCAAAACCGGCGTTGGGGTTTTCGGCACAAAGGGCGAACTTGCCGGAAAAGCGCGCGCGGGTATCGCGGCTGTATGCGCCATGGGCGAGATGGCGGCGGGCGCGCTGATGACGGGTATTGTCTATGCGTTCGTCTGCCTGAAGGCATGGGCGGGCGCGTTCGGCGTGGGCAGCGTGACGCAATACGTCGGCGCGGCGACGGCGCTCTCGGCGAACCTGGCAAAGTTGTTTGGGAGCGTGGGCGTGCTGCGCACCAATGCGGTCTTCCTTAAAAATATATACGAATTTCTGGATATTCCCAACGCGATGTATCAGGGCAGCCTGACGACAGAAAAGCGCGCGGACAGGCGATACGAGGTCGAGTTTTGCGACGTGTCGTTCAAATATCCCGGCACGGACGTTTGGGCGCTGCGTCATGTGAACATGAAATTTGAGATCGGCAAGCGGCTGGCCATCGTGGGGGAAAACGGCAGCGGCAAGACGACGTTCATCAAGCTGCTGTGCAGGCTCTATGATCCGCAGGAAGGCCAAATTTTGCTCAATGGCATCGACATCCGCAAATATCGCTACGATGACTACATGCGCATCTTCTCGATTGTGTTTCAGGATTTTCAGCTCATCAGCCAGCCGCTCGGCGCGAACGTCGCAGGCGCGGCGCAGTACGACCGCGAGAGGGCGGAACGCGCGCTTGGAGAGGCGGGCTTCGATGAGCGGCTGCATACGATGCCCAAGGGGCTGGATACGATGCTCTATAAGGACATCGACAAGGACGGCGTGGACGTATCCGGCGGCGAGGCGCAGAAGATCGCCATCGCCCGCGCGCTGTACAAGGATGCGCCGTTCATCGTGCTCGACGAGCCCACGGCGGCGCTGGATCCCATCGCGGAGGCAGAAATCTACGCGAAGTTCGACGAAATCGCGGGCGACAGGACGGCGATTTACATCAGCCACAGGCTTTCTTCCTGCAAATTCTGCGACGAGATCACCGTGTTCAGCGGCGGCAGCGTGATCCAGAAAGGCACGCACGAGGAATTGCTCGCCGACGGGGAAGGGCAATACAAGCTGCTATGGGACGCGCAGGCGCAGTATTACAACAAATAAAGCAAAGCAAAACGCTGCATCGAGGGCCGGGGTGGGCATGCGATGCGGCGTTTGCTTTATGCAAAAACGGAGCAGTCAGGCGTCAGGAGCGATGAGGCCCATTTGCAGCAGCACGGATTTCATACGCTCGCGGTGGGGCGACTCCATCGGCGTGAGCGGCAGGCGCAGCACGTCCTCGCACAGGCCCATCATCGACAGCGCCGCCTTGACCGGGATCGGGCTGACCTGCGAAAACAGCGCGCGGATCAACGGCAGGAGCGCTTGCTGGGCCTCCTGTGCTTTCGCATATTGATAAGAAAGACAGTCCGACGTAATCGCGCGCGTCTGCTTTGGAACGACGTTGGAAACGACGCTGACTGCGCCCACGGCGCCCATCGCCATCATGGGCATGATGAGGTCATCGTTGCCGCAGTAGACGGGCAGATTGCCGCCGGTCCCGCCGATGATCTCCGACGTGAGTGCGAGGTCGCCGCTGGCCTCCTTGATGCCCACGATCAGCGGATGCAGCGAGAGCATGAGCGCGGTATCGGCTGTGAGCGTCATGCCCGTGCGGCCCGGGACGTTATAGACGATCATCGGCAGGTCACACGCGGAGAGGATGGCTTCGTAATGGCGGATAAGGCCGGTCTGGCTCGCCTTGTTGTAATAGGGCGTGACGGAGAGCTGGCCATCCGCGCCGAGCGTCTTTGCTTGTTTGGCATACTCGGCGGCCTTTTTCGTGTCGTTTGAACCCGTGCCGATGATGACGGGAACGCGGCCTTTCGCCTCGTCGATGCCGATCGTGATGACGCGCTCGCGCTCATGCATATCGAGCGTGGACGGTTCGCCGGTCGTGCCCAGCAGGACGAGCGCGTCGATGCCCGCGTCGATCTGCATGGTGATGAGGCGGCGAAGGGCGGGTTCGTCGATGCCGCCGGACTTGTCATACGGCGTGACCAGCGCGGTGGCGCAGCCGGTAAAAAGGGGCATGGGGAAGACCTCCTTCAAATGAATACAAAAGCCGCACGCGGAAGCAGACTCAGTGTTTCCGTCGTGCGGCAAATGTTATGCGGATTTGTGATGAATTGGATTATTTCTTGGGAATGTAGCCCTGCGCGCAGAGCAGCTCGGCGATGAGCACAGCGCCGCCTGCAGCGCCGCGCAGCGTGTTATGCGACAGGCCGACAAAGCGCCAGTCAAACAGCGAATCGCCGCGCAGACGGCCCATGGAGATGCCCATGCCGCGCTCAAAGTCGCGGTCGAAGCGGGTCTGCGGGCGGTTATCCTCGTCGCAGTACTGGATGAAGGGATGCGGGGCGCTCGGCAGGTTCAGCTTCTGGGGCAGGCCCTCAAACGTGCGCCAGCGCTCGATGATCTCCTCCTTGGTGGCGGGCTTGTCAAAGCTGGCCCAGCAGGTCGCCAAGTGACCGTCGGAGGCGGCCACGCGGATGCAGTGCGCGCTGATGATGGGCGCCTTGGCCGGGACGATCACGCCGCCCTCGACCTTGCCCCAGATCTTGAGGGGCTCCTGCTCGCTCTTTTCTTCCTCGCCGCCGATGTAGGGGATGACGTTGTCGACCATCTCCGGCCAGCGCTCAAACGTCTTGCCCGCGCCGGAAATCGCTTGATACGTGGAGACGACGATGCGGCTGGGCTGAAGGTCGAGAAGAGCCGTGAGTGCGGGGACGTAGGACTGAATGGAGCAGTTGGGCTTGACGGTGACGAAGCCGGTCTTCGTGCCCAGACGCTTCTTCTGATACTCGATGACATCCGCGTGCTGCGGGTTGAGCTCCGGGATGATCATCGGCACATCCGGCGTGCCGCGATGCGCGGAGTTGTTGGAGACGACGGGCGTCTCGGTCTTGGCGTAGGCGTCCTCGAGTGCGCGGATCTCGTCCTTCTTCATATCCACGGCGCAGAACACGAAATCGACCTTGCCGGTCACGGCCTCAATGTCCGAAGCGTCGATGACGACGAGGTTCTTCACATTCGCCGGGATATCCCAGGAGAAAGCCCAGCGGCCCGCGACGGCCTCCTCATAGGTGCGGCCTGCGCTGCGCGCGGAGGCGGCGACGACGACGATCTCAAACCAGGGGTGATCCGCCAGCAGAGAGACAAAGCGCTGGCCCACCATGCCCGTAGCGCCGACAACGGCGACACGCCATTTGCGATCCATATATACATCCATCCTTTCACGGAACGATTTCCTTTGCAGAAACACTATGGTTTGCGCAATTTAGCAAATTGTAACATCAGACGTCCCTCTTGTCAAGTCCGTTGACCCGCCTGATAAAAAATACGCCGCAGGGCCAGGAAATGTGAAGCCCTGCTTTTCATTTTCGTCCGCTTGTGTTACAATAAAGAGCATGAACCCATGCAGAGCAATGTAAGGAGAGAAGATCATGGATCAGAGATCAATTGAAATAGAGGCCGAGGGCTATCTGGACCTTCTGCGCACGCACCGCCGCGCGCTTCATAAAATTCCCGAGGTGGGCTATACCGAGGAAAAGACGCACGCCTATCTGATGGAACACCTCAAGGCGCTCGCGCCCGACGATCTGCGCGTGTTCGCAAAGACGGGCATCCGCGCCGTGTTCCGCGGCAACGGCACGGGGCGCGTGGTCGCCTTCCGCTCGGACATCGACGCGCTGCCTGTGACCGAGGCGACGGGCTGTCCGTTCGCCTCCGAGCACGCGGGCTTCATGCACGCCTGCGGCCACGACGGCCACATGGCGAACCTGCTGACGTTCGCCCAGTGGATCGCCGATCACCGCGACAAGCTCGCCGACGACGTGGTGCTGATCTTCCAGCCCGCGGAGGAGACCGTCGGCGGCGCAAAGCCCATGATCGACGAGGGCGCGCTGGAGAACCCGCACGTGGATGTCATCTACGGCATGCACATGATGCCCGACGTGCCCAAAGGGAAAATCGCCGCATGCGCAGGCCCGATCATGGCGCAGACAAGCGAAATCAACTTCATCGTGCGCGGCAAGGCGGCCCACGGCGCGACGCCGCACCTTGGCACCGACGCCATCACCGCTTCGGCACACATGCTCACGATGTTCCAGTCGTCCGTGGCGCGCACGGTCGATCCCAGCCAGCCCGCCGTGCTGACAGTCGGCAAGATCACCGGCGGCAGGCAGCGCAACATCCTCGCCGAGGAGGTCGTCATGGAGGGCATCGTGCGCACGTTCTCCAACGACGTATATGACAAGCTTGAGGCGCGCATCCTCGCGGATATGAAGGCCGTGGAGACGGCGTTTGACGTGACGACGGAGATGGACAAGCGCGTGTTCTATCCGTGCGTGAACAACGACGAGACCGAGTTTGAGCGCGTCAAGGCCGTGCTGGGCGAGCGCTTCATGCAGGCCAAGCCCAAGACGACCGCGGAGGATTTCTCGTTCTATCAGCTGCATGCGCCGGGCGTGTTCGTCTTCTGCGGATGCATGGACGAAAACCACACCGCGCCGCTGCATGCCAACACGTTCGATTTTGACGAGACGGCGCTCGTTCCGGGCCTCGCGCTGTTCGCCGGGCTCGTGCGTTATACCGACTGATTGCGGCAAGGCCGCTGCACATAAGGAGGAGTATTCAAGTGGGATTTTTTGATAGGCTGTATTACGGCAAGGCCGGCAAGAAGGATTACAGCGAGATGGACATGCCCAAGACGAGGCTTTCACTGTTCTTCCTGGTCTTCAGGGAGCGCTTTTTCGACCTGATTAAGGTGAATTTGCTTCAGCTCGTGTTCTGGATTCCGTTCCTGATCTGGACAGCTCTGAACGTCGTCGCCATCATGAACATCGACGTGGAGAGCGTGATGGCCACGGAAAACGGCGGTCTGACCCTGTTTGCGCAGATGTCCAGCTTCATGGTGGCGTGGCTGATCGGCCTTATACCGTGCGTGCTGATCACCGGTCCGTCGTCGGCGGGTTCGGCGCACATCATGCGCGACTGGGCGCGCGACCAGCACGCGTTTCTGTTCTCCGATTTTAAGGACGCGTTCAAGGAAAACTGGAAGCAGGCGCTCGGCGTATCCACAATCACAGGCCTCGCGCCGGTCGTGGTTTACGCGGCGATGACGTATTACGGTCAGATGGCGGAAAGGAATCTTCTGATGATTCTGCCGATGATCGTCGTGATGTCCGCCGTGTTCATGTGGACGCTGATGCTGCCGCTGCTCTATCCGCTGATGGTGGGATATCAGCTCAGTTTCAAGAATCTGCTGCGCAACGCCTTCCTGATGGCCGCCGCGCGACTGCCGCAGATGATTCTCGCGCGACTGATCACGCTGATCCCGATTGTGGCGCTCTTCCTGGGCGCGTATTTCGGCAACGGCATCGTCATGCTCGTGGTGATTTTCTACTATCTACTGATCGGCTTTGCGCTCTCGCGCCTGATTTACGCCTCCATCGCACATGATATCTTCGACAAGTATATCAATCCGCGCATCGAGGGCGCGGCGGTCGGCCTTGGCCTGCGCCCGCAGACGGCGGACGACGATCTGCTGCTGGACGAGGATGACGAGGACGAGGAAGACGAGCAGACTGTCGGCGACGAGGATGACGAAGAATACGACGAGGACGAAGACGACGAGTAATGCGCCTGCATGAAAGCATCGCCCGCCGGTAAAACTGCCGGTGGGAGGTGGTGCTGTGCAGAAATTCAGACCGCCGACGAGGCAGGAGCGTGACAAATACCGCGCGGCGAAGGCCGCAGGCTTGCTCGATCGCGTGCTGGAGGTCGGCTGGGCCGGTCTGTCCGCCAAGGAGAGCGGGCGGATCGGCGGGATTCTCGCGCATATGAATCACGAGGAAGAATAAGCGATGTACAACGACTTCGCAGACATCTACGACGAGCTAATGGACGACTACGACTACGACGCGTGGAGCGAACATTATCTCGCGCTCGTCGCCGGCACGCTGGGTAAGCTGCCCGAGCGCATGGCCGAATGTGCCTGCGGCACGGGCCGCCTGACGGTGCGCTTTGGCCGCGCGGGCGTAAACGTCGTGGGCGTCGATCTGTCGCAGGCGATGCTGCGCCGCGCAGAGGAAAAGGCGCGCAAGTGGGGCGTCATGGCGCAGTTCGTCCGGCAGGATATGAAAAAGCTGACGCTGCCGCGCCGCGTGGGGGCTGTGCTCGCCACATGCGATGGGGTCAACTATCTGACAGGTGAACACGATGTGCGCGCGTTTTTCGGGGCCGCATACAAGGCGCTATTGCCCGGCGGCGTGCTGTGCTTTGATCTGTCGAGCAGGCATAAGCTGGAAGACGTCATGGGCGACTCGTTCTTCGGCGAGGAGCGCGACGGGCTCGCGGTGCTCTGGCAGAACAGGTTCGCGCGCGACACGCATATCATCACGATGGACGTGACGTTCTTCGTGCGTGAGGAGGATGGTCGATACCGCCGCTTCCGCGAGCAGCACCGCCAGCGCGCGCACAGCGAGCAGGAGATCGTCAGCTGGCTTTCCGACGCGGGCTTCACAAAAATCGAGACATTTGGACAGATGCGCACGGACGCTCCGCAGCCGGAGGACACGCGCATCCATTTCCGCGCCGTCAAGCCGTGACGCGCAGGATACACCGGGGGGGAACATATGGAAAACAAGGCTTCGAGGCTTCTTCGCCTGACGCTCAAGGGCGGGGAGGCGCGCGTCTTTCTATGCGACACCACAGCGATGGCGCAGAAGGCGCGCGATATTCACAACGCGAGCAACACATGCAGCGCGGCGATGGGCCGTATGATAGCGGCGGCGTCGATCATGGGCGCGAACCTCAAGAGCGAGGGCGACAGGATCACCATCACGATCAACGGCGGCGGCCCGGCGGGCCCGATCTGCGCCGTGGCGGGCCCGGACGGACACGTCAAGGTCACGGTCGAGCACCCGGAGACCGAGCTGCCTCTCAAGGCAAACGGCAAGCTCGACGTCGGCGGTGCGCTGGGCAAGGACGGTCAGCTCACCGTCATGCGCTCCTTCGGCTTTGGCGAGCCGTACGTGGGCCGCGTGAACCTCGTCTCCGGCGAGGTGGCCGAGGATATGGCGATGTACTACCTCGAATCGGAGCAGACGCCGTCGCTTTGCGCGTTGGGCACGCTGGTGAGCGAGAACATCGTCGCGGCGGGCGGATTGCTGATTCAGGCGATGCCGGGCTGCTCGGATGAGCTGCTCGACCAGCTGGAGATCCGCGCGGAGCTGTTCGGCGCGATCTCGCAGATGCTGTCCGAGATGACGCTCGAGGAGATTGTCAGCGGCTGCTTCCGAGGGCTGGAACCGGAGATTCTAGAGGAGATTCCGCTGACGCTCACGTGCGACTGCTCGCGCGAATACATCGAGCGCGTGCTGCTGAGCATGGGCGAGAGCGAAATCCGCGACCTGATCGCCACGCAGAACGGATGCGAGGTGAGCTGCCATTTCTGCCGCAGCACATACACCTTCACCGGCGAGGAACTCGAGCGCCTGATCGAGCAGGGCAGGCAGGAGGCCGAAGAATAAGCAGAAGGAGGGCGCCATGAGCAACGTATTTTCTCTGACACAGCCGTGCGAATACATGATCGGCAAGGCGATGCGCCACAGGATGGCCGGACGCTTCGGCGAGGCCATGGTCTTGCTGACGCGCGCCAAGGACGAATACGGCATGCGTGCGGAGATCGAGCAGGAGATGGCGCTCGTCTATGAAGCGATTGGCTGCGACGCTGAGGCGGCGGCATGCTACCGGCGCATTGTGCGCATGGGCGGCGAGGCGAAGTCGCTGGCGCTGTTTGAGCTGTCGGTCATCAGCCTGAGAAGCGCGGACATCACGCGCGCGCAGGCGTACTTTGAACAATTCGCGGCGATGGGCCATTCGACGGTCGCGCCGGAAATCGCCGGTCAGGTCTACGAGCAGATCGAGCACGAGATCAACCGGCCCGCACCCGTGAGCCTTCGCGGCAGGGCAAAGGCGCGCGAACGCCATGCCGCGCAATGCCTGCACGCGGGAAGGCTCTACGCCGCAGACCGTGCACTGTCGCATGCGATACGCCTGTGGCCGTCAGCGCAGGGTTTCACGCTTCAGGCGTGCGCAAAGCTGCTGGCCGGCGAGGATCACGAGGCGGTCGTCTGCGCGGAGACGGCGCACGAGCTGTCGCCCGGACGCGTGCAGACGATCTGTGTGCTGTCCGACGCGCTGGCGGCTGTGGGCGACGGGGCCGGGGCGAGGCGCATGCTGCACATCGCGGCGCTGCGCGCGAAGGCCCCGGACGATCTCTTCGGCGCGGCGATGGAGAGCGCCAAGCGCGGTGAGGATGGACTCACGCTGCTGCTGACGCGGCGGCTGCTGAAGCTCGAGCCGTATCACACACAAGGCATGATGCTGCGCGCGTGTGCGCTGATCAACACGGGCGAGACGAAAAAGGCGAGACGGCTGCTGGGCAGGCTTTGCAGGCTGATGCCGGAGAACACGATCTGCGAGGCGCTTTACAGAATGGCTGGGAACGGCGAACTCGAGGGCGAGCGGCTCTCGCTGGGCGTCGACGTGCCGCGAAAGGAAGCGGCAGCGCGCGTGGCGGAGATGGTTTCCGCGCTCTACGACGGCCCGGCCGATGCGGCCAATGACCGCGACAGGGAGCGCAGGCTGTGCAGAATCTGCAGCTGGGCGCTTCGCTCTCCGGCGGCGATGGAACAGGCCGCGACGCTCGCGCTGCTTGTGCTCAGCGGCATGGACACCGACGCCGCGCGCAGCGCCATGATGGACGCGCTGACCGACCCGATGATCGCCGATGGCATCAAGATGGGCATCTTGCAGCTGCTCACGGCCAAGGAGGGCATGCAGCCCTTCGACGTGGACATCGGCGGCAAGCCCGTGCGGCTGCTGGCGGGCGGCGTGGTCTCCCAGCAGGCGAGCCAGACGCAGCAGCAAGCGGGCAGGCAGGTCGTCCAGCGCGCATCGGACGCGATCGCCTCGCGCTTCCCGGATGCGCCGCAGACGATGCTCTCGATATTCATCCGGTATCTCGCGGTGTACGGCGCGCCGGAGGGCAGGCTTGCCGACGCATGCGTGACGGCGCTCAAATACAGCTATTACAAAAAGAGCAACATTCCGGTCTCGCTGACGGTGCTTACGAGGGAGGACGGCGTGTCAAAGCGCCTGTGCCGCCTGTGTCTGCGCCGGTTTGAGCGGGCCGGAATAAAGGCAAATAAGCCGAACGAAGACACGGAGGAACACAACGATGAAGTGCATTGATTTTGACAAGCAATTCGAGCGCTACACAAAGGAATGGGTAAAGCGAAACGCGGCCAAGTACAAGAACAACATGGACGTCATCGAGTCGATGATGCCAGACGTGTACATGGAGTTCATGAGCAAGCCCGCCAATTGGCTGGACGGCGTGTCGCCCGAGGCGTATTTTGAGAAATACACCGACGCGCAGCAGCTCATCGACTGGATGTGCGAGTACTACGTGCAGAATGTGCCCGTGCCGGACCTGCTGCTCGAGCGCATCACTGACCTCGGCGACGAGGCCGAGCACGCGCTGCTGATTCTGCTCACGCGCACGGACGTTCCGCAGGAGGCCGTGCTGACGGCGATTTCACTGCTGCGCGAGCTGGAGAGCACCGCGCCGATGCAGCAATACATCGACTATATCGCGGCGATGGACGAGCCGGGCGAGAAGGGCGACATGTGCGCAGAGTCGCTGCTGGCGATGGGCAAGGACGCGGTTTCGCCGATCCTCGCGGCACTTGACAGCGCGAAAGAGACGGGCCGCGGCATTTTCGCCGACATCCTGTGCAACTATCCGGGCGATGAGCGCATCTACGACCTGCTGGTCGAGCGCTTTAAGAGCGTGCCGCAGCAGAGGGCGCTGTTCGCGTCGTTCCTGGCCAAGCTGGGCGACGAGCGCGCGCTGCCGATGCTCAAGGAGGCTGCTCAGGCCGACGACATCAACTATCTTGACTACGTGGAGATCGTGAACGCCATCGAGGCGCTGGGCGGCGAGCGTCCGCCGGAGCGCGAATTCGCCGGCGATCCGTTCTACGAGTCGCTCAAGCGCGTGTAACGGCGCTTCATATCGTAAAGGGGGACATATTTGTTGATTTGTCCGAACTGTGGACGTGAGCTCGCGGACGGCGTGCGCGTTTGCCCGAGCTGTTCGGCTGTGCAGCGCGTTTTCCGCCGCAGGAGCGCCGAGGTCAACATCGACGCGCCGGAGCAGCGCGTGCGCGTGGAGCGAAGAACCACGCCCGAAGCCCGGCCCGATGCGCAGGCGCGGCCCACGAGACAGGGCTCGTCATCCTCGCCCGTTCGCCCCGCAAAGGCACAGCAGCCGCGCAAGACGGGTTCAGGCAACATTCCCGTCGGGCTGCGGGTACAGGACGAGAAGCGCAGGGAGCCCGTTCGTGAGGTGCGGCGCGCGCCCGGCAGAACCAAGCGCAAGCTCGACGCCAGTCCCGCCATGCTGGCCCCGCCCATCTATCAAAAATCGCATAAGAAGCTGGGCCGCATCATATGGGCCATCATGCTGCTGCTGATCTTCGTGACCGCCGCGCTGTGCTATTTCATGATGGGCACGGAGGACGGCCACATCCTGATGGCGCAGTGGGATTGGGAGCTCGCGCCGACAGACGCCTACGTCACGATCGGCCGCAATCTGCACGATCAGGCGTATTTCACCAAGTCTTTGGAAAAGCTCAAGATCGCCGTGGAGCGAGAACCGGACAACGTCGACGCGCTCGTGCTGATGGGTCAGGACTACACGGAGCTTGGGCGCATCGACGAGGCGAAGGCGATCTATGAGACGCTCATCAACGACATCGCGCCCAACCACCCCGCCGCATACCGCAACCTCATCAAAATCTATCAATCGGAGGGCTACAACGCGGAAGCCCTCGCGCTGATGAAGACGGCCAGCGAGAACGCAAGCACGAACTCGCAGGAATTCGAGGTCATGCTGCGCGAATACACGCCGACCGCGCCGTCGTTCAACATGCAGGAGGGCCGATACAACAAGGAAATCGACGTGATCATCACCGTGCCGGAGGGACAGACCGTCTATTACAGTGTAGACGGCACGGACCCGTCCGAATCCGGCATGGTCTATGAGGCGGGAACGAAGATTCACGTCCCCGAAGGCAAAATGACCCTCAAGGCCATCGGTTTCACCGACAACGGCACGCCGAGCGAGCAGATCAGCGCGGACTACGCCGTCATCATTCCGACGCCGTCCGCGCCCAAGGCCAACATCGCCTCCGGCAAGCTCAAGAAGGCCGTGAAGGTCGCGCTGCGCTCCGGCGATGATCCGAAGGACCCGAACTACTCGCCGATCGTCGCGTTCTATTACACGCTCGACGGCCGCCCAGCGACGACGGACGGCACGCTCTACGATCCGGAAGAGCAGATTCAGCTGCCTATCGGCAAATGCGAGCTGCGCGCCATCGGCATCGCTGAAAACGGCAAGCAAAGCTATGAAATGATCGTCACATATGATGTCGAGGGCAATCTCAAGCGCATGTTCCGCTCCGAGGACACATTCAAGGGCATGGAGCTGTATTCCACGACGTACAGCCGCTTCACCAAGAATTGGGGTACGCCAAGCAGCTACGAGGTGCTGCCCGTGGAGGAGTGGTACAGCCCGGAAATGGAGAGCTACGAGGCGGTCTACGACTGGGGTACGGCGCGTTTCCTGATAAAAAAAGAGGGAGCGAATCCCGTGCTCTACGCGCTGGACACGACGAATACCTCGATGACCGCGCCGCGCTCGACGAAGATCGGCATGGACGGCGACGACGTCGTCGAGAAGTTCCGCGATCTGGGCTATCCCGACCGCGACGATTTGGGCAACCGACTTTTGTACAATTACAGCTCGGAGACCGTTACGGAGAACACGATGTTCGGCACATACCAGTTCGAGGGAGACGGGCGCTACGCGATCCATTATTACTATCCCATCGGCGACAAGAACGAGATTTTCGCCGAGCTGTCTTACTACCTCGACGAGGACAAGAAGGTCGAGCGCATCGTCTGGCAGCGCTATATGGCCGAGGTCACGGCGACTGCGGAATCCGGGTCTTGACAAACCCGGCGCATATCCCGTATAATAACCGGGTAATATTTTACACGCGATGAAGAAGAGAGCAGCCCATCGCGGCGCATCCAAAGAGAGCCGGGCGAGGTGAAAGCCGGCGATGCACGCGGGCTGGCATGGCTTTGGAGCGTCCGCGATGAATCAAGCGCGGCGGAGGCCCCCGATACAGGGCGCAGAGGCAGGCGGCATGCCGTCTGCAAAACAGGGTGGTACCACGTAAATTGCGTCCCTCGCTTCGGCGGGGGACGTTTTTTTAAGGAGAGGAATGGCATGAGCGAGAAGCAGAAATTTTACATCACCACACCGATCTATTATCCCAGCGATAACCTGCACATCGGCCACAGCTACTGCTCGACCGCGGCGGACACGATGGCCCGCTTCAAGAAGCAGACCGGCTACGACGTGTATTTCCTGACCGGCACGGACGAGCACGGCCAGAAGATCGAGCGCAAGGCGCACGATGCCGGCGTGACGCCCAAGGAGTACGTGGACAAGATCGTCGCGGGCATCAAGGACCTGTGGAAGCTGATGGACGTCGAATACAACGACTTCATCCGCACCACCGACGAACGCCACGTCAAGTGCGTGCAGAAGATCTTCAAGAAGCTGCACGATCAGGGCGACATCTACAAGAGCGAATACGAGGGCTGGTACTGCACGCCCTGCGAGAGCTTCTGGACGGAGCTTCAGCTCAAGGACGGCTGCTGCCCGGACTGCGGCCGTCCGGTCGAGAAGACGCGCGAGGAGAGCTACTTCTTCAAGCTCAGCAAGTATCAGGACTGGCTGATTCAGTACATCGAGGATCACCCGGACTTCATCCAGCCGCCGTCCCGCACGGCCGAGATGCTCAACAACTTCCTGCGCCCGGGCCTGCAGGACCTGTGCGTGTCCAGAACGTCGCTCAAGTGGGGCATCCCGGTCGAGTTTGACCCGAAGCACACGGTGTACGTCTGGGTCGACGCGCTGAGCAACTACATCACGGCGCTGGGCTATGACAGCGAGGACGATTCGCTCTATAAGAAGTACTGGCCGGCGGACATTCACCTTGTGGGCAAGGAGATCGTCCGCTTCCACACGATCATCTGGCCGATCATGCTGCACGCGCTCGGCCAGCCGCTGCCCAAGCAGGTCTTCGGCCACGGCTGGCTCGTCATCGGCGGCGGCAAGATGAGCCAATCGAAGGGCAACGTCGTCGATCCGGTGAAGCTCTGCGAGCGCTATTCCAGCGACGCGGTGCGCTATTTCCTGATGCGCGAGATGCCTTTCGGCTCCGACGGCGAATTCACCAACGAGGCGCTCATCAAGCGCATCAACGCCGACCTCGCCAACGACCTGGGCAACCTCGTCAGCCGCAGCGTCGCGATGATCGAGAAGTATTTTGGCGGCGTCGTGCCGGCCCCGGCGGAGTACACCGACGTCGACAAGAGCCTCATCGACCTCGCGCAGAATGTCTGGCAGAGCGTCGAAAAGAGCATGAATGCGCTGCAGTTCTCCTCAGCTCTGACCGAGATCTGGAAGCTGATCGGCGAGTGCAACCGCTACATCGACCTGACGACGCCGTGGATTCTGGCCAAGAACGAGGCCGACCGTCCGCGTCTGGGCACGGTCATGTACGTGCTGGCCGAGTGTGCCCGCATCGTCGCGGTGCTCATCGCGCCGACCATGCCGCGCACGCCGGAGCGCATCTTCGAGCAGATCGGCGTGACCGACGAGGCGAAGAAGACTTGGGATTCCATCAAGACGTTCGGCGGCCTCGAACCGGGCAGCGTGGTTCACAAGGGCGAGGCACTGTTCCCGCGCCTTGACATCGCCAAGGAGCTTGAGGCGTTTGAGGCGGAGCGTCAGGCGGCCATCGCGGCGGCGCAGAAGAAGGAAGAGATTCCCGCGCCCGCCGACGAGGAGAAGACCGTCTTCACGCAGCGCGACCTGATCCAGTTCGAGGACTTTGAGAAGATTCAGCTCGTCGTGGCGAAGGTGCTCGCCTGCGAGAAGGTGCCCAAGGCCGACAAGCTGCTCAAGTCGACGCTCAAGGTCGGCGACACAGAGCGCGTCGTCGTCTCCGGCATCGCCAAGTTCTACACGCCCGAGGAGATGGTCGGCAAGAAGGTCGTCCTGCTGGCGAACCTCGCCCCGCGCAAGATTCGCGGCGTCGAGAGCCACGGCATGCTGCTTTGCGCGGCGAACGCGGACGACAGCAAGCTCAGCCTGCTGACCGTCGATTCCGACATGGAAGACGGCTGCGAGATCGGCTGATCGAGGGACGCGATGGGCAAGCATCATCATTCCACCGTGCCGATCACCGCGCTTGCGCTCACGGGCCTCTTTGACACGCACGCGCACCCGACGGACGGTCGCTTTGACAGCGACAGAGACGACGTGCTCGCACGCATGCGCGAGGGCGGCATGCTCTGCGTCTGTGTGGGCGCGGACATGGAATCCAGCGCACAGTCGGTCGAGCTGGCCAAGCGCGAGCCGATGATCTACGCCACGGTCGGCGTGCACCCGCACGACGCGAAGACTTTCACCGAGGCGGACGTGCCGGTGCTCACAAACTGGCTGACAAATGAGCCGAAGGTTGTGGCGCTGGGCGAGATCGGCTTGGATTATTACTACGACCTGTCCCCGCGCGACGTGCAGAAGGACGTGTTCTCGCGCCAACTCGACCTCGCGTATGAGCTGGGCAAGCCCGTCGTGCTGCACATCCGCGACGCGCACGGAGACACGATCGACATGCTGCGCGCGCACCAGAACCGCCTGCCGCACTGCGTGGTGCATTGCTGCTCGGCAAGCTGGGAGAGCGCGAAGATCTATTTAAGTCTCGGCTGCATGATCTCGTTCGCCGGTCCCGTAACGCTCGCGCGGTCTGTGAACCTGCACGAGGTCGCCAAGAACGTGCCGATTGACCGGCTTATGATCGAGACGGACAGCCCGTATCTTGCGCCGGAACCGGTGCGAGGGCGGCGCAACGAGCCGGTCTGTGTGGAGCACATCTGCCGGTTCATCGCGAATCTGCGCGAAATGGACGCGCAGGAGCTGTGCGATATCACGCGCGAGAACGGCAAGCGGTTCTACGGGATCGCGTAAGAAAAAAGGATATAGAAAAGCCGCCGCATTCCGCAAGAAACGGAGTGCGGCGGTTTATGTATGCGTTTTTAGCCACCGATCAGATGCTCGACGAGGATTTTGAGGCCCATGACGATGAGAACGAGACCGCCGAAGAACTCCGCCTTTGCCTGATACTTGCTGCCGAACAGGCTGCCGACCTTGACGCCCGCCACGCAGCAGACGAATGTCGTCACGCCGATGAACGACACGGCAGGCACGATATCCACACCGAGGAATGCGAACGATATACCGACGGCGAGCGCGTCGATGCTCGTGGCGATGGCGAGTGGAACCATCGCGCGAGGGGAGAAGTCGTCATCGCAGGACTCCTCGTCGCCGGAGCGAGCTTCGCGAATCATGTTGATGCCAATGAACGCGAGCAGGGCGAAGGCGAAATACGGCGCGACGGCTGTCACAAGATGTTCAAATCGCGAGCCGAGCAGATAGCCGATGAGCGGCATGAGGCCCTGAAATACGCCGAAATACACGCCGCAGATCAACATATGCCTGATCTTGCATACGCGCACGGACAGGCCCTTGCAGATCGACACGGCGAACGCGTCCATCGAAAGGCCCAGAGCGATGACGAACAATTCCCACAAACCCATGAATTTTTCCTCCGTTTCGCTTGGCGGCGGGGGAGCGTCCGCCGGTTCTCAAGTATATGACGCAGAAGTGTGCGGACACCCTGCCGCACAAAAAAAGACAAGGCCAATCTGCCGCGATGATGCTGCGGCAGATTAGTCTCGTCATTTCATATAAAGCCAGAGGCGATAGCCCCAGTATGTTGGCCTTATCACGCCCATGCGGACGCTGACTACTCCCTAATGCATATGGTTATTATACACAGCAAAGTTATGCTTGTCAAGGAAAAATCAGCGCTCCTCGCGGAAATATGCGAGGCCCAGCGCAGCGGGCGGCTGATTCTCGCGCTTCTTGCGCAGAGAGGTGACGACCAGCACGACGATGGTGACGACATAAGGCACCATCTGGATAAGGTCGGTCATGTAGCCCGGCACGGTGATGCCCAGCAGCGTCGGCAGGAACTGATACAGCCAATAAAGCATGCCGAACAGATAGCTGCCCCAAATCGCGTTGAGCGGACGCCACGTCGTGAAGATGACCAGCGCGACGGCCAGCCAGCCCAGCGCCTCAATCTGGCCGGTGGTCGCCCAGATGCCCTGATTGTAATCCAGCACGTAATACAGGCCGCCCAGACCGGAAATGCCCGCGCCGAGGCAGGTCGCCAGATACTTATAGCGGCCCACGTTGATGCCGGCCGCGTCCGCTGTCGCGGGATTCT
>CALVTQ010000098.1 GCA_944362695.1 uncultured Clostridia bacterium
ACGCTCTTTGGCCATAAAGCCCCGGTGACCGGCGAGGTGGTCTTCACCACCGGCATGACCGGCTATCAGGAGACGCTGACCGACCCGTCCTACTGCGGGCAGATCGTGTGCATGACGTATCCGCTGATCGGCAATGTGGGCATCAACGACTTGGACGACGAGAGCGCGGGCGTGCGCATGCGCGGCTTCATCGTGTCCGAGCTGTGCGACACGCCGAGCAACTGGCAGACGAAGAAGACGCTGGATCAGTACCTTGATGAGCAGGGCGTCACCGGCATGTACGGCGTGGACACCCGCGCGCTGACCAAGCACGTGCGCGTGTTCGGCACGCTGCGCGGACGCATCGTCGAGGGCGAGGCGACCGAGGAGGATCTCGCGCTGGCCCGCGCCCACGAGATGCACGATCAGGTGGCGCAATGCACGTGCACCGAGCCGTATGAAATCAAGGGCGACGGCGACCTGACCATCGCGGTGATGGATTTCGGCCTCAAGCGCGGCATCCTGCGCAGCCTCAACGAGCGCGGCTGCACGCTCAAGGTCTACCCCGCGGACACCGACGCCAGGACCATCATGGAGAGCGGCGCGGACGGCGTGATGCTCACCAACGGCCCGGGCGACCCGCAGGACAACCCGCACGCCATCGCCGCCATCCGCGAGCTGATGGACAACATGCCCGTGTTCGGCATCTGCCTTGGGCATCAGCTCATGGCGCTGGCGATGGGCGGGCGCACGGTGCAGATGAAATACGGTCACCACGGCGCGAACCACCCGGTCAAGGATTTGGCGCGCGGCACGTGCTCGGTCACCGCGCAGAACCACTGCTTCATGGTCGACCCGGACAACCTGCCCGCGGGCGCGGTCGTCTCCCACGTCAACTGGAACGACCAGACGGTCGAGGGCGTGCGCTACACCGACCGCCCGGCGTTCTCCGTGCAGTTCCACCCGGAGGCCTGCGGCGGCCCGCGCGAGACGGCGTATCTGTTCGACGACTTCCTGAACATGGTGAGGGAGAGCAAGCAGAAGGAGGGCGCGACGCATGCCTAAGAAAGAATGGATCAAAAAGGTGCTGGTCATCGGCTCCGGCCCGATCGTCATCGGTCAGGCGGCGGAGTTCGACTACGCGGGCACGCAGGCCTGCCGCGTCCTGAAGGAAGAGGGCGTGGAGGTCGTGCTGGTCAACAGCAACCCGGCCACCATCATGACCGACACCGACATCGCCGACAAGGTCTACCTCGAGCCGCTCACGGTCGGCTCCCTTGAAAAGATCATCGCCCGCGAGCGCCCGGACAGCCTGCTCGCCTCCCTCGGCGGACAGACGGGCCTCAACCTCGCGATGGAGCTTGACGAAAAGGGCATCCTTTCCAAATACAACGTGCAGCTGCTGGGCACGAAGATCGACTCGATCCGCCGCGCCGAGGACCGCGAGGACTTCAAGAACATGATGCTCGCCATCGGTGAGCCGTGCATCGACTCCGTGATCGTGCACGACGTGCAGTCCTCCGTCGACTTTGCCAATCAGTACGGCTACCCCGTCATCGTTCGCCCCGCCTACACATTGGGCGGCACGGGCGGCGGCATCGCCGAGGACGAGCGCCAGCTGCGCGAGATCTGCGCGGACGGCCTGCGCTCCTCGCGCGTACACGAGAACCTGATCGAGCGCAGCGTCGCCGGCTGGAAGGAGATCGAATACGAGGTCATCCGCGACGGCGCGGGCAACTGCATCACCGTCTGCAACATGGAGAACTTCGACCCGGTCGGCGTCCACACGGGCGACTCCATCGTCGTGGCGCCGAGCCAGACGCTGCGCGACCCGGAGCATCAGATGCTGCGCAGCGCGTCGCTGAACATCATCAGCGCGCTGGGCATCGAGGGCGGCTGCAACGTGCAGTACGCGCTCTCGCCGGATTCCATGCAGTATTACGTCATCGAGGTCAACCCGCGCGTGTCGCGCTCCTCGGCGCTGGCATCGAAGGCCACGGGCTACCCGATTGCCAAGGTCACCACGCGCATCGCGCTGGGCTACACGCTCGACGAGATCGTCAACGGCGTGACCGGCCAGACCTACGCCTGCGCCGAGCCGACGCTTGACTACGTCGTGCTCAAGTTCCCGCGCTGGCCGTTTGACAAGTTCGTCTACGCCGACAAGCACATCGGCACGAAGATGAAGGCCACCGGCGAGATCATGAGTATCGGCACGAATTTCGAGAGCGCGATGCTCAAGGCCGTGCGCTCGCTTGAGATGGGCATGGACAGCCTCGTCGTGCCGTCGCTCGAGGAGCTGGGTGATGACGAGATCGAGCGCCGCCTGCACGAGATCAACACGGAGCGCTCGTTCGTCGTGGCCGAGGCGCTGCGGCGCGGCGTTTCGATGGAGCACATCCACGACATCACCAAGATCGACATCTGGTTCCTCAAGAAGGTTCAGAATATCGTGCGCATGGAGCAGCGCGTGCGCGCCCTGCCCGGCATCGAGGGCCTTAACCGCGAGATCATGCTCGAGGCCAAGAAGATGGGCATGGCGGACAAGGCGATTGCCCGCTTCGTGAACGCGAAGGAGAGCGACATCCGCAGCCTTCGCGGGAAGCTGGGCGTGCAGCCGTCCTTCCGCATGGTCGACACCTGCGGCGGCGAGTTCGAGGCCATCAGCCCGTATTTTTACAGCACATACGGCACGCAGACCGAGGCGTTCAACTCCGGCCGCAAGACCGTCGTCGTCCTCGGCTCCGGCCCGATCCGCATCGGCCAGGGCATCGAGTTTGACTACTGCTCGGTTCACTGCGTCTGGGCGCTCAAGCGCGCGGGCTTTGACACCGTCATCATCAACAACAACCCGGAGACGGTTTCCACCGACTTTGACACGTCCGACCGCCTGTACTTCGAGCCGCTGACGCCAGAGGACGTGACGAACGTGCTGGAGATCGAGAAGCCGGTCGGCGTGGTCTGCCAGTTCGGCGGCCAGACGGCGATCAAGCTGGCGAAGGCCGTGCGCGAGGCGGGCTACAACATCCTCGGCACGGATTTGGGCGACATCGACGCCGCTGAGGACCGCGAGCTGTTCAACGAGCTGCTGACCAAGCTCGGCATCCCGCAGCCCAAGGGCACGACCGTCTTCACCGCGGACGAGGCCGTCGCCGCCGCCGACGAGCTGGGCTATCCGGTGCTGGTGCGCCCGAGCTACGTGCTCGGCGGTCAGGGCATGGAAATCGCCTACGACGAGCGCCACATCCGCGAATACATGTCCATCATCAACATGAACGTGCAGGAGCACCCGATTCTCGTCGACAAGTACCTGCTGGGCCGCGAGATCGAGGTCGACGCCATCTGCGACGGCGAGAACGTGCTGATTCCGGGCATCATGGAGCACATCGAGCGCGCGGGCATCCACTCCGGCGACTCGATCTCCGTCTACCCGCCGCAGCACCTGTCCCCGCGCATCCAGCGCATGATCACCGATTACACGATCAACATCGCACGCAGCCTGCACGTGCGCGGCCTTGTGAACATTCAGTTCATTGAGTACGCGGGCGACCTGTACATCATCGAGGTCAACCCGCGTTCCTCGCGCACCGTGCCATACATCTCCAAGGTCACGGGCATCCCGATCGTCGAGCTGGGCGTGCGCGCGTCGCTGGGCGAGAAGGTGCCGGCGATGGGCTTTGGCACGGGCCTGTATCCGCCCGCGCCGACGGTCGCCGTCAAGA
>CALVTQ010000099.1 GCA_944362695.1 uncultured Clostridia bacterium
GGGCGTCACCGTCAGCTGCATCCCTTGTCTCCTCTCATCTTTCGCATCATTGCAGCGCGGGATGTTCCGCGCATTCGATCCACTTTGGCGTCGTGTAATACATCCTTTCGAGCGCGCCGCGCATCGATGGCGAAATGTACACGATCAACGATTCCTGCAAGACCTCTTCCATCGCATCAAGCGGCGCGCCCTGCTTGCATAGGAAGCGCAGCGTCCGCGCTACGTCCTGCGCGCTGTGTCCGCTGCGAAGACCGCCGGCGATAGACAGCTCGAGGTCGCGCTGCACGGGAATCTCCTCGGGCAGGATGTCCATCGCAGATAAATCGCCCTGCGGCGGCATCAGAATGCCGGGTTTGCGTCTGCCTGTGCGCAGCAGATGACGCGGATCGGCCAGCGCCGGATGCAGCAGCATCACGCCGCCGTTGTAATCCACGCAGTCAAAGCTCGCCCACAGATATCGCCGCGCCACCTCTTCGCGAATCCCATCGGCCGGCGCGCCGATCACTTCGCTCAAGATCAGCTGCTGCGGCTGCCGGTCATCCATCGCGCCAACGCGGTACAGCGTGCCGGTCAGATATGCATGGAAGGCATCCAGCCGCTGGCGCATGCGATCGTGTTCGGGCCGGGAAAACGCCTTGGCCACCGCGTGCACAATCGGCGATTCCAGCTCGATGTATGGCTCGCCGGATATGATGCCCATGCTCGCCCATAACCGCAGTGAGAGCGCCCTTGCCGCTTCCAGCTCGAGCGCATCCTCAATCCGCGCGCTGCCGCCCAATATGAGCGCCCGCTCCACGAGCTCGTGTTCCTCGCGCGAGAGGCAATCCGCCTGAAGCGCAATGCCGTTCAGCACACATTTAAACGCCTCGGAAAGCTGCTGTGCATGCATCGGCTTGCGCGGCACGCTCTGCCAGCTCTGCTCCAGCTTCCGCGCAAGCGCGCTCGGCGTCAGCATTTCAAGCCGCTCTGCGCCCAGCGGCGGCAACTGGCTGACCATCTGCTCAAACCGCCTTCGCCGCATCGCCTCAATCGTCTTTTCCTGCCATCCGCCCAGAAAAACCTCTTCCTGCCTGAACATGCCTGATCCCCCTTGGATGTGATAGAGCGAGCGCCGCCCTTGTCAATGAACACAGCAAAGGCACCCGTGAAACCATGGGTGCCATTTGCATGCTTTATCTTTGGGAAATCGTGATATCAAGCCGTGAATCAGTCGATCTTGAGCACCCAGCCGAACGGATCTTCCACCGTGCCGAACTGAATGCCGGTCAGCGTGTCGTAGAACTTCTGGGTCAGCGAGCCGATCTCGCCGCCGGAGATGGTGATCTCCTTGTCGTTCCAGGCCAGGCGGCCCACCGGAGAGACGACCGCAGCCGTACCGGAGCCGAAGGCCTCCTCCAACTCGCCGTTCTCCGCAGCATCGAACACATCCTGAACGGTGATGCGGCGCTCGTCAACCGGCACGCCCATGTGCTTGGCCAGCTTGATGATGGAATCGCGCGTGATGCCGCCCAGAATGGAGCCCAGCAACGGCGGCGTAACCAGCGCATCCTTGAACTTGAAGAACATGTTCATGGAGCCGACTTCCTCGATGTACTTGTTCTCCTTGCCGTCGAGCCAGAGCACCTGCTCATAGCCCTTCTTCTCGGCTATATCGCCCGCAAGGATGGAAGCCGCGTAGTTGCCGCCAGTCTTGGTGAAGCCGACGCCGCCCTTGACCGCGCGCACGAGCTCCGGCTCGACGTAGATGCCCACAGGCGCGAGGCCCTTCGGGTAGTACGCGCCGGACGGCGAGCAGATGATGAAGAAGCGATACGTGTGGGACGCATGCACGCCCAGCATCACATCGGTGGAGATCATCGTCGGGCGGATATACAGGCTCGTGCCCGGCGCAGACGGCACCCAATCGGCGTCCGCCTTGATCAGCTTGATCAGGCCTTCGAGCGCCTGCTCCACGTCGATGGCAGGCATGCCCATGCGGGCGGCAGAGCGGTTCATGCGCTCAAAGTTGTCGCGCGGGCGGAAGAGCTGCAGGCCGCCGTCCTTGCGGCGATAGCACTTCATGCCCTCGAAAATCTCCTGGGCATAGTGGAACACGGTGCAGGCCGGGTCCATGATGAACGGACCGTACGGGACCACGCGGGCATCATACCAGCCGCGGCCCACCTCATAGTCCATGATGAACATGTGGTCAGTGAAGATCTTGCCAAAGCCCAGCTTGCTCTCGTCTGCGGGCTTCTGCTTGGGGTTCGTCGTCAGCGTCACAGGAATGTCGTACATGGTAAATCCCTCCATCAAAGTTCGATAAATCGACGAACTTCGGGGCATTTCGCCTCAAATCGTAACGACATTATTTTATCCCTATCATCGCGGCCTGTCAAGTGCTCAAAGCGCGGAATATGGCGTAAACTTGAAAATTTTGCAAGAATCACGCGAGGAAATTTCACCTCATCTTCAAATTCCCCACATTGCCGCCATGTTTCGACATTTTGTGAAGCCTCGCCCCATACGTGTTTTCTATGCATACCCATAAGAAAACGGCTGCCCGCAAGCAGCCGCCTTCATGTGATTTGTTTAGTCCTTTCTCCTCGCCCTCCTAGCGATGCGTCCCGTCCTGACGTGCAGGATCAGCACGCACAGCGCCAGCACAAGCAGCGATATTGCGAAGATCGCAGCGATGCTCACCCACGCCACACGCGTATAACCCGCATGTCCCGCCGCGATGTAGATGTCGTAAAGCCGCATCGTTTGCTCCATCGTCCTGTGCAGGATGCCCGTCTGCCCGGCCAGCAGCATCACCAGCGCCACTGCCGCGTTCAAAAAGATCGTCACCGGCATCGTGCGAATCGCAGCCCAGCCGCCGCCTGCGCTGTCGATCATTTCCCACACATCGTTCGTGTACGCCGCCGCAATCGGTCCGCGCTTGGCGAGGATCCACGTTCCCGCGCCGATCGCAAAGATCATCAGGTACGCCGCGATGATCGCCGTCAGCGAGCGCCGCATCACGACCGACGCCAGCATGCCCACGCTCAGCGCCGCGAACGCGATGATCAGCAGGAACAGCAGCGTCTCCAGCAGCGCCGTGATCTCCATCGCGCCCGTCACCCACGACAGCGCCATCACCGGCAGGCCCGCAAAGATCACCAGCGCCAGCGCCGCGAAGTTCTCCATCATCTTGCCCATCACGATTCGCCGCACGCCCACGCCCGTCACCAGCAGCAGATCAAACGTCTGCCGTTCGCGTTCGCCCGCAATGGAGCCCGCCGAAAGCGCCGGTGCGACGAGCAGGATCAGGAAAAATTGCAGCGCCGTCATCCAGATGTAACACTCCGTGCTTTGGCGCATGCCCCAGACGACCATGCCGTCCGCGAAAAACCCCGTCAACTGGCACACGGACAGGATCAGCATCGCCAGCACGCAGACCGTCACGATCATTGGCAGGCGCACCGAGCGCATCCGCCTGCGCGCGGACGATTCAAAAATCGGGTTGACTGTCATCCTTTTGTCACCTCCATGAAAACGTCCTCGAGCGTAGCGCGCTCCCTGTGGAAATCGCAGACCGGCAGCCCGACAGCCATCAGCAGCCGCAGCGCCTCGCCGTCCTGCATCACATTCTCCTGCGTGTCAATCCTCCAGCACGTCAGACCGTCGCGCACGGCCACCATATCGAGCTCTTCCTTCAATTTCTCAATTGCCGCCCGCGCCTGTGCCTCGCTCGGTTCGCACGCAAAGCGGATGACGAGCTGCGACGCGTTCATCTTGTTTTCAAGCGCCTGAACAGACCCGCTGAACGTCAGCTTTCCCTTTTCAAGGATCGAGATCGACGTGCACATCTGCGCCAGCTCCGGCAGGATGTGCGAGGAGATCAGCACCGTCTTGCCCATCGCGCTGATATCGCCGAGGATCTCGCGCATCTCGCTTCTCGCGCGCGGGTCCATGCCCGACGCAGGCTCGTCGAGGATCAGTAGCTTCGGGTCGTGCATCATCAGATGCGCCAGGCAGAGCCGCTGCTTCATGCCGCGCGACAGGCTGTCCACATACGCCTCGCGCTTGTCCGACAGCGCCGTCAGGTCGAGCACCTCGTCGATACGCCGCCTGCGCTCCTTTGCGCCGATGCCCATGCAGCCCGCGTAAAAATCGAGGTATTCCCACGCTTTCAGGTCGTCGTATACGCCGAAGAAGTCTGGCATGTACCCGATCAGCCTGCGCACACCCTGCGGGTCGCCCGTCACGCTGACGCCGTCCACAAACGCCTCTCCGCTCGTCGGCCGCAGCAGCGTCGCCAGAATCCTGATCGCCGTCGTCTTGCCCGCGCCGTTCGGCCCGACGAAGCCGTGCACCTCGCCGTCGCCCACGTTCAGGTCAAGACCATCGAGCGCCAGCGTCTTGCCGTATCGCTTGACCAGCTTCTTGCACTCGATCATACGTTATGCCTCCCTTCCACGATGATTCCCGGCGCGTCAAACGCCGTGCTTTCGTCCACCACGATCTCCGAAGGTTCGGTATACCGCACGAAAATCTCGCCGTTTTCGTTCACAAACCCCATCAGATATGCGTCGTCGATGACCGTCAGCTTTCCGTCGCCCATCTGCTCCCATTCACCCGTCACGTGGTTGTAGACCTCCGCGATCAGATCCCAATGGTAGTGCGCAAGCGTGATGCGCGCGATGCTTTCCGGCTCAATGCGGTCAATTGTGAATCCAAAGCAGCCGTGCTCCTTGGTGACGCTCCTTTCGCTCTTCTTCATTTGGGGTACGTCATCCTCGCCAACCGCACAATTCATCGCCTCGATTTCGCCCTCGGGGATGAACGCCGCGCCGGTCTCGCCCGCCAGATCGACGGGAATGTCCTTGACCAGTATGCTCCGGTTGGCTGCGCGGGTGATCTCCTCGCCATCCACGGCCAGGCGTGTACACGGTATCTGCGGCGCATCGGCCACGAGCACGCAGTTGAATTGCTTCCCCGCCTGATAGCGCGTGCCAAAATCAAGCCTCTGATATTCCATATTCCGCCTGTAATCTTCATCGTCGTCCAGCGAGATTTGCGTGCCCTGCACCCTTTCGGGGTTGACACAGAAACTGAAGACATTGCCCATACTCACGCTGCATGCCGCCATCTCGCCCTCGCCGATCAGGATGTTGTGATATTTATCCATCCTCGGCTCGCCGGCGCGGATCAGTTCAGCGCTCACGGTTTCGCCAGACGCGATATTGCCCAGCTTCTTGTAGCCGTAGTTCGTCAGCAGCACGGCGTTTTCGACGTCAACGTCAAGTCCGTTTTCGATGCGCACGTGCAGACCGTCCGCCTCAAACCACGCGTTCGCCGCCAAGACGCCATCGGGCAGCACGATGCGGCTGCTGTCCACGCGCAGATAGCGGCTGATCCACGTCGCCATGCCCTCCAATTCGATATACGGCGCGTCGCCCAATCGCACGATATTGCGCAGCTCGCGGTCATAGTAATACTCATCGTCGTAAGCCGCAAATCCTTCCGAGCCGTAACGCAGCTCAGACCCGTTCAGCGCGCTGAGCCTGACGCGATCCTGCCCAGCATAGGCGAGCGACACAACCTCCTCCGATGTCTTGTCGCCCTCCTGATCGATCATCGTCAAGCGCGTCGATACGGCGAGCGGCTTGTTGATGCCAATCCTATCGCCCATCATCAGCGCAAAGGCCGTGAACGCCGCAGCCGCCAGCGGAACCGCCGCCCACAACCACACGCTGCGGTCCATCCTGCGCAGGATGACATACAGCGCAAGCGCGACGAAGGCATACGCCGCCAGGAGCACCGCGACCGGCATGATATTCCTTTCTGTCGGCACGCGCACCGTCTCGTTGGTGTAGCTGGCGAGTATGTCATCGTTTCTCGTCGCCATGGTCGGCCATTCGCCGTCGATGGCCGCGATGTATGTCCGCAGTACACGCAGCCAGAGCGCATGCTCCTGCGCCATCCCGGCAAACATCGGATCATTCAGGCTGAACCCGCAGGTGATGACAAAGCCGTCGCCCAAGCGCGCCGCCGCCATTACCACCGCATCGTCGGCCGTCACGAGCGCTTCGCCTCCCGTCAGCCCGCGCACGGTGATGCTCTGCATGGCGCCGCTTTCACCGGTCATGGCCTCCGATGCCGTGGCGGTGCTTTCCTCATAGCGCACACCGGCATATTCTGCAACCGCACCGACGATGCCCGTCGTCCCCTCATGCGTCTCGCCCGCCTGCACGCCCGTGATGTCTTCAAACCAGTCGAGCGAAGTCTTTTCACCCACGCCCGCGCCCAGCAGCACGATACCGCCGTTTTTGATGTATCTTTCAATCAGCGACCATTGCCAATTCGACAGGTAATTCCCGTCATAATCGTCGATCGTCAGCACATTGAAACCGCACAACTGCTCCCACTCATTGGGAAAGGAAGCGGCCGTCAGCTGCACGGGAACAAGCGTGCTGTCGTAATCCGTGTCGTCGCGTTCGACTTTAAGCGACCCGCAAAGCTCCTGCGAGCCCAGCACGCCCACGATTGTCTTTCGATAGCCATGCTCAATCCGCTCTCCCACGGCGCTGCAGTCCGCGATCGTCTCGCCATCCTCGCCGACAAGCTCGATCTCGAATTGATCCTGCGGCGCACCGGGCCGCACGCTCATGTATTGCACAGCAGTCTCGCCGCCCTTGACAAACAGCGGCTTCTCAATCGCATCGTATTTACTGTCGTCCGTGTACACCTTCACGCGCACGACGCCGTCGATATCCTCGTCCGTCGCCTTCACCGTGATCTCAAGCGGAACGGCAGCACCGTCGATGATGACGCCGTCATAGCCCGCTTCTGCGCGCATCAGCGCATATTTTTCCGCCTGCGCCGCGCCAGCAGCAAGCATCAGCGCCAGCATGCAGCACAGGCACAGCGCGCGCCGCATGATCGCCCTTCGTTTCACATCACATTCCTCCTCGCTTATCGTCTATTAAACCGGCTGCATCCGGCTTCGTTTGGGCCCTTCACCTATATAGACGACGGCAAGTCGCGAAAATTTCACGATTTCACAAATTTTGATAAAAAATTGCGGTCCGGCGAAAATGCCGAACCGCTTGGTCGTTTTATCTTATTTTATATGGCGGATTAGTCCTCCTCCGCCCACTGCATGCTGCGCTTGACGGCCTTGTGCCATCCGTTCATGGCCTTCTCGCGCTGCGTCTCGTCCATCTGCGGTGTGAGGCTCAGATCCATCTTCCAGACGCGGCGTATGTCGTCCATGTCCTTCCACACGCCGACGGCCAGACCCGCCATCAGCGCCGCTCCAAGCGCCGTCGTCTCGATCACGGCCGGACGAATCACGCGGCAGCCCAGAACGTCCGCCTGATACTGCATCAGGAACTGGTTCGCGCTCGCGCCGCCGTCCACGCGCAGTTCCTCGGGCCGCCTGCCGCAGTCGCTCGCCATCGCCCGCACGAGGTCGGCGGACTGATACGCGATGGATTCAAGCGCAGCGCGGACGATGTGCGCCCTGCCCGTGCCGCGCGTCAGGCCGATGATCGTGCCCCGGCTGTACATATCCCAGTACGGCGCGCCGAGGCCCGTGAACGCGGGCACCATGTAGACGCCGCCATTGTCGGGTATCGTCTTGGCCACGACCTCGCTTTCGGACGCCCGCTCGATGAGCTTCATCTCGTCGCGAAGCCACTGAATCGCCGCACCGCCGACGAACACGCTGCCCTCGAGCGCATACGTGCACTTTCCGCCGATGCGCCATGCGATGGTCGTCAGCAGGCCGTTCTTGCTGCGCGCGGGCATCTCGCCCGTGTTCATCAGCAGGAAGCAGCCCGTGCCATACGTGTTCTTCATCATGCCCGGCTCAAAGCATCCCTGACCGAAAAGCGCGCTGTGCTGGTCGCCCGCGAGCGCCGCGACGGGAATCGCCCTGCCGAGGATTTCGGGATCGAGCATGCCGATCACGCCGGAGGAATCGACGACTTTGGGCAAAATCGCGCGCGGGATGTTCAGCATGCCCAGCAGCTTGTCGTCCCAGTCGTTTGTGCGGATGTTATAGAGCATCGTGCGGCTCGCGTTTGTCGCGTCCGTGACGTGCGGCCTGCCGCTGACCAGGTTCCACGCGAGGAAGCTGTCCACCGTGCCGAAGCAGATCTCACCCCGCTCGGCGCGCTCGTGCAGGCCGAGGTGATCGAGCAGCCAGCTGATCTTCGTGCCGGAGAAATACGCGTCAGGGATCAGGCCCGTCGTCTCGCGGATGTACGGCTCATATCCCTCGTCGCACAGCCTGCGCACGATCGGCGCGGTCCGGCGGCACTGCCAGACGATCGCGTTGTGCAGCGGTCTGCCGGTCTCCCTGTCCCACAGCAGCGTCGTCTCGCGCTGGTTGGTGATGCCGATGGCCGCGATGGATTCCACGGGAACACCGCTGATGCGCACGACTTCGCGCAGCGCGTCGGTCTGCGTGTTGAGAATCGCCGCAGGATCGTGCTCCACCCAGCCCGGCTGCGGATAGATCTGTTCGAATTCGTAGCTCTTGATGGCCACGATCTGCGCCTGTTCGTCAAAGAGCACGGCCCGCGAGCTCGTCGTGCCCTGATCCAGCGCGATGACGTACTTGTGCATGGTCTCCTCCTGTCGTGTCGGTCATGGGTTATCCGTCGTGTATTGATAAAAATACCGCCGCGGTTGGCCGCAGCGGTATCTGAAAGCGATTTACATCACTCGACGTTGATGAAGTAGAGCAGACCGCCCGTGGTGCCCACGACAATCTGGTTGTTGTAGGCCGCCGGGGAAGCCTGAATCGGGCTGCCCAGATTCAGCGTGCTGATCGTCGAACCGGTGAAGCCGTCCATCAGGCGGAGCGTGCCGTTGTCGTCGCCCATGACGATGTAGCTCTTGCCGTCCGGCTGATACATCGCGATCGGCGAGGACACGGACTCCGTGTCGACCGGCTGGCTCCAGACCTCTTCGCCGGTGATCTTGTCAAGCGCATAGAGCACGGCACCGCCATCGCCCTCGCCGCCGCTGATGCGGTTGACGTTGAAGATGATCAGGTCGTTGATGTCGCCCTGGCCGACGATCGGGCTGCCCATCAGGCCCGCATAGATGCCTTCCTTGGCGGCACTGCGGTTGTACTTGCCCTTGATCTCGGTCGCGTTCTCCCAAATCAGCTCGCCGGTCAGCGCATTGAGCTTGACCAGCGTGATCGGGCCGCCGCGCTCGCGCTCGTTGATGACGTTGCCCGCGTAGAGGTAGACATTGTCGTCCTCGACCTCAAGCGCGACGCTCGCCATCACGCTGTCGCCGATGTTGTACGCCCAGACGCACTGCAGTGTGTTCATATCGACGCACTGAATCGAGCCGGCCATGTCGCCAAAGTAGGCGTAGTCGCCGTAGGTCGCAATGCTTCCGGTGATGCCGTAGCTCTTAGAGAATTTGGTCTTCGTCTTGAAGGCGTAGGCGTTCACCGTGGGATCGATGCTGATCGCCGCGTTGTCGAGGTCGAAATTCGTATTCATGCCCACGGTGTAGAGCATGCCGTTCTCGCCGCCGTAAATCACAGTGTCGGAACCGGACTCCACAACCGCAGAGGTCGGGATGCCGCCCTCCTTGCTGTAAGACTCGGGGTTGAAGCCGCTCTCAAAGCCGATCATGGACTGATCGATCAGGTTGTAGATGCGCATGCCCATGATGCCGGTGTAGTCGTCGACCTCATCGGTCTTCTGGCCGACATACAGCAGCGGATAGCCGTAGGGGTTGACCGCAGGCGCGACATCCAGCGGCATCTCGCCCACGATCGGATTGCGGGAGTACGCCTGCGTATCCAGATCGAAGAAGCTGATGCGTCCATCGGCGCTCGCGGCGATGACCTCCTTGAAGGCCGTCTTCTCGCGCATATCGTCGTTGAGATTCATCATCTCGCGGATGTTTTTGTACCATTTGATGATCACCGGCTGGTTGCCGTAGCCGTAGCCGGTCATCCTGTCGCCGCCCAGCGTCGCGCAGCGAACCGCACGCACAACGGTCATCTGCTGCTTGTCGACCTCAACGGTACCGAAGGCCGCATTCTGGCGCAGCGGGCCGCCGCGGAAGGTCAGCACGCCGCTCTGCGCGGAGTACTCCTCAGGGTCGCCCATCGACACGCTCTGAGCAAAGGCATCGCCCTCGACCAGTGCGCCGCCGCTGACGACCTTGCTCTCCTTGATGACCTCAGAGGGATCGGAGGCTTCAACCGCCTGAGCCTTTTCGGCGACATACGGCGTCGGAGAAGGTGTCGGGGTCGGGGTCGGCGTGGGTGTCGGCGTCGGTGTGGGCGTCGGGGTCGGCGTCGGTGTGGGTGTCGGAGTGGGTGTCGGCGTCGGTGTGGGTGTCGGACTCGGAGTCGGCGTCGGGGTCGGCGTCGGACTCGGAGTCGGCGTCGGCTCAGCGGTCGGCGTGGGCGTCGGCTCAGCGGTCGGGGTCGGCGTCGGCTCAGCAGTCGGCGTGGGCGTCGGCTCAGCGGTCGGTTCGGCCGTCGGCTCGGGCGTCACCACCGGCAAGATCAGCAGCGGCGTGGCCGTCGGTTCCGGCGTCGGCTCAGCGGTCGGCGTGGGCGTCGGTTCCGGCGTCGGCGTCACATAGGGCGTCGGCGTCACGCCGCTCACGCGGTCAAGCAGCGCCTGGCTCTGGTCGGGGAATACCACCCAGCCCACGAGCGCAAGCAGAATCAGAATCAGGATGACCAGAATCACAGCCAGGCAGCCGATGCCGCCCTTCTTTTTGCCCTTCTTGGTGGACTTGCCCTTGCGGGTATCCTCCTCCTTAAAGTCGTCATCGTCGTCCCAGTCGTCCCAATTGTCGTCGCGGACGACTTCGGTCTTTCTGATGGGCGTGTTGACAGAGCTGCTCATCCCGGGCTGCACACCGCCGTTGGCCATACCATATCCGTCGGGATTCGGCTGATTTTTCTGCGGCATCACAGGCGGCACGGGCGCAACGGGTGCGACGGGCTGGGTCACGTCGGTTGCCTGTCCCTCCGCTTCAAGCTGCATTTTGTATTTTTCGAAGGCTCTCTCTTGAGCCGCAGCGCGTCTGCGCCTGAGCGCCTGAGGAGCTCCGTTCCTCTGTTCGTCCAATGTATACACCTCTTTCAGACGTATTCTCTTTACCATTATACAGGATATTTGCCGTTTTCTCAATCCTCTTTTTCGAAAAATGTAGAAAGTCATCAACTTTTATCCGGTACGGCCCACTCCGAAAGTCATATAATGGTAAAAGAAGGGAGGCCCATTTATGCTTGATTCCGTTTCGCCCTATGCGCTTCTTTGCGCCAGTAAACCCAAGCCAACGCCCACGACCGTCACGCCGTATGACCTGTACAGCGCCGTGCAGTCCTCGCCCCCGCCGCAGATGCCGCCTGCGCCAGCGCCGGTTTACGAGGAAGCGCCGCCTGCCCCGCCGCAGCCGGCCCCACGCACGCCAGCGAGCATGCCGATGGTTGCCGCGCGACGCACGCATTACATCGCCGACATCAAGTCCCGGCACAACACCGCGCTCAAGAGAACGTCGATGAGCGCCTGCCCGATCTCTCCGTCTGTCAATCCTCCCAGCGGCCGCTGACGTATCGCGCGCGCGGCATGCACGGCGGCGCGGGCCATCTCGGCTCCGGCCATTGCGCGTCCTCCCGCGCATCATTTTTATCAACAGCTCCCGGCGCATCCTGCGTTTCGGGAGCTATTTGTTCGTCCGCTGCATCCTGCACGGGCGTATCTTCTATTTTATCTGTCTCATTTCCGTCGTTGCCCGGACTCTGCCCGCCGTCCTTCACTTCGGCATAAGCCGCCTCACGCTGCTGTCTTTCCATTCGCATATCCTCGATGAGCTGCCGGTTTCGCCTGCGCTCCCATGCCCGCTTGCCCCGCTCACAGGTAAAGAGCATCTCCCCGCCGCACTGCGCATACGCTGCCAGAAGCTCACGCCCATCGTCCGTCCATTCGGCCTGCGCGCGCTGCCCGAGGGCATGCGTGACCTCCCCGCCGTGCGCGTAGACGAGCGTGATCTCGCCGCCCGCGCCGCTCTTGATGCCGCAGCGGATCTTCCCCAGTCCCTGCGTCAGATACCCGCCGGGCCTGCCCTTTTCGTCCTTGAGAATGAAATTTTTTCCCATACGACCGCACCCTTCCATTTCTTTGCACTTCGAGCTTGCCATGCCAGCCGATTCGCAGTATAATATAGTCTGTATATATTTGTCATTGCACTGCATGATATTTGATATTCTGGAGGATCATTGATGCGAAATTCGCTGATTGCCGCCATCGCCGCGCTCCTGCTGCTCGTCTGCTCCGTGGGCGCAGCCGATACCGGTTATACGTATTGCTACGAGCATTTTATGGAGTCCGCCGACGCCAGCGGCACTCCCAAGCTGCTGTATACGGGCGTGACTAAATATACCCTGTACAAGCGTGTCTATCCCGACGCAAAAAGCGAAGATTTGGGCACAGTCGGCAAGCGCGGCCGCGTCTATATCTTCGGCTTCGATCAGGATTGGCTCTTCTGCTGGGACGATGAGGTCGGCATCTACTACGTCAAGCGGCAGAACGTCGACGAGATCGAGCCGCTCGATCCGTCCTATCCGCCCTACGGCATCGTCACAAACCGCTATGTCGCCTCCACCTCGAAGGACACCGCGCTGTATGCATCGCCCGATCCGTCCTCCGATGTCCTCTTTGAGCTCAAGGCCGGCGCGCGCCTGAGCTTCTGGTTTCTGGACAACGGCTGGGCTGTCGTGCCTTATCGCCGCCAGGTCGGCTACGTCTACGCGGGCGACCTCAAGGAGCTGACGCCAGTCGCGCCTTCGGTAGAATATGCGCAGGACGGCGATATCATCGCTGCGTTCACCACGTTTTATTCCACCAAGAAGACCGACCTGAACAAGGGCCGCATGGTCAACATGCGCGTCGGCTGCGAATACATCGATCAGGTTTACAGTCCGGGCTTCGTGTTTGACTTCAACGACATCGCCGGCCCGTATCGCTATTCCCGCGGCTACAAGGACGCGCCCGTTCTGGTTGACGGCCAGACGATCGGCGGTTCCGGCGGCGGCACCTGCCAGATTTCCACCACGCTTTACAACGTCCTGCTCCAGCTCGACGACGGCCTCACGGTGCTCTATCGCCATGCGCACGGCCCGGGCGGCGCGTCCTATGCGCCCCACGGCGTCGATGCCGCTGTCGGCCGTGACGGTGGACGCGACAGCATCGAGCTCAACCTCGAGTTCCGCAACGACTACGATTTCCCCATCTCCATCGACTCGACCGTTCAGCACGGCTCGCTTTGCATCTGCATCCGCAAGGGCGCATACACCAAGCCGCTTGAGATGATCCATGGCAGCGACATGTTCGGCATCGAGAAATAAACCGCACATCAAACGGCCCCGCCGCGCAAAAGCGTGACAGGGCCGTTTCTTATTGCCTTTTCTGCCTAAAAAATTCGTCGAGCAACGCCTGACATTCCTCCGCGAGCAGACCGCCCGTGCAGGGGATGTTCGCGCCGAACGCGGCGTCCTCGGGCAGTGCGTAGACGCTCCCGGTGCATCCGGCCTTCGTGTCGTATGCGCCGAAGTAAATCGCATCGACGCCCGCCATGATCGCACCGCCAGCGCACATCGGGCACGGTTCCAGCGTCACGTACATCGTGCAGGCGGTAAGCCGTCTGCGCCCGAGTTTTTCGGCAACCCTTCGTATCGCGAGGATCTCCGCGTGCGCCGTCGGATCGAGCGTGTGCTCGCGCTCGTTGTGCGCGCGGGCGATGATCTCCCCGCCGCAGACGATCACCGCGCCGACCGGCACCTCGCCCATCGCCGCCGCCTGTTTCGCCTGCTCGAGCGCCGCGCGCATGCATGCTTCGTGCGTCATCCGCGATTCTTGCCCCGGAAGAACAGCGCTACCGTGCCGGGGCCGGAATGGCTGCCGATGACCGGGCCGATTGCGCTGATGACGATCTTATCCGCGTCGCAGCCATGGTCGTTCACCAGATGGTTCTTGACCGTCTCCGCATCGGCGAGGCAGTCGCCGTGGCTGATGAAGATCACCTGATCCGGGCCGTAGCTCAGCTCGCCGAACTTGTCTGCCAGCGCCTTGAGCGCCTGCTTGCGGCCGCGCACCTTGCTGCGGGCGATGAGCTTGCCCTCCTCGTTGACGTGCAGCACGGGCTTGATGTTGAGCATCGAGCCGAAGAACGCCGCCGACGGCGAGCAGCGGCCGCCGCGCTTGAGGAAGTTGAGGTCGTCCACGGTGAACCATGAGACGTAATTCTGCGCATGCTCGCGCAGGTAATCGCTGTTTTCCTTGGCGCCCATGCCCTTTGCGCGATTTTCGAGCGCATCGTAGACCATCAGGCCCTCGCCCGCGCTGGCGGCTAGCGTGTCCACGACCTCAATCTGCGCGTCGGGGTATTCCTCGAGCACCATATCCCTGCCGATGCAGGCCGAGGAATACGTGCCGGACAGACTGGAAGAGAACACCACCGCCAGAACCGTCTTGCCTTCCTTGACAAGCGCAGAGAATGTGTCGTAGTAGGCCTGCGGCGTCGCCTGGGCCGTCGTGGAACGCGCGCCGCCGCGCAGTTTATCGTAATACGCCTTGATGAGCTGCGGATCGTCGAGCACCTTCGTCTCGGTCACGCCTTCCATCGAATAACTGAGCGGCAGGATGATCAGATCTTCATAATGCGAGACGATCTCCGGGCTCAGGTCGGCACAGGAATCCGTCAAAATCGTATACATAACCAAATCTCTCCTTTTGCCGTCCGTCAGCGCACGGGCGGCTTTCTCTGGCAAACCGAATTTATCGCTGTTCTGAATCTGTATAATTCTCTTTTGATGCGCTCTTTTCCTGCCGCCAATTGCGATTTTTGGCATTTCTGATCAGAATTTGAATGGACACGCCCTGCTCCTGCGACTGCACGCTCACATGCGAGGCGATGCCGCTGTTTTTGAGCATGCGCGCCGTTTTCTCCGCCGCCTCCGTCGCCGCGCGAAGCAGACGCCTTCGTCCGCTCACGGCAATCTCCTCGCGCCGCGGGCCGAGGACAAGACGTCGGGCCTGATCGCCCGTGAGCCCGCGTTCGGCGATGATGCTCGCCGCCTCGAGCTGTCTGTCCGCGTCTCCGATGGCTGTCAACGGCCAAGCCTGCTGCGCCGTCAGGCCTTCGCGCCGGATGCACGCGAGCACGCGCTCGTCAAGTCCGAGCAGTGTGAGCTTTTTCTGCACGCCGCGCCGCTCGAGCGTACATTCCTCCATGACGCGCTCGCCATCCACCCGGTCGATCAGCTCCGCCTCCTCCAGAAAATGCGCATCCCGCCGAAGCGCGTGTTCTTCCAGAAAGCAGGCCGCCGACGTCGCCTCGTCCGCGTCGATGACGATTGCGTCGATCTCCTTCATGCCCAGTATCCGGCAGGCCAGCACGCGCCGCGCCCCGCAGATCACCGCATAGCGCCCGGCCTGCGCGTTTTTGCGCACGACGATTGGCTGCAAAAGGCCGTGTCTGGCGATTGACGCGGCCAGCGCGAGCACGGATGCGTCCTGCTGCGTCGCGCGCGCGTGCACCATCCCGCCGTATATGTCATCCATGCGCAGCCGCACGACGTCGTTCCCCGCGTCCGGCAGCATCACCGCAGGCCTTCTTCTCATTGCACGATCCTCCCCGACAAGCATACATCATTATATGCGTCGTGTGAGGCATTATACCCGTCAAAGATATGTCCGTGTCTCGATCCGCCCATCCGTGATCGTGAGCGTCACGCAGCCCGATTCGTCCGTGCGGTATACATGCGCATCGACCGCGTCGAGGCTGTCAAGCACGCGCTGCGTCGGATGGCCGTAGCTGTTGCCCGCGCCTACGCTGATGATCGCGATTTCCGGCATGGTCTGCGCGAGGAAGGCGTCGCTTGTGGCGTATTTGCTGCCGTGGTGCGCAACCTTGAGCACATCGCAGTCGGGATACGGCCCGCGCTCGCACTCGATCGGCAAATCGCCGGTCATCAGGATCTTTGCGCCCGCCAGTTCCGCGCAGAGCACCATGCTGCGTTCGTTGCTGCCGGCAAGGCTGCTGTCCGGCGCGAGCACGTCGATGTGCATCCAGCCGTTGTCAATCGCATACCCCGCCTCGACCTGTTGCACAGGCACGCCAAGCTCGCCCGCCAGATTCAGCCCGCTCATGACCGCCTCGGATTCGATGTCCGCGTCCGCACCGCGCGCCATGACGATTTCACCGGCTCCGATTTCCGAATTTAAGATCGAACGCAGCGCGCCCGCATGGTCTTCGTCGAGGTGCGATAGCAGAATCGCGTCAACGGTCAGCCCCTCGTGGCGCAGATAGCGCACCATGTCATAGCTGCTCTCCGGGCCGACATCCATGAGCACAGCGTGCCGTCCGTAACGCATCACAGCGCCGTCGCCCTGACCCACGTCGAGCTGGACATATCGCGCCGCCGGGTCGAGCCTGGGCAAATAGCTGCACGCGATCACCAGCGCACAGAGCCATGCGAGGGCATATCGGGGCCGCTTCATCACGATCCGATTGCTCACCAGCACCAGCAGCGCGGCGATCAGCAGCAGCGTCGCCGGATGCGGCGCAGGCAGACGGATGATGCCGCCCTCCACACCTGCCGCGTGCAGGCTGACCGCCTCAAACAGATTCGCGATCCATGCCGCCCCGCTGCCGGCGAACTGCGCCGCGCCCGGCAGAACCGCCGCCAATGCCGCGCATCCCCAGCCCGCGAGCATCAGCACCGGCGCGATCAGGCTGCACAGCATATTCATCGGCAGCGCGAAAACCGGAATGTACCCGTAGAACATCAGCGTCATCGGCATCGCCGCAATCTGCGCGCTGACGCAGACGCCGATCGTCCGCCCGACGCCAAACGGCAAGCGCCTGTCCATCCACGACGATATGCGTCCCTCGATGAGCAGGATGCCCAGCACGACGTAATACGAGAATTGGAACGACCCATTGAGCAGCCAGGCCGGACAGATCAGCGTCGTCACGAACGCCGCGATGGCCAGCGCCGTGAGCGGTTCATAGCGCCGCCTGCGCAGCATGGCCAGCTGGCGCAGCATCGCCATCACCAGCGCGCGGATCGTGCCGGGCGCCGCGCCCGTGATGCCCGTGAACAGCAGCAGCACGACGCCCTGCGCGATGAACGCGGGGAGCTTGCGCACGCGCAGCCGCTTGAGCAAACCCGCGACAGCGGTGGCCACGATCGACATATGCAGGCCCGATACCGCGAGCACGTGCGCCGTGCCAGTCAGCCGCATCGCCGCGACGAGCTGCGAGTCGATGCCGTCCTTGTCGCCGAGCATGATGCCCTGAAACAGCGCCGCGTGCTCGCCGAACGCCGTCTGTGCGAGGCCCAGCAGCTCAAGCCGCGCCCGCCGCATCGCCTCGCGCACGGAGAAGACCGCCTCGCCCTGCGCCGTCCACCCGGGCAGCACGTACCCCGACAGCTCGTAGCCTTCACACAGCGCCGTGATGCGTCTGTCCGTGCCGCCGGGGTTGCGCGCCTCGTCCTGCGCAAAGAGCCTGCCCGTGCCGCCGACCCTCTGTCCGACGAAGACTTCGCGCAGCTCGTTTTCCTCCAGCATCAGCGTCACCAGCACATCGCGCCTTGGCCCTGCCCCGCCGTTTACGGTAACATCCGTGAGATAGACGCGCGTGCCTTCCTCGATCGCCGCGACCGTGCCGGTCAGCTCAGCCTTGCCGTCCGTGGGCGTGTCGCGCCATCCCAGCTGATGCGCGGCATGCGCGTTGCCCAGCAGCAGCATGATTCCCATGACAAAGAGAAGCGCGCTCTGCCTGTGCCTGCGGCGGTTTACGCCCAGAAACAGCAGAAGCGCGCTAAATATGATAACGATTTGGATAGGTAATGACACGAATTGCGCCGCAGCGATGCCGGCGAGCCATGCGACGATGGCCAGCGCCAGCTTGCGCCGAACGGGCAGCAGCAGGCGTCGTCTCATTTACGGATTCACATCCTGTGTTGCGATGCAGTGCGTGAGCCACCTGCCCCGCATGTAGTAAACGATGAACATGACCGACGTGATGACCCACGTCAGCGGATAGCTGATGAGCAGCACGTTCAGCTCGTGGAAGCGCGGCACAACGCCCATCACCCAGAACACGCGCAGCAGGCAAACGCCCGTCAGCGTCATGATCGTCGGGATCAGCGAATCGCCCGCGCCGCGCATCGCGCCCGAGAGAATCTCGATGCTGATGTACGTGATGTACGTCGGCGCGATCAGGCAGATGATGTTGTAGCCGGTGTCAAGCACGTTCGGGTCGTTTGTGAACATCGTGAGCAGAGGCCGTCCGAAGATCACGAGCACGCTGCTGAGCACGACCGTCACGCCCGCGCACATGCCCATGCAGATGCGCACGCTCTTTTTGAGCCGCTCGTACTGATGCGCGCCGAAGTTCTGGCCCACGAACGTCGTGATCGCCACGCCGAACGCGCTGACCATCATCCAGTACAGGCCGTCCACCTTGCCATACGCCGTCCACGCCGCCATGACGTCCGTGCCGAAGCCGTTGACGCCCGCCTGAATGATGAGGTTGGAGAGCGAGTACATGACCGACTGCAATCCCGCAGGCAGACCGATATGCACGATGCGCGCAAGCGTCCTCGGGTCAAACGCGATCTTCTTGAGCTCAAGCTTGAAAATGCGGCGCGTGCGCATCAGCGTATACGTGACCAGCACGGCGGAAATCACCTGCGAGGCGACCGTTGCGATGGCCGCACCAGCCACGCCCAGGCGCATACCCATAACGCACATGATGTCCAGCACGATGTTCGTCATCGTCGCCGCAATCAGGAAGACCATCGGGCTGCGCGAATCGCCGACCGCGCGCAGGATACCCGCACCGATGTTGTACATCATCTGCGGGATCATGCCCAAGAAGTAGATGCGCAGATACGGCAGCGCATAGACCATGACCTCGTCAGGCGTGGACATCCAGCCGAGAATCTGCTCGGAGAGCGCAATGCCTACGACCGTCAAAAGCAGCCCGGAGACCAGCGCCATCGCCACGGCCGTATGCACGGCGCGCGACACGTCGTCCCTCCTGCCCGCGCCGAAATGCTGCGCGATGATGACCGACGCGCCTGAGGACACGCCCACGAAAAAGCCTACCAGCAGGTTGATCAGCACGCCCGTCGCGCCGCCGACCGCCGCAAGGGCCTCCTTGCCGACGTATTGTCCGACGATGATCGCGTCCGCCGTGTTGTAGAGCTGCTGGAAGAACGTCCCCAGCACGATTGGGAAAAAGAACAGAAGCAGCTGCTTCCAGATGACGCCCTCGGTGATGCAGTTGCTCACCGCGCGATGATTCTTTTCCATATGGCAAAACCTCCGCCCGGCGCGCCTCTCTGCCGCCGGACAAAGCCGTCTTTGGCTGTTTAATGTCGTTTCGCTTATTTTTTGATCAACGCCCTGATGCGCCTCATCGCGCCCGCAGGCAGGTGCGCCGCCCTCTTCAGCATGCGCTCCGCCTTGCCCGGCCCGCTCAAAAGCTTCATCACGTGCGCGCCGTCAAAGCCGTTTTTCGCGTAGTATTTGAAGAACGCCGCCCGCTTTTCGTGCGCGCTCGCGGGCTTCTCAATGCTCGGGTTGAAGCGCAGAAGCGGCTTTACATCCTTCACCGGGAACGTCGTGACACGGTTGTCGATGGCCTTCATCGCCTCGCGCCCGCGCTGCGTATTGATCATCACGAGCGACAGACCCGTGTCGTCGTCGCGCTCGGGACAGATTTCCTGCGCGCCCCACAGGTCGGCGAGCGTGATGTCCGCCGCATGGTGATTGCCGCGCAGCGCATCGCAATGCACGCACGATGGCCGCAGATACAGGTTCTGCAAGAAGCCGTAGAGATACGGGTCGGTCGTCTGCGTGCCGGCGTGCTCGCTGCCGTCCTCAAATGTCGCGACGGCGGAGAAGTTCTTCCAGCCCAGCCGCTTGTCGCGGAATGTGTAGCCTGTCACGCGCTTGCCCGCATCCTTTTCTAGCGCTTTGATATACGATTCGAACACGCCGGGCGACGGCACGCCATGACATACGAAATCCACCGTCAGCAGCAGCTCGCCGTACTTCCCGCCGACCTTCGCAAGCAATCCCGCAATCTGGCAGGGCGTGCCGCTGAACATGACCGGTATGCCGCGCGCGAGCAGCCCCGCCGCGTTGGCGATGGCGTCCGCCGCATCGCTCTGCACGTATTTTGAGCCGCGCATCATGCCGATCTCGGCCTCGTCGATGGCGCCGATGTGCTCCACGTGCATGTTCTCGTCAAACGCCGCGCCGAAGACCGCACCCCCGCGCGCGAGCGTCTGCCGGGCCAGCGCGGTGAATACGCCGCCGGAGGACGACGCCCTGCGCAGCGCCTCGTCCCTGACCTGCGCGCCGACAATGTGCGGCTTTTTCTCCTTGGGTATGGCGCCCGCCGGGCATCGCTTTTCGCATACATCGCAGCCCACGCACAGCTTTTCATCGACCGCCGGATACAGAAAACCTTCCTCGTCCGGCTTCATGGCAATCGCGCCCTTGGGGCATATGCTCACGCACGCGCCGCAGCCCGTGCAGTCTTCCTTCCTCGTGTGAACCGTCTGTCTCATGTCTTCCTCGTCGTCTCTTGCAATCGTCTCTTGCGTTTATCTCTTCGTAAGCGCCGTGATGCGCCGCACGATTTCCTCCGCGCCTGCCGTGTATTCCGGCATCCGTTTTTTGAGGAACTCGCGCTCCTCATCCGCCCGCGCAATCAACGCGTTATAGGCTGCGATCAGCTCATCCGCACCGCTCAGCTCCTGCACAGGGATCAGATGCCCCGCCTCGTCGCCGAATATGTCGCGCGCGATGCCCCGTGCCTTCACGGAATAGCCGATCACCAGCGTCGGCACGCCGGTCGAGTAGGCCGCCACCGACGCATGCGTCCTCGCCGTGACCAGCGCTTTCATGCTTGATACGATGAATTTGAATTGCGCCGCGCCGAGCGTCGAATCGACCATCAGCACACGCGGCTCGCCCTCAAATTTTGCCTTGATTTTTTTGAGCGCGTCGACGTCGTTGTCGTGCGCCCACGTGACATGCGGCAGCAGCGCCACGGCGTCCTCGCTCGTCTTGATGATGTGCTCGACCAGTGCAAGGAAAGCCTCCATCGCCGCGCCGCTATCCTTCGCGCTGTTCAGAATCAGCGGGCTCACGTTGAGGCCCACCGTCGCGCCGGGCTTCCATCCCTGCGGCAGCGCCGTCTCAACCGGCTCCATCGTGAACGCCGGGTCGCACCAGCGGCACACGGGCAGTCCTGCCTCCTTGAGCGCCTGCTCGGTGATCGTCTCGCGCGCCACAATCAGGTCGTATTGGCGAAGGTCGGTAAGCGCCTCGCCGCCGATCACCTCCGGGTTGATCGAGCAGCCCCACAGCACGATCGGCTTGCCCGCGCGCCTTAGCCGCCGGTTGATGACGAGCAGATGCTCCTGCCTGCCATAGCAGTACGTGTCCCCGCCGATGGACAGGCAGACGTCGCTGCCCTTGCCCGCGCGGATCACGGGCGAATACGTCCGGGCGACCTCCATCTCGCGCGGCTGGCCGAGCCGAAAGCCGATCGAATTGATGATGCGCTGCACGCTTCTGGGCGAAATCTTCGAGGAAATCACGCTTTTCACGTGCGGGATGCAGGCGCCCCGGTCAAAATCCGGCTGTCCGCTGGCGAGCGTGCAGTCCATACCCGCATGTTTGGCAAACAGTGCCGCCGTCGAGCGCGCAATGGCCTCGCAGCCCCTGTTTTCGCATCCGCCATGGTTGTAAAGCAGAACGCCGCTCATCGCCTGATCCCCCATCTCTTTTTCGTGATCTTCTCCCGCACACGCATGAGCTTATAAAACGTCGGAAAGCCGCCCATTTTGACCATCTGATACAGCGACGAATCGCGCTTGGGGATTTTCGTCTCGTCGATGCCGTCGAGCACCAGCGGGCGCACATGCCCGTCAAAGCGCTTCATGGCCTCGCCGATGCCCCGCTCCTTCTCATCGACCCACACACAGCTCTGCAGATAGTCGCGGAAGTACAGCTCCTTGACGCCCTCTGCGAGCAGAATCCGGTTCATGCCTTCGAGCATCGGCTGATGCGCCTCGCTGTGCTGCTGTACGGTCGCCATCGCCGAGCGCGCGTGCACGCGGTAGACATACGTGTTCTGCGCCAGATGCTCGACCTTCGACGCGCGCAGATAGAGCTGGAGGTTGAGCAGCGCATCCTCGCCGATGCGCACGCCCTCGTCAAGCCGCAGCCCTCCGTCAAACATCGTGCGCACATAGAGTTTATTCCAAATGTTATTGTAAATGCGGTGCATGTGGATGATCTCTTTGACGATCTCAAGCGGCTGCTGCACGACGGGATCGATCTCCACCGGCACGCGCTGGTTCTTTTCCATATCAAAGAGCGTGTGGTTGGCCGACGTGATCTGCGCGCCGGAGCGCATCGCGGCCTGATAGAGCTTGAGCAAACCCTGCTCCTCCAGCGCGTCGTCCGCGTCCACGAACGCCAGATAGCGGCCCGTCGCCATGTCGATGCCCCGGTTTCTGGCTGCGGAAACACCGCGGTTCGGCGTGTGAATCACCTTCGCGCGCGGCTCCTTCGCCGCGAACGCGTCTAAAATCGCGCCCGTGGCGTCGGTCGAGCCGTCGTCGATGAAGATCATCTCGATCTCCGGCTCCTTCTGCACCATCAGGCTGTCCAGACAACATCCCAAATACCGCTCCGCATTAAAGCAAGGCACGATCACGCTGATCTCAATGCGCCTCATCATCCGTCCTGTCCCTCCCGTCGGGGTCATCAAAAGGCCTCTTCGGCCCGTTTTTTCATGTATTACGGCAGAAAATAGCTCAAAACCGGCAGCATGCGCAGCGCCATATAGTATATCTTCTGCTTTGTATCAAGCGCCGCGAAATCGACGCCGTCCGTGATTTTCCTCGTCATCGCATAGGTCAGCGAGAGCGCTGCGCGCAGTCTGCCCCGGTCGGCGCGCAGCGTGCGCACGTAGATGTCGATGTGCGCGCGGAAAAGCACCGTCTGCATGCCGTGCCGTTTGATGAACCGGCCTATGCCCTCGATCATCGGCACGCTTCCGGCGAACACATCGCGCTTTGCGCGCATCATCGCCGAATCGCCGCCCAGCTCGTAGACGTAAATCACGTCGTCGGTCATCTTGCATGCCCGCGCGGCCATGAATGCATCGAGGTTGAACAGCACGTCCTCCCCGACCTTCACGCCAACCGGCGCGGCAATCTTCCTGCTGCGGATCATATCGGTGCGGTAGAGCCTGGCACACATGCTGTTGAGCGCGCTGTCCCCGCGAATCAGGCTCTCGAGCACGGTCTGCAAATCGCCGTGCGCGCATGTGCTGACCGCCTCGCGCCCGCCCTCGTCGGTGTATCGCATCACGTATGCGCCGCAGACGATATCTGTATCATCATCAGCCAGCGCAAGCAGCTTGGCGAGCGCGTCGTCCGTCAGATAGTCGTCCGCATCGATGAAAAAGAGCCACTCGCCGCTCGCCGCCGCGATGCCCGCGTTCCTCGCCGCGCTGACGCCGCCGTTCTCCTGATGGATGACGCGCATCCTCGGTTCGCCCTCCGCAAGCGCCGCGAGCACCGCAAGCGTGTCGTCCTTTGATCCGTCGTCCACGGCGATGAGCTCCCACGCGCCTTCCGTCTGCGCCTGTATGCTGCGGATGCTCTTTTTCACCGTCGCCGCGTTTTGGTAGCACGGCATCACGATGCTCACCCGGATCTCGCTCATTGCGGCCTCTCCCTTCGCGCGCGCAGCGCAAACGCCGCCTCGCCGAGCTTTCTGCTCATCACCTGCACCGGCCAGATCAGCGGATACGCCATCGGATAGCGCCCCGCCCTGCACAGCGCATGCACCGCCCGGCCGTACGGCGGCATGCTCTTCACATCAAGCCCCTCGATGTTCACAAGGGGCATCGCTTTTTCGTTGAAATCGCGGATCACGCCGCCGGCGCCGCCGTCCTTGTACAGCCGCAGCGCCACGCTGTCGACGTATGCCGCATAATAGCGCTCCATCGCGCCGAGCCGCAAAAGCAGCGCGCGCATGCCCTTTAGCCATGGAAGATGCACGTCATACGTCGAGCCCGCCGTCTTCGCGTGCATCGCCGACTGCGCATGCATCCTGTATCCGTACGCCGCGCGATGCACATACGCGACACCGCGCCCGCGCTCAAGCGCCTCGAGGTTGAACAGCGCGTCCTCGGCGATAGCCACATTTTCATCAAGCCGGATACCTTCGCGCTCGATCAGTTCCCGCCTGTGCAGCTTGGCGCACATGATGTTCATCACGCTGTCGCCCTCGATCAGCCGCAGTGCCGCCGCGCGCTTCCTCGCCTCGCCGCGTTTCTTTGGCCAATTCGTCTGCGGCCAGACGAGCTGTGTATTTCCCTTTTCGTCAAACGTCCTGTGCGCGCAAACGACCATATCCGCATCGTCCGTCGCGACGGCCAGCATGCACGAGAGCATATCCGCGTCGATCACGTCGTCCGCATCGACAAACGTCACCCACTCGCCCCGCGCCCGCTCAAGCCCCGTGTTGCGTGCGGACGACACGCCGCCGTTTTCCTTAAAAAACGGCTTGATCCGCGCGTCCCTTTTGGCATATGCGCGCAGGATGTCCGCCGTGCCATCGCGCGAACCGTCGTCCACCGCGAGCACCTCGAAGTCGGCCATATCCTGGGCGAGCACGGAGTCAAGGCATGCCGCCAGATAGGTTTGCGCATTGTAGCATGGGATGATGATGCTGACCCTCATCTTGCATCCTCCCGTCCCTGCACGAGCGCCGCCGCACCCTTCACGTCGCCGCGCAGCCACCGCCACGCGAACAGCCTGCCGCGAATCTGCGTGCGGATGCCCTTGCGCGTCTTCATCGTATACTCAAGCAGCGGCCCCACACCCATCAGCGCGCGCAGCAGCCCCCGCATCGTCTCGTCCTCGCGGAATTCCTTCATCGCCGCGAGCACGTCGTCCATGCTCGGGTCAAGCCGGATGCCCTTGCAGAACAGCTTGTCGTAGCACAGCACCGGCAGCACATTCTTGAGCTCCTCGCCGTACCCGCATTTGCGCACATACTGCGTCAGCAGCACGCTCAGCCGCATCAGCCGCCACGCGAGCTTCGGCTTGCGCATGCCCATCAGCGAATCGCCTCGCTGGACGTAATACACGTACGTCTTTGACAGCGCCGCGATCTTTTGTACATGCATCAGATACATCGCCGAAAACAGTGTGTCCTCGGCGAAAACCTCCCTGTTCGGCGCATAGCGCAGGCCGTTTGCCTCGATGATCTCCCGGCGGTAGAGCCTGCACCAGGCCTCCTGCCCGTGCCTGTACGGCATCCAATATGTATAGAAATAGTTCGCCATGCCCAGCGCGTTCAGGTCGATTACTTCGTCGGTCATCGGCAGATACGGCTCATGTACGCCGTTTTCGTCGACCAGCCTGTAATTAAACAGCACGAGCTGCGCTCCGCTCTCGTCGGCGGCATGAACGGCATCCTCGAGCAGCGTCGGCTCGACATAGTCGTCCGAATCGACGAAAGCGATGAACTCCCCGCGTGCGATGTCAAGCCCCGCGTTTCTCGCTGAGGAAAGTCCGCCGTTCTCCTTGTGAATCTGACGAATCCGGCTGTCGCGTGCGGCGTACTCCGCCATGATCGCCGGGCAATTGTCCTTCGTGCCGTCGTTCACGAGGATCAATTCAAAGTCCGTGAACGTCTGCGCGAGTATGCTGTCAAGACAGCGCGCCAAATACGCCTCCACCTGATACACAGGCACGATCACGCTCACGCGGCACACGGCAATCCCCTCCGAACATGCATAAAGTCACTGCTCTGATTATATCATTTCCTTATGAGAAAGACAAGAGGGCCGCCCGCACGGGAAGCCCTCCTGTTTGAAACTCACTTCGTCTCGCTCTGCTTGAGTACGTCGATGGCCGCCTGCAGCTGCGTGTCGCTCTCGCGCGGCAGGTTGTTCATGCCGTACTTGGTCACCGCTTCCTCCGGCAGTTCCACGACCACGTCGGGCGTGATGCCGGCCTCGTGGATACACTCGCCGCTGGGCGTGTAGTAGCGGCCCATCGTGATGGCCACGCCGCTTCCGTCGCCGATCTCGAATTCGTACTGAATGACGCCCTTGCCGAACGACGTGACGCCCACCAGCGTGCCCGCCTTGTGATCGCGCACGGCGCCGGCCAAAATCTCGCTCGCGCTCGCGCTGTATTCGTCGATGAGCACGACCAGCGGCAGGTCATAATACTTGCTGTCGGTGGAGTAGCTCTGCTCATTGCCGTATTTGTCCTTGACCGAGTAGACCACGCCCTCGGGCAGGATCAGCTCGGCGATTCCCTCAGCAACGGAGACCATGCCGCCGCCGTTGCTGCGCAGGTCGAGGATCACGCCTTCCACACCGGCATTGATGAATTCCTGGTAGGCCTTGTCGATCTCGTCGGCGGCCTCGGCGAAGAAGTCGTAGAGGATCACGTAGCCGAGGTTCTCCTCCTCGAGGATCTCATATTCGACGTAGTTGATCTCGATATCCTCGCGCACGATGTCAAAGTCGATCGTCTCCAGCCCGCGCATGACGGTGACCTTCACGGACTCGCCCGCCTTGCCGCGCATCTGGTCGACGGCGTCGTTCATTTCGTAGGCCGTGTAATACACGTCGTTGACGTACACAATGCGGTCCTGCGCACGGATGCCGGCCTTCTCCGCCGGGCTGCCCTTGAATACGCGCGTGACGGTGATCGTGTTGTCCTCGGAGTTTGCCAGCAGCAGGCAGCCGATGCCGCAGTATTCACCGAGCATGCTTTCCATGCTCGCTTCCATGTCCTCTTTGCTGATGTAGCGGGTGTACATGTCGCCCACGCCGCCCATCAGGCCGTACGCGGCGTATTCGAGCATTTCCTCCTCGTCATATTCCTCGTAGTAGTACAGATCGACCATCTGCATCAGATATTCAAGCTTCGCATATTTCTGCAGCCGCTCGTATTCCGCCCGGCTGATGGTCACGGTATCGCTCTGCGCGTTATTAAACGGCCAGCCTGTCTCGCTCGAGCATGGCACAGCCACGCCGACCACCATCACGGCGATGAGCAGCGAAAGAATGACGCCAATCTTTTTCAATCCGATCACATATCCTTTCAATTCAAAAACAGCCGGCCTATTTTGGCCGGCCATCTTGGGTGATTCGTCGATCAATACACGGGACGCGGCTTGTCCTTGCCGCTCTTGCCCAGCAGCATCATCATCTTGAACGTGACCGCATCGTCGAACTTGCGCAGGTCGAGGCCCGTCTGGCGCTGCACCTTGTCAAGGCGATACACCAGCGTGTTGCGGTGGATGTACAGCTGACGCGCGGTATCCGAGAGGTTCAGGTCCTTGGCGAAGAACATCTCGATGGTGTGCAGCATTTCGTCGTTGAACAGGCGCGCCGTCTTGCGGTTAAAGAGAATGCCGTGGTAGCGCGTGCCCATCTCGCGCGGAATATCCATCAGGAAGCGCTCGAGCACGAGGCTGCGATAGACGTAGATGTGCTGCTCGGTCAGGAAGATGCGGCCGACCTCGACAGCGCGGCGGCTCTCGCGGTAGCTCTCGCCGATCTCCGGGAAGCTCTTCTTCGGCTCGCCGATGCCGACCACGCAGCTCTTGCCCGCTTCGTCAAGCAGCGTCTGCTCAATGGCCTCGGCCATCTGGTAGAGCTCCTCGAAGGTCTCAACATTTTCCATGCTCTTGAGGAAGACGACCGTATGGCGGTCCATCTCCACGAGCAGGTCACCGTTGGCGCGCGGCACGATCTCGTCGAGCATGTTGAACGCGGTCTCGGATTCCGTCTGCAGAATCTGGAACGTCATCACACAACGCTCGCGGTTCATCTCAATCTGATGCTCATGCGCAAGCGCCTCGAGCTCGCTGCCCGTCAGCTCCTCGCGCAACACGCGGCGATACACGTCGTAACGGCTCTGGATCGGCGCCTCGCCGCGGCCCATCGACTGTACCATCGCACCCGCCAGCACGATGCAGTCATGCGTCGCCGCACCCTGTGCATCAGCGCACAGGATCAGCTCCGGCGTGATGCCGATCATCAGGAAAGTCTTTCCCTCAAAGGCGACCGGCATGCCCGGCTCCATGAATTCCGGCAGGCTGATCTTGCCTCGGTTCTCCTCCGGCAAAAGAACGGTGCCCTCGGTGTCCAGCAGCCACAGCGGCTGCATCAGTCTGGCAAGCACCTGCTGAATCTGATTCAAAAAACGCTTCTCAGGTATCATCGTAAAAACCCCTTTCCACAGCGTCTTGCATATAGGTTAAAGGCATCAATTTCTGTAAGCGAAATCATTATAACGTATCCACTGTGAAAAATCCATAGGTTCAAAAAAATATCTCCGACAATTTGGTATAATATGACGTAAACTTGTGGAAATTCCACAAAAAACGCCCGCATCAGAGGCGATGCAGGCGTGATATGACAGGGGATTAGCGGTTCAGGATGCTCTTCTCGGTGTCCTTGTCGAAGAAGTGCAGGCGGTTCATCTCGAAAGCAACCTTGATGGTGTTGCCGTTGCGGGAAGAGCTGCGCGGATCGACGCGGGCGATGACGTTGCTGTCCTTGCCGGTGGTCTTCAGGTACAGATAGGTCTCAGAGCCCATCAGCTCGACGACCTCAACCTTGGCCTCGACCAGGTTGCCGTCGGCTTCCTTGATGAAGCGCTCCTCGTCGTGGATGTTCTCCGGACGGATGCCCATGACGACTTCCTTGCCGATGTAGGACTCGTCGACCAGCTTGCGGACCTTCGCGTCCGGCACCTTGATGGCGTTCTCGCCGAACTCAGCCCAAACGCCGTCAGCCTTCTTGACCAGCTTGGCGTTGAAGAAGTTCATCTGCGGGCTGCCGATGAAAGAGCCGACGAACAGGTTGGCCGGGTAGTCATACAGGTTCTGCGGGGTGTCGACCTGCTGAATGAAGCCGTCCTTCATGACAACGATGCGGGACGCCATGGTCATGGCCTCGGTCTGGTCATGCGTGACGTAGATGAAGGTCGTCTGCAGGCGCTGATGCAGCTTGGTGATCTCGGTACGCATCTGAACACGCAGCTTGGCGTCCAGGTTGGACAGCGGCTCGTCGAAGAGGAAGACCTTCGGGTCACGGACGATAGCACGGCCCAGAGCAACGCGCTGACGCTGGCCGCCGGACAGAGCCTTCGGCTTACGGTTGAGCAACTGCTCGATGGACAGGATCTTCGCGGCCTCGCGCACGAGCTTGTCGATCTCGTCCTTCGGCTTCTTGCGCAGCTTCAGGCCGAACGCCATGTTGTCGTACACGGTCATGTGCGGATACAGAGCGTAGTTCTGGAACACCATCGCGATGTCGCGATCCTTCGGCGCGACGTCGTTGACCAGACGGTCACCGATGTAGAGCTCGCCCTCGGAAATCTCTTCCAGGCCAGCGACCATGCGCAGCGTGGTGGACTTACCGCAGCCGGACGGACCGACCAGAACGATGAACTCCTTATCCTCGATGTCCAGGCAGAAGTCGGAGACGGCAGTGACGTTGCCAGAGTAGATCTTGTAGATGTGATTGAGCTTCAAGCTTGCCATGTGGTGTAATCCCCCTTCGATAATCTCGGTCCAAGGCCCGCTATCCTTCGTTCCGCGGCGCCTTTGATTGACCTCATTATACGTGTTTTTCATCAATTTTTCAATTGCTAACACTCACAAAAATTGAATACAACCCCGCATTGTTTTTCCGTTATATTTCATTTTTTGAATACAATATTCGCTCATATTTTCTTGTTTGATGAATTTATTCCATTGAATCTCTCAAAATCTTTTGTTTACTTCGTTTTTCTTTTGTTTTGTTCATTCTGTGCATTACACAACATCAGAATCTTTTTACCATTATTGTCATTGCCATAACACCACTTTCTTTCCTTTGCATTTTCCGGGCCTTAAAGGTCAAATTTGCGTTAAATATGAATATCAAACAGTCCGATCTTGCAATATTACAGCTGATTTGTCTGACGTTTCCCATGCCCTTTTTCCCTCCTCACAGGAAAGCATTTACCTCTGCTTGTGCATGTTGCACATATACAATATTCTACATCGGCTGTACAAAGATGTTCCAGAAATTATAGAAAAAACGGCATGCGTGACCATGCCGTCATTGATATTTTCCTATGGTTTACTGCTTGCCTTCCACGCGGATGACGCTGCCCTGAATCACCATCGCGCTGTCCATTTCCCCAAGCGCCGTGCGAACGGCCTTTTCCGATGCCGTATGCGTCAGGAAGATCAGCTGCACGCTGCCGGACTGCTCTCCCTCGCCCTTCTGCACCATCGATGCGATGGACACGCCGTGCTCGGCGAATTTGCCGCAGACGTAGGATAGCACGCCCGGCTGGTCCTTGGCCTGCATACGGATGAAGTGGACGCAATGCCAATCCTCCGCCATCACACAGTCGCCCGCAGCGACGGCGGGCATCGTATGGCGCTTCGTCTTCGCCGCTTTGATCAGGTCGGAGACGAGCGCACTGGCTGTGGGCATATCACCCGCGCCGCGTCCGTAGAACATCATTTCGCCGCACGCATGGCCCTGCACATACACCGCGTTGAACGCGTTGTTGACGCTCGCCAGCGGGTGTGCGTTGGGGACGAAAGTCGGGTGCACGCGCGCCTGCACCACGCCGTCTTCCTCCTTGGCAACAGCCAGCAGCTTGAGCGTCAGGCCGAATTCCTTGCCGCACTGCACGTCCAGCGGCGTCACGTTCGTGATGCCCTCGCGGTAGACGCTTGTCACCGGCACGTGCTTGTGGAACGCGAGCGTTGAGAGAATCGACAGCTTATACGCCGCGTCGTAGCCTTCAACGTCGGCGGTCGGGTCCGGCTCGGCCAGGCCCAGCCTCTGCGCGTCGGCGAGCACGTCGGCATAGGCCGCGCCCTCGCTGCTCATGCGCGTGAGGATGTAGTTGGTCGTGCCGTTGATGATGCCCATGACGGACGTGATACGGTTGGCCTGAAGCGAATCGTTGATCGCCCGAATGATCGGCACAGCGCCGCATACGCTCGCCTCGTAGTAAAGGCCGCTCTGATGCTCGCGGGCCGCGGCGACAATCTCGTCCCAGCGGCTGGCGAGCGCCATCTTGTTGGCCGTCACGACGGTCTTGCCGTGCTCAAGCGCGCGGATCATATAGGAGGACGCCGGCTCATTGCCGCCCATGAATTCCATGACGATGGCGATATCCGGGTCGTCAAGCACATCCTCGGGCTTGTCCGTCAGCAGCCGCTCGTCCACATCGTATGCGCGCTTTTTGCCCAGCGAACGCACCAGAATCTTGCGCACATCGAACGCAACGCCTTCGTTGGCCTCAATCTGTGCGCCGTAGGACTCGAGCAGTTTGTACACGCCGCAGCCGATGTTGCCGCAGCCCAGAAAACCGATCGCAATTTTCTCCATAGGGTTATCCTCCTGAAGGCTTTACGCCTGATTCTTTTCATAGATGAGGCGAAGACCGGTGAGCGTCAGATCCGGGTTGATCAGGTCAATCACGTTCGAATTGCTCTTGACCAGGTGTGCCATGCCGCCGGTCGCGATGACCTGCGCATCCGGCGCGCCGAGTTCCTTCTTCATGCCGGTCACAATTTTCTCCACCGAGCCGATGTATCCGTACAGGATGCCCGACTGAATGTTGCTGATCGTCGTCTTGCCGATCACATGCTGCGGCACGACCAGTTCGATGGACGGCAGCTTCGCCGTGCCGGTCGCCAGCGCCGCGTTCATCATGCGCAGACCGGGGCCGATCGCGCCGCCGAGGAACTCGTTCTTCGCCGAGATGACGCCGTAGGTCGTCGCCGTTCCGAAGTCGATGAAGACGGACGGACCGTTGTAGAGCGCGGAGACGGCCACAGCGTTCGCGATGCGGTCGCTGCCCAGCTCGCGCGGGTTCTCGTATCGGATGTTGAGTCCCGTCTTCGTCCCCGGCTGCAGAATCTTCGGGTCGATGCCGAAGTAGTCGCGGCACATGTGCTCGATCGTGTAGTTGATCGTCGGCACCACGGACGAGATCATGATGCCCTCAATGGCGCTCATCTCCAGCTTGTAATAGCGGAACAGATCGGCCATGATGATGCCGTATTGATCCGACGTCATCGCGGTGTCCGTCGCGCAGCGCCAACGATTGAGCAGGCGGTCGCCGCTGAAGACGGCCGCCTTGATGTTCGTGTTGCCGATGTCCATGACCAGTATCATATCGAAAAAGCCTCCGGGCCTCATGCCCCGTTTGTGTAAAGAGATCAGCGCGTCCTGCCGCCCAGCGCCTTCTGTACGCCCGTGGCAATCGCCGTGCCTGTGACCGAGCAGACGACCGCCTCGATGACGCCCTGCACGCCCACCAGCAGCACGACGAACATCAGCGGGTTCGCCGCGCCCTTGCTGGCCACCATGCCCTGCACGTACTCCGTGTTGTAGAACACGAGCACGATATAACCCATGAAGAACAGCGTGTTGAGCAGCGGCGCGGCCAGAGACGCGACGAAGTTATTGACGACAGCCTTGCGGCACAGCTTCGCCATGCCCGCATAGACCAGACCCACGCAGACGCCCATCAGCACGCGCATGCCCACGCACAGGATGAACGTATGCACAGGTGAGATGCCGAAGAATGTACCCGTCATGACGGATACGCCCTGCACGGCGTCCACAAAGCTGACAAAACCGAAAACGCCGCCCAGAATCGCGCCCGCCATCGGCCCCATCACGATCGCGCCGACAGCGATCGGGACGGTCAGAAACGACATGTACAGCGGACCGACCGGCACGCTGCCCAGGCCGATGAGCTTCATGACCAGCTCAACCGCGACCAGAATGGCCAGCCGCGTCAGGTACAGGACGTTCTTTGATCTCGTGGTATTCATTTTTCATTCCTCCGTTCGGGTTCACTTGGGATACCCGACAAGTCTTTGCCGCAATCGCGGCGTCGTTGGGTTGCCATCCTTCCGGTCAGCTCTGCGCGCAGTCACCGCCGGAATCGCGTCTATTGTATCAAATTTTGATTACGGATGCAAGTTTTCGGCGCATTTCTTCACACATTTGCGATTGTTGACGTGTTTTTCCCGCCGTTTTTTGCGCCTTTGTCATGGCGAAACGCCCGCGAGCGTTGACAAATCTGCACTTCTGTAGTATAATACCTCCGTTTGTGAGGCTGCCGGGCGGCCGCGCGCCGAAAGGTGTGAGGAAAGTCCGAGCTCCATAGGGCAGGGTGCCGGGTAACGCCCGGCGGGGGTGACCCCAGGGAAAGTGCAACAGAGATATACCGCACGGCTTGCCGTGTAAGGGTGGAAAGGCGAGGTAAGAGCTCACCCGCGGCCTGGCGACTCGTCCGCGATGTAAACCCCACTCGGAGCAAGAAACGAAAGAGCATTTGAGACGGCCCGTCAAGCTCTCAGGATTTCGCTTGAACCCGC
>CALVTQ010000100.1 GCA_944362695.1 uncultured Clostridia bacterium
GTCGTCGAGCGTTCCTTTAACCCGACCGACAAGCAGCCGCGCGCGACCATCGAGACCAAGGAAATGCAGTACGTCTACAACGACGGCGAGTTCTACTACTTCATGGATCAGGAGACCTTCGAGCAGATCCCGCTGACGCTGGATCAGGTCGAGGACGCCATCCGCTTCATGAAGGAAGAGACCATGGCGACCGTGCGCTTCTTCAAGGGCAAGGCCTTCTCCGTCGAGGCGCCGAACTTCGTCGTGCTCGAGGTCACCGAGACCGAGCCGGGCTTCAAGGGCGACACCACCAGCAACACCACCAAGCCGGCGACGCTGGAGACGGGCTATCAGATCGCTGTGCCGCTGTTCATCAACATCGGCGACAAGATCCGCGTGGATACCCGCGACGGCTCCTATATGTCCCGCGCCTGAGTTCCCTGATTTTATAGGAAAGGCGGCCTGACCATGAGCAAGATGGGCAAGAAGGTGTCCTACCTCAAGGGCCTGGCGGAGGGCCTCGGCGTCAGCGAGAGCAGCGAGCAGGGCAAGCTCATGCACGCGATGATCGCGACGATGGAGACGCTCGCCGACGAGCTGGAGGAGACGCAGGAAAAGCTGCACGAGCTGATGGAATACATCGAGGAAATCGACAGCGACGTCAGCGATCTGGAGGAGGCGTTCTACGCAGAACTGGAGGATGACGACGAGGACGACGAAGACGATGACGATGACGAGGATGACGACGACGACAGCGGCATGATCGAATACGAATGTCCGCACTGCGGCACGGTCGTCTTCTTCGACGAGCAGGCTTTCGATATGGAGCAGGAACATCTTTGCCCCAACTGCCATCGCGGCATCTTCGAGGACGAATCCGACGAGGACGACAACGAAGACGACGATGGCGAGGACTAAAGATCGCAGCATGTAACACACAGAGGGGATTTGCGCGAGCGGGGCGCATGGCGTGCCGTTTGGGCATTTCCCTCTCTTTTTCGTATCGGGAAACGTGAAAAAGCGCTTCCGATCGGACAAATCTCTTGTGAACATATCTTGGACGCGACGAAGGATGGACGCATGAAAAAGATTCTTTTTCTCTTGACGGCTTTTCTGCTTTGCATCGGCTTGATGATACCGGCTGCGGCGGAGGAGATCGCATACACGGGAACAGCGACCAGAACGCTGACTATACGGGAGAAGAAATCCACGTCGTCCGGCAAGCTGGGCAGCGTGAACGAAGGCGACATCATCCAGATCATCGAGATGGACGGCGATTGGTACAAGGTCGATTTTGACGGCCAGACCGGCTACTGCGTGGCGAAATACGTGACGGATTTGGCGGCAGAGGGGCCGTTTGACGACACGGTGTCCGCCATCTTCAAGGGTGTGGCGACCACGGACCTGAACGTGCGCGCCAAAAAGGATGCGTCCTCTCAGCGCATATCGGGATATGCCGAGGGTGAGACGGTCTACATCACGGAGCTTGGCGAGAAATGGCTGGGCGTCATCCGCAACGGCATGCCGGGCTATGTGTCGGCGAATTTCGTGCTGGGCATCGAGTCGATGATCGAGGGCGTGGAGGTGCCGGAGGAATACGCGACGCCGCCCGCGTTCGTGGCGTATTTCACGGCGACGGTGACGTCCAACCTCTCGCTGCGCCAGGAAAAGGACGAGAAGTCGAAGCTGCTGGCCACGCTCTACAAGGAGGACGAGGTCGAGGTCATGGAAATCGACGGCGATTGGGCGTACGTGCGCAAGGACGGCAAGATCGGCTACGCGCTGGCGAAGTATCTGCGCTATTTCAAGCGCTATGACCCGTTCGGCCCGCTGATCCCCGGCACGATCTGGTATCCCTACGCGGCGAAGACCACCGGCGACGTCGAGATTTTTGACAACGAGACGGGCGAGCTGCTGCGCACCGTGCCGGAGGGCGCGATCATGGCGGTCAGCGCGCCGGACGAAAGCATGGCCGTGACGCTGCCCTACGACCGCATCACGGGCCGCATTGCGGACACGGACAACCTCGAGCTTGAGAAGGTCAAGGTCTGGGCGGAGGCCGAGCCGGGCGACCTGATCGCCGTGTTCTCGACGTACTACGACCCGGAGCAGAAGACCAAGACGCAGATTGGCCGCTTCCATAACCTGATGCAGGGCGTGCAGCGGCTGCAGAATCAGGGCATCGCGGCGGGCGAGAAGTTCTATTTCAACGACTACTGCGCGCCTTACACGAAGTTAAACGGCTACGAGGAAGGGCCGATCATCAACTACACATCCAGCAAAAAGCTGGACTACGGCGGAGGCATCTGCCAGGTGTCCACGACGCTGTACAACGCGATTTTGCAGATTCCCATCGAGGTGCTTTTGCACTACGTCCATTCCTCTTACGGCATCAGCTACGCGCCGCTCGACTTTGACGCGGCCGTCAGCGACGGCAATCTCGATCTTCGCCTGCGCAATGCGCTGCCCTACGATGTGCGATTCGCCCTTCAGGCAGTGGGCGGCGTGCTGACGGTGCGCGTATACAGGGCGGACTGATGCGTCGCGCCGCGATGCTCGCCCTGCTGCTTCTCGCGGCGCTGCTGCTGCCTGTGTGGGCGCACGCGGAGGAAGCGGAGGACGAGGAAGCGCCGTTCTACGGCTACATCGGCAAGCGGATGACGGTCTACCGCTGGGGCGACGAGGAATCGACGAAGCTGGGCAAGATCGAAAAGGACGTCATGGTGGACGTATACAGCAAGGGCCGCAAGTGGACGCGCATCGACTACAACGGCGAGCAGGGCTATGTGCTGACCAAATACGTCGAGCGCGTGCAGCGCAAGGACCCGTTTGAAGGGCCGATGCCCGGCACGAGCGAGCATGTGGCCGTGGGCATTGCGCTGCGGGACATGAGCTTCAAGCCCGAGGGCTACAAATACACCATCGAGGTGAGCGCGGGGTCGTGGCTGTCGTTTGAGACGATCAAGGATGGCAGAGCGTACTTCCCCTACAAGCGCGAGCCGGAGAACGCGTCCCTGCCCGCAGAGAATTTCAAGATTTACGACTTCGTGCCGTGGGACGAGGCGCAGCCGGGCGACCTGCTCTACGCCTTCACCACGTTCTACTCGACGAGCCTGAGCAAGGAAGGCAACGCGGGCCGCGTATACAACATCGATCTGGCGAGCGAGCGCCTGACGAGCATCCGCGTGAAGGAAGGCGAGGAGTTTTCCTTCAACGCGATATGCGGGCCGTACACGAAGGAAAACGGATACAGGAGCGCGCCGATTCTCTCCGGCGAGAGCGATATGGGCTACGGCGGCGGCGTCTGTCAGGTGTGCAGCACGCTTTACAACATCGTGCTGCGCGTGCCGGCGGTCATCGTGGACATGAACTGGCACTCGCAGGGCGGCGTGAGCTACCTGCCCGCCGGGTTCGACGCGACGGTCAGCAGCGTGAGCGATATGGTGTTTCGCAACATCCTGCCCTACGATCTGCGCATCGAGTTCGAGAGCCTGGACGGCGTGATGACGGCGTTTTTGTTCCGCGACTACGAGGAATAAACAAAGGAAGGACAAGCCATGCGCATTTTGATTTCCAACGACGACGGCATCATGGCCCCGGGCATCCGCACGCTGACCCGTGCGTTCGCCGACGCGGGGCATGAGGTGACCGTGATCGCGCCGGACGGCCAGCGCTCCGCCGCGAGCCACTCGATGACGCTCTTTGCGCCGCTTCGGGCTGTGCCGGTGGATGTGCCGGGCGCTGCGAAAGCGTATGCGGTCAGCGGCACGCCGGTGGACTGCGTGAAGCTCGGCCTCAAGAACCTCTGCCCGGACGCGGAGTACGTGATCTCCGGCATCAACCACGGCTACAACGCCGGTTCGGACGTGCTGTATTCCGGCACGGTCGGCGCGGCGATGGAAGGCATCCTCAACGACCGGCCTGCGATGGCGGTTTCGCTCGCGCCGCAGCGTGAGGACACGTATCATCTGGCGGCGGAGCTCGCGGTGAAGGCGTTTGAGATGACGCTGGCGCATCCGCTGCCCAAAAACGCGCTGCTCAACGTCAACTATCCGGGCGTCGACAGGGCGTTGGGCGTCAAGGCCGCGCCGCTGGCGTGCACGCGGTATCTTGACAGCTATGCGATTGAGGAGCAGGCGGACGGCTCGCTTCGCTGCACCATCAGCGGCGGCGTGGACAAGCGGATTGAGCGCGGGGATGATGATTTTTCATGGCTTTTTGCAGGCTACGCGACGCTCACGGTACTCACGCCGGATATGACGAACCACGAAGCGACGCGCGCGATCGCTAAGATTCTGTGAAGAACATACGCGATTGATGCAAATAACGGTCGAATTAAATACAGATTACATAAAAATGCAGGAAGAAAAATTCTTCTTGCATTTTTTTCTTATATTTGATAGAATAAAGAGCAGATAAAACCGGCTGTCAGGCCGTGGGAGGGTTTTTGAAAAATGCAGGACATGCAAGACATGATGCGCCGGCTCAACCAATCGGGAAAAAGGCTGAGCAAGGGACACCGCCGCATTGCGGAATACATCGTCGAGCATTACGACAAGGCGGTTTTCATGACCGCGAGCAAGCTGGGCGAGAAGGTGGGCGTCAGCGAGTCGACGGTGGTTCGCTTCGCCTCCGCGATGGGCTACGAGGGCTATCCGCAGCTTCAGCGCGCTTTGCAGGAGCTCGTGCGCCACTGGCTGACCGCCGTGCAGCGCTTTGAAATGGCGACGGACATCGACCAGAGCGAGGTGCTGCGCACGGTGCTGCACGCGGATATGCAGAACATCCGCACGACGACCGAGGAGATCGACGCCGCCGCGTTTGACGAGGCGGTCGACAAGATCATCGGCGCGCGCAACATCTACGTCATGGGCCTTCGCTCTGCCGCGCCCATCGCGCAGTTTTTGGCGTATTATCTCAACTTCATATTCGACAACATCCGCATCGTCAGCGAGGCGAGCGGCGACGTGTTCGAGCAGATCAGCCGCATCAACGAGAGCGACCTGCTCTTTGGCATCAGCTTCCCGCGCTACTCGACGCGCACGCTGGAGGCCATGAACTTCGCCCGGGCGCGCGGCGCACAGGTGGTCGGCCTGACGGACGGCCCGATGAGCCCGATCTACGCGACGAGCACGGTCTGCCTGACGGCGCGTACCGATATGGCGTCGTTCGTGGACTCGATGGCCGCGCCGCTGTCGGTCATCAACGCGCTGATCGTGGCGCTGGGCCTCAAGCGCAAGGACGAGCTGAGTGAGCATTTCCGCCTGATGGAAGGCATCTGGGACGAGTACAGGGTTTATGTCGGAAAAGATCGTGAATGATATCATCGTCATCGGCGGCGGCGCGGCGGGCATGATGGCCGCGCTTCAGGCCGCATGGGCGGGCGCAGGCGTGCTGCTGCTGGAGAAAAACGAAAAGCTGGGTAAGAAGATCTACATCACCGGCAAGGGCCGCTGCAACGTCACCAACGTCGCGGACGGCGAGGATTTCTTTGCACAGGTGCTGCGCAATCCCAAGTTCCTGCTGCCCGCGATGGGCCAGTTTGACCACGAGGACGTGACGTCGCTGCTCGATATGCTCGGCACGCCGACCAAGGTGGAGCGCGGGGGGCGCGTCTTTCCGGTCAGCGACAAGGCGAGCGATGTGACAAAAGCCCTCGCGCGGGGCATGAAGGACGCGGGCGTGCAGGTGGAGCTGAACACGGGCGTGCAGGCGGTTGTAAAGGAAGAAAATGGTTTCGCCGTGAAGCTTGCGCAGGGCGGCACGCTGCGCGCCAAGTGCGTCATCGTGGCGACGGGCGGCGTGAGCTATCCGTCCACGGGCTCAACGGGCGACGGATACCGGTTCGCCAAAGAGAACGGGCATGCCGTCACGGCGCTGCGCGGTTCGCTGGTCGGCCTGACGATGGAGGAAAAGTGGCCGCAGCTTTTGCAGGGGCTGTCGCTCAAGAACGTGCGCATCAGCGCGAAGGTGGGCAAGAAAAAAATCTACGACGAGCTGGGCGAGATGCTCTTCACGCATTTCGGCGTGAGCGGCCCGCTGATCATCGAGCTGAGCAGCCACATGCCGGAGGATTTTTCGAGCGTCGCGGTGACGCTTGACATGAAGCCGGGCATGACGCCCGAGCAGGTGAACGCGAGGCTGACGCGCGAATTCACCGAGAACGCGCGCAAGCAGCTGGGCAGCGTGCTCACGAGCCTGATGCCCGCGAGGATGGGACCCGTGTTCGCGCAGCTCTGCGGGCTGACGACGGACGCGCCTATCAACCAGATCACGCGCGAGCAGCGCATGGCCATCGCGCAGAACCTCAAGGCGCTGCCTTTGAGCATCACGGGCACGCGGCCCATCGAGGAAGCGATTGTGACTCGCGGCGGCGTCGATGTGAAGGGCGTCGTGCCAGGCACGATGATGAGCCGCCACGCGGAGGGCCTGTTCTTCGCGGGCGAGGTGCTCGACGTGGACGCGCACACCGGCGGATTCAATCTGCAGATCGCGTTTTCCACCGGCGCGCTCGCGGGCAGGAGCGCCGCGGCATACGCCATGGAGCGATGAACAAAAGCATAAACACGGCGCGGATTGCGTAAGATGGCAGTCCGCGCCGCTCTCGTTTTGGCGATCGACCGGGGGAAGAATGGCCTTGACGCGGGCGGCGTTTTCATGTACGATATAGATAGAAGAAACGCCGAAAAACCGGCAATTTGACATAAGCGAGGCGGATTGGCTTGAACGTACACAACGAAGAACAATACAGAACATACGAGCGCAGCGCGCGGCTGATCCTGCTGCTGGCGATGCGCGAGCTGTACCCCGGCGTGAAGGTGCGCTTTGAGCACAGCATCGGGCAGGGCATCTATCTGAGCGTGTCCGGCATGAGCCTGACGGCGGCCAAGGTGCGGCGCGTGGAGGAGAAGATGCGCGAGATCGCCGCGCGCGATATGCCCATCGTCAAGGCGCGCTGGACGAAGGCGCAGGCCATCGAATACTTCACCGCGCAGGGGCAGGAGGACACGGTGCGGCTGCTGGGCTACCGGCCCTACGAGCATTTCGACGTGTATACCTGCGGCGGCTTGAGCGAATATTTCTACGGAGACATGGTGAAATTGACCGGCGAGGTCAAGAGCTTCGCGCTGCGGTTTTACTATCCCGGCATGGTGCTGCTGCTGCCGGACGGCGACCTTGACGGCCCGCCCGCGCCGTTTGCAGAGCGGCCGCAGCTCATGCGCACATACGCCGAGGCGAACGAGGTCTCCGGCATCCTCAAATGCGAGAGCGCGGCGGACCTCAACGACATCATCGCGCGGGGCGAGGCGAGGACGTTCATCCGCGTGAACGAGGCGCTGCAGGAGCGCGCGATTGCGCACATGGCCGAGCGGATCGTCGCGCGCGGGGCGAAGATCGTGTTCGTCGCGGGGCCGAGTTCCAGCGGCAAGACGACGTTCGCCAACCGGCTCTCCATACAGCTTCGCGTCAGCGGCAAGCATCCGATTGCGATTTCGCTGGACAATTATTACAGGAACCGCGCCGACGTGCCGCGCGGGCCGGACGGCAGGCCCGACCTTGAATGCCTTGAATCCATCGACGTGCCGCTGTTCAACGAGCAGCTCGTCGATTTGCTCGACGGGCGTGAGGTCGAGATCCCGCAGTATTCGTTCGTCACGGGCATGCGCAAGGAGCACGGCACACGCATGCGCGCGGGCGAGGACGACATCCTGATCGTCGAGGGCATACACGGCTTAAACGACGCGCTCAGCGAAGATATCCCGGCGGAGATGAAATTCCGCATCTACGTGAGCGCGCTCACGCAGCTCAATCTCGACGGCCACAACCGCATCCGCACGACGGACGTGAGGCTTCTGCGGCGGATGGTGCGCGACCACCAGTTCCGCGCGACGCCCGCGATTGACACCATGCGCATGTGGGACGACGTGCGCGCGGGTGAGGAAAAATACATCTTCCCGTTCCAGGAAAGAGCGGACGTGATGTTCAATTCGTCGCTGCTGTATGAGATCGCGGTGCTCAAAAAATACGCGTATCCGATGCTCAAATCCATCGGGCGGGACAGCGAATACTACACGCGCTCGCGGCGGCTGGTCAAGTTCCTCAACTATTTTATCGACTGCGGTGACGAGGACGAGATTCCGCCGACGTCGATCCTGCGCGAGTTCATCGGCGGGTGCTCGTTCTACGACTGAACAAACGCCAAAAATTGACGCGGAAAACCATGATAGAATCGCGCGGCGCTGTACACAATAGCGTCGAGGAGGCGATTCCAGTGAAAAAATGGATGATCGCGCTGCTGATGCTGACGGCGGCGGGCTCGCTGATGGCGGGCTGCGCGGCGAACGCAAGCGGCACGGAAGCGACAATGACCCCGGCGGCCACGATGACCCCGGCAGCGAGCAGCTCGCCCACGATGGGCCCGGCGATGACGGCGGAACCGACGGCCTCGCCCGAGACGAGCGCGGCGGCGATGACCCCGGTGCAGGCGGATAAGCTCGCCGACGACGTGGGCGACGCCGTGGAGCGCATCAGCGAGATCGACGACGCAGAGGTGCTCGTCAGCGGCAACCGCGCGCTGGTGGCTGTGGAATTCGAGGAGCAATACAGCGCGGGGCTTGACGAGCGCATGAAGGAGCTCATCACGCAGACGGTACAGAAGGTTGACGCGTCGCTGACCGACGTGCAGATCACGGACGACGACACGCTCTACGGCCAGGTGAAGGGCCTTGGCGAGCGTGTGGCGCAGGCGACCGGCCTTGACGAGCTGGCCGACGATTTCGGCGACCTGTGGGACCGCATCACCGGCATGTAAAACAAGACAAAAAGAGAGCTTCCATCGCAGCGCTGCGGCGGAAGCTCTTTTGATATGCGGTTTATTTTCGGCCGGTTATTTTTTCATGGCCTTGCGGAAATTGCGGCGCGTCTTCCAATACTTCGAATCGCGGCGGATGTTGTTGATGATGTCGCCGCCCAGGAACAGGAACACGTTGGCCAGGCACAGGATGATCGTCACGCGCGTGGAAGCGCCGCCGGCGATGAAGTAATACGTATAGAGCGCGGCGTCCAGAATCGCCAGATACTTCATCTTGACCGGCAGGATCATCATGACCAGAATTTCCTCGTCGGGATACATCGCGGCATAGGCGAAGAACAGCGAGAGGTTGAGGAACGCGTTGCTCGCGTAGCCCGTGATCAGGCAGGAGATCACCGCCGCGAGCATGCCCACGAGGTAATAGAGGTTGAACTTGACCTTGCCCCAGCGCGCCTCAAGGCCCGTGCCGAGCATGTAATAAAAATACAGCGCGAAGATGATGAAGATCGGCGAGGAGCTCGGCGGGGCGAAGACGAAGGTTACAAGCCGCCAGATCTGGCCGCGCAGTAGCATCGCGCGGTTGAGCGTGATGGCGTAGTAGATGCGGCTTCCCAGCGTCGGCCAGATATACAGGAGCAGATAGACGATGGCCTGACCCGCGACGATGTATTTCATCAGGTTGGCGATGGTGTAGCGGCGCAGCCTGCGCTCGAGATCGAAATTGATGCGGTTATTCAATGAAAACCCTCCTTTCCAAGCAGTATACCATAAAATAACGCCGGTGAAAACAGCGGGAAGCATTTCACCGGCAAAAATGATGAAATTGTATGCGCGGTCAGTCGCTCAGCCGTTGCCCTCAAAGAGCACGAACTGCGGGATATAGCCCACGCTGCCGTCGCGAAGCTGGACGATATACCAATCGTCGCCCACGACGCCGAGGACGAAGAGCTTCGTCTCGGGCGAGGCGGTCAGGCCGGTGGACTTGCCGTTCGGCGATTTGAGGAGCGGAACACCGCCGGAATAATAAACATCGGTAAAGAAAAGCTGCGGGAAGGCGCAGGCGAGCGCGGCCTTTTCGTTTCTGTCAAACGCGAGAAATTCGGTCATCATAAAGCCCTCGAGCGCGTGCCCGCCGCAGCCGATGCGCACGCGCGTCCAGTCGCCCTGCCGCTCCAAAATGCGCACGGGCGTGCGGTTATAGAACTTGCCCAGCGAGGCGGAGGACTTGTCGGGTTTGGCGCGCAGATGCAGCCTGTCGGCGGGATCGGGGTTGTTCACCAGCGCGTAGGACGAGCCGTCGATCCTCGCGGCGGGATTGTCGAGCGTGCTCTTTATCGCGGCGAAGTCGAGGCTATCCAGCGATAAATCGGGCAGATCGCCATAGATCGCGCCGTCGTTGCGGCCGAAGGTGCAAGATGCTGAATCGAGGATGCCATCCGGCATGATATAGAATGTTTCGGCGTTGCCGATGTTGAATGAGGAAAGTCGAAAGCCGCCGTCCGTGCGCACCAGCGTCACGTAATCGCTGAAGTCGAGCCAAACGCTGAGCTGGTCATCGCCGGCGTGATAAGCATCCAGCGCGATTTCGCCCGCGTAGGGTGCGCTTTCGTATGTGTGGGTGTAGGCGCTGCCGTTCCACTCGCAGACGCGGATGCAATGCTTGCCGTCCGCCGTTTCGACGGCCATGGCCAGCGCACAGGGCTTCAGGTCGATATTCTGAAGCGTCTCGCCATCGCTTAAAAAACCGCCGCACATGTCCGACCGGACGTTGACGCCGTCCGCCGGATCGAGGATGAAGCGCTCGATGTCAAAATTCGCGGGCAGCATGCTGCTGACAAAGGCGTCGCCGGCGGGAATGGGCGGATATTGGATGGTGTCCAGCACGTTTTCGTTTTCGTCCTCGATGTATTTGGTGTAGACGAGCTTGCCGTCCGCGATTCCCGACGTGACGGAGTAGCGCTGCCCGCGTTCGGGATAGTAGCCGTAAATGGTGCTGATGTGCTGCCAGACGCCGCCCTTCTTTTCGGTGTGGTAGGTGTCGTCGCCGTATCTATAAAAGAGGACGTCGAGGTTGTCGATATAGAGACTGTCGGGCAGAACACCGTCGAGCACGGCGTTGGGTGCATCGACGGTGACGGCGTAATCGGATTCGCCCGCGGCACGCTCGACGATGAGCAGCGCGTTGTCCCGCGTGTCATCGCTGTGCATGAGCACGGCATACTGGCCGCCGTATTCGCCGCCGTCCCAGCCGTCGAACATCGCGGCCTCATAGCCGGGATAGGCGGCTTGACAGAGCGTCAGCACGGCGTCGGGCAGCTCTTCGCAAAGCGCGTGGCAGGGCAGAAGGAGCATAAACATCAGCAATATCACGGTGAAGCGTCTGCGCATCATGGGATCATCCTTTCTGATTTGATGTCTTTGGTGTGATATCATATAGACGAACGGGCGCGGCGCATTCATCCCGGTTTGGAAAAAGACGAGAAAAAAGTTTGCAGAGCGCGCGATATGTGCGGCGGGCGGGCGAATCTGTGCTATAATAAAAAGGATAACAGACACAAGCGAGGGATGAACGATGATTGACAGTTTGATTGTCGCGGCGAACGCCGTGGTGCCGTTCCTGTGCTATCTGATGCTGGGCTACGCGACGCGCGCGGCCAAGGTCGTGGACGAGCCGTTCCTCAACCGGCTCACGAAAATGATCTTCACGGTCATGTTCCCGTGCATGACGTTTTACAACATCTACAAGGCGGAAAGCGGAAACATGCCCAGCGTGAAGCTGGTCGTCTTCTGCGTGACGAGCATCCTGATCGTGGAGGCGCTGCTGCTTTATATCATTCCGAAGCTGGTCAAGGAAAACCCGCGGCGCGGCGTCATCATACAGGCGATCTTCCGCAGCAATTTCGTGCTGTTCGGCCTGCCGCTGACGATTTCGATCTTCGGCGAGGAGAAGGCGAGCGTGGCGGCGATGATGGTGACGGTCGTCGTGTCGCTGTATAACGTGACGTCGGTCATTATATTGGAAATGTTCAACGGCAGCGGCAAGACGAAGATGAGCGAGCTGCTCATCAAGCTCGTCAAGAATCCGCTGCTTCAGGGTTGCGCGGTGGGCATCGTGTTCTACATCGCGGGCTGGAGGCTGCCCGAGTGCCTGGCCAAGCCCATCGGCGCGTTCTCGGATATGACCTCGCCGCTGGCGCTGTTCGCCCTGGGCGGCACGCTGCAATTCAAGGCGATCAAGAAGAACGCGAAGTACCTCGCGCCCGCGATGACGACCAAGCTGGTGATCCTGCCGCTGATCCTTTTGCCGATCGCCTACATGATCGGCCTGCGCGATGTGGAGCTGTTCCTGGTGATCACGGTGTTCGCCACGCCCATCGCGTCGGCCTCCTATCCGATGGCGATGAACATGGGCGGCGACGGCGAGCTGGCGGGTCAGTTCGTGTTTTTGAGCACGCTGATCTCGGTGTTCACGCTCTTTGTGTGGATATTCGCACTGAGGCAGCTGGGGCTCATCGTGACCGTGTAAATCAAAGAATATCAGGTAAAAATGAATCACCAAGATCGGCAGGGGATAATTGGGCGCAATGCCAAACTTTGCCGATTTTGGCTTTTTTGGCATAGAATGCATTGCAATTTAACGATTCATGATTTATAATGACTGCGTCACATGCGATTCGTGAGGATGACAGGGCGTCGCGATGCGTGCGGCGACGGGAAAGATGCGTTAAGTGCTCGTGCGTGGGAAAAGCACGGGACGAAGAAGGTTCGCCTTCGCGGTATCTCCCCGGCCCAGAACTGTCTCTTTACCAAGTGGAATTGTCATCTCTGCGAATCAACCCCGGCTGCGCTTCCCGCGCGGTCTTGATTTGGCGGAGGTGTTTTTATATGCATTCCGTTTTTTCGTTCATCGCATCCCAATACCGCGACAGCGCGAAGACGCTGCACCGCACGACCACGCTGACGACGGCGGGCGTGCTGCTGGCCATTCAGATGGTGCTCTCCAGCTACGGCGTGATCCAGCTGAGCGACAGCCTGAAAATCTCGCTGGCGCATCTGGCGCTCGCGCCGACGGCGATCTGCTTTGGCCCGGTCGTCGCGGCGATACAGGGCGGGCTTTCCGACGTGCTGGGCTTTATCATCAAGCCGACCGGCCCGTATTTCCCGGGCTTCACGATCTCGGCGATTCTGCTGGGCATCATCTACGGCATGATGTTTTACAAGACCGAATGCCGCACGTGGCAGATCATCGCGGCGCGGCTGATCGTCTGCGTGTTTGTCAACATCGCGCTCAACACGCTGTTTTTGACGATGCTCTACGGGCCCAGCCGCCTGGCGACGCTGCCGGTGCGCGCGCTCAAAAACTTCATGCAGCTGCCGATTGACTGCGTGCTGCTGGCGGCGGTCTGCCGCGTGATGAAGCGCGTTCCCTATGCCGCGGGCGTGAGGTAAAGGCGCATGCGGCGCGGGGAAGGATACCCCAAATGAAAAATGAAGCGCTCCGAGTTCCCGGCGGGGCGCTTTTTCACGTCCAAAAAGCGGCGCGAGGGGGCAAGATGTGGGGGAAGGGGGCGAGAATTGTGCCAAAACATGCACAAAATAACGGGGAAATCTCGTGTCGAGCTTGACATGAAATTATCGGAACGCTATAATAGAAACGTCGAGAACTGCCCGTCGGCGTTTTGCGCGGGCGTCTCAACAAGGTGTTCATCCTTAATGCACATAGGGAGGTTATACCAATGGCTAAGAAAATGACCGTTGACGGCAATACTGCTGTCAGCCACGTCGCATATGCGTTCAGCGACGTGGCAGCGATCTATCCGATCACCCCGTCTTCCCCGATGGCGGAAGTCGCGGACGATTGGGCTGCGCATGATCGCAAGAACCTGTTCGGCCAGACGGTCCGCATCGCGGAGATGCAGTCCGAGGCCGGCGCTGCCGGTGCTGTGCACGGCTCTCTGAAGGCCGGCGCCCTGACCACGACGTTCACCGCGTCCCAGGGCCTACTGCTGATGATCCCGAACATGTACAAGATCGCCGGCGAGCTGCTGCCCTGCGTCTTCCACGTGAGCGCCCGCGCGCTGGCTTACCATGCGCTGTCCATCTTCGGCGATCACTCCGACGTCATGGCCTGCCGCCAGACCGGCTTTGCGATGCTGGCGTCCAACTCCGTTCAGGAGGCGGAGGACATGGCTCTGGTCGCGCATCTGGCGACGCTCAAGAGCTCCGTTCCGTTCCTGCACTTCTTCGATGGCTTCCGCACCTCTCACGAGATCCAGAAGATCGACGGCATCGACTATGACGAGATGGCCAAGATCATGCCGTGGGACAAGGTCGAGGAGTTCCGCGCCCGCGCGCTGAATCCGGAGCATCCGCATCAGGGCGGCACCGCGCAGAACCCGGACATCTACTTCCAGGGCCGTGAGGCGGGCAACAAGTACTACAACGCCACGCCCGCCATCGTCGAGGAAGTCATGAAGCAGGTCGGCGAGCTGACCGGCCGTCACTACAACCTGTTCGACTACGTGGGCGCGCCCGACGCCGAGTATGTGCTCGTCGCGATGGGCTCCGGCTGCGACGTGGCGGATGAGGCGATCGCCAAGCTCGTGTCCATGGGCCAGAAGGTCGGCCTGATCAAGGTCCACCTGTACCGCCCGTTCTCCATCGAGCACTTCGTCAAGGCGATCCCGGCGACCTGCAAGAAGATCGCCGTGCTCGACCGCACGAAGGAATCCGGCTCCCTGGGCGAGCCGCTCTACCTGGACGTGTGCGCCGCGCTGGCCGAGGCCGGCCGCAAGGACATCCAGGTCGTCGGCGGCCGCTATGGCCTGGGCTCCAAGGAGTTCACGCCGACCCACGTCAAGGCCGTGTTTGACAACCTGGCGGGCGAGTGCAAGAACCACTTCACCGTCGGCATCATCGACGACGTGACGAACACCTCCCTGCCCGTGGGCGAGCAGTTCAACGCGGCTCCGGAAGGCGCCATCTGCTGCAAGTTCTACGGCCTGGGCTCCGACGGCACCGTCGGCGCGAACAAGAACTCCATCAAGATCATCGGCGACCACACCGACATGTATGCGCAGGCGTACTTCGCATACGACTCCAAGAAGTCCGGCGGCCTGACGGTTTCGCACCTGCGCTTTGGCAAGAAGCCGATCCAGTCGCCCTACCTGATCGACGCCGCGGACTTCACCGCCTGCCACAACCCGTCCTACGTCACCAAGTACGACATGCTCTCCACCCTCAAGGACGGCGGCACGTTCCTGCTGAACTGTCCGTGGTCCGAGGAGGAGCTGGATGCCGAGCTGCCCGCCTCCATGAAGCAGGCGCTGGCCAAGAAGCACATCAAGCTCTACACGATCGACGCGATCGACCTGGCCGCCAAGGTCGGCATGGGCAACCGCATCAACACGATCATGCAGGCCGCGTTCTTCAAGCTGGCCGACGTCATCCCCTATGAGGATGCCGACCGCTACATGAAGGAGTACGCCAAGAAGACCTACGGCAAGAAGGGCGACGCGATCGTCCAGAAGAACTGGGACGCCATCGACATCGCCATCTCCGGCCTGAAGGAGGTCCAGGTGCCCGCCGAGTGGGCCAACGCCACGACCGGCGCCGAGGCGATCAAGGTCAAGGCGACGAAGCACTTCGACGAGGTCATCGCGCCCATCCTTGCGCAGGAGGGCGATAAGCTGCCCGTCTCCGCGTTCAACCCGTCCGGCATCGTGCCCACCGGTACGACCAAGTACGAGAAGCGCGGCATCGCCGTGAAGGTTCCCAAGTGGAACATCGACAAGTGCATCCAGTGCAACCAGTGCTCGCTGGTCTGCCCGCACGCCTGCATCCGTCCGTACCTGGTGGACGAGACGGCCGAGCGTCCCGAGTCCTTCGCCGCCAAGAAGGCGATCGGCAAGGAGTTCGCCGGCAAGCTCTTCCGCATCCAGGTCTCGCCGATGGACTGCACCGGCTGCGGCAACTGCGTGGACATCTGCCCCGCCAAGGAAAAGGCGCTGACCATGGAGCCGCTGCACACCCAGACCGCGGAGGAGGCGAACTGGGAGTTCGCCCAGACGCTGCCTGAGGTCGATCCCGCCACGGTCAACAAGAAGACCGTCAAGGGCAGCCAGTTCCTCAAGCCGCTGTTCGAGTTCTCCGGCGCGTGCGCCGGCTGCGGCGAGACGCCGTACGTCAAGCTGGTCACCCAGCTGTTCGGCGACCGCATGCTGATCGCCAACGCGACGGGCTGCTCCTCCATCTACGGCGGCAGCGCCCCGACCTGCCCCTACACCGTCAACGACAAGGGCCAGGGCCCGGCCTGGGCGAACAGCCTCTTCGAGGACAACGCCGAGTTCGGCTTTGGCATGAACCTGGCCACCAACCAGCGCCGCGCGAAGCTGGCGGATACCGTCCGCAAGCTGATCGCCGTGGAGTGGTGCGCCGCCGACATCAAGGAGGCCGGCGCCGAGTGGCTGGAGAACATGGAGGACGCCGAGGGCTCCCGCAAGGCCGGCGACAAGCTGCTGGCGGCCTGCAAGGCCGGCATCGACCTGTCCGGCACGCCCTATGAGGCCAAGTGGCTGGCCAATGGCAAGATCTGCGACTGCGACGCGTGCAAGCTCGCGCGCGAGGTCATCGCCAGCGCCGACATGCTGACCAAGAAGAGCCAGTGGATCTTCGGCGGCGACGGCTGGGCCTACGACATCGGCTACGGCGGAGTCGACCACGTGCTCGCGCAGGGCGAGGACGTCAACATCCTCGTGCTCGACACCGAGGTCTACTCCAACACCGGCGGACAGTCCTCCAAGTCCACGCCGACGGGCTCCATCGCGAAGTTCGCGGCGTCCGGCAAGAAGACCCGCAAGAAGGACCTGGGCCTGATGGCCATGTCCTACGGCTATGTCTACGTCGCGACCGTCGCCATGAGCGCGGATCCGGCGCAGCTGGTCAAGGCCATGAACGAGGCCGAGGCCTACCACGGCCCGTCCCTGATCATCGCGTACGCGCCCTGCATCAACCATGGCATCAACATGGGCCATGCGCAGGAGGAGATCAAGAAGGCGGTCAAGGCCGGCTACTGGCCGCTGTACCGCTACAACCCGGCGCTGGCTGCCGAGGGCAAGAACCCGATGATCGTCGACAGCAAGGATCCGTCCGAGTCCTATCAGGACTTCCTGAAGGGCGAGGTGCGCTATGCGTCGCTGCTCAAGCAGTTCCCCGAGACGGCGCAGAGCCTCTTCGATCAGAACGAGCGGGATGCCGCCGCGCGTCTGGCGATGTACAAGAAGCTCGCCAGCGACTGATCGCG
>CALVTQ010000101.1 GCA_944362695.1 uncultured Clostridia bacterium
ATTGCCCTCCAGCGCGATGACGCTGTCCGCGTTCGGGCCGACGACCGCGACCGTGCGGATCTTTGAGGCGTCGAGCGGGAGCGTACCGTCGTTCTTGAGCAGCACCATGCTCTTCTCGGCGGCCTCCCGCGCCAGCGCGTTGTGCTCCGGCGTGTCACATTCGGTGTAGGGAATGTTGTCGTATTCGTTGTCCTCGGCGAACAGGCCGAGCATGTAGCGCGTGGTGAACAGCCGCTCGCAGGAACGCGTGATCGTCTCCTCGGTGACAAGCCCCTGCTCGAGCGCCAGCAGCATGCTCACATACGCCGTGCCGCAGTTGACATCGCAGCCCGCGTTGATCGCCAGCGCAGCGGACTCCGCCGGGGTGCTGGTCACCTTGTGGTGGACGTGAATGTCGTTGATGGCGCTGCAGTCGCTGACGACGTGGCCCTCGTAGCCCCACTTGCCGCGCAGCGTATCGACCAGCAGCGTCTTCGAGGCGCAGGCGGGCTCGCCGTTGACGCGGTTGTACGCGCCCATGACGCTCTCGACGCCGACCTCCTTGACGGCCGCCTCGAACGCCGCGAGGTACGTCTCGGTCATGTCCTTCGGATTGGCCTCCGCGTCAAAGCCGTGGCGGTCGGCCTCCGGGCCGGAATGCACGGCAAAATGCTTGGCGCACGCGGCGGTCTTGAGGTACTTGCCCTTGCCCTGAAGGCCCCTGATGAAGCGCACGCCGAGGCGGGACGTGAGGTACGGGTCCTCCCCGTAGGTCTCCTGGCCGCGTCCCCAGCGCGGGTCGCGGAAGATGTTGATGTTCGGGCTCCAGAGCGTCAGGCCCTTGTAGATGTCGCGGTCGCCGTGCGCGGCCTGCGCGTTGTATTTGGCGCGCGCCTCGGTGGAGATGACATCGGCCAGCTTCTCGTGGAAATCCTCGTCGAAGATGGACGCCAGACCGATGGCCTGCGGGAACACGGTCGCCGTGCCCGCGCGCGCCACGCCGTGCAGCGCCTCGTTCCACCAGTTATACGCCGGGACGCCCAGCCGCTCGATGGCCGGCGCGTTGTAGCGCAGCTGCGCGGCCTTCTCCTCGAGGGTCATCTTGGCGACGAGCTCGTGTGCGAGCCTTCTTGCCTCTTTACGATCCATGTGTTATCCCCTTTCTAACAAAATATGTCGAAAAATTGTTTCCTAATATAATATGGCTTAATACAGCGTGCGCCCGTGCGCATCCTCTGCGCCCGAGAACCTGTGGAAGAATGCGTTGACGATATCGCACCACTCGCGCGCATTTTTGATCTGCCTGTCCATGCGCTCAAGCGCCTCCTCGCGGTCGCGCGAGGGCAGCGGCAGATTTTCGAGCGTCGCCTTCATCGCCTTGGCCTGCTCGTATCCCTCGAAGTGGTCGTCGTAGATGCGCTGGATCAGCGTGCGCCCGTCGGCCATGACGTAATCATAGCGCAGGCGATGGAAGAACAGCTTGAGCTCGTCCGGGCAGCTCTCCGGCGTCTCGTAGCGCGCGCGAAGCTCCGGCGGATATTGCAGCACATAGCCCGTGCCGTTTGCCGTGCGGTCGATGCCCACGGCGTCGCGGTCGGCGCGGTGATACGTGCCCCAGCGATCGTATTCGTAGTCGTCCGGGCCGGGGCCGTAATGCACGCCGCGCGCGACCATCCAGCAAAGGCCCAGCGGCGCGGTGTACTTTTCATACACGGCACGGCTGTTCATCAAAAGCCCGACGAGCGTCTCCCGGCTCGCCGCGTCCATATCGGGATAGGTGAGCCTGCACCACAGCGCGATCATGTGCTCCGGCGTCTCGTCCGGGTTCCAGGCGAACAGGCCGTAGGCAAACAGGTTCACCGCGGCGAACGGATGGCCGGTGTAGTTGCCGTCGCGGCCAAGGTTGCTCACGGCGGCGATGGCCTGCACCCTGTCCGCGCCCATGTCGGCATAGACCTCGCGCCACATCGGCGGCATGGCGTAGATGTCGATCTGGTGGCCGGTGTATTCCTGCGCGAGCTGGAACTCGATGGCCAGCGTCGTCTTGGGCATCGCCAGCAGCGTCGGCGACACCGGCTCGCGGACCTGGAAGTCGTACGGGCCGTTTTTGACCTGCAAGATGACGTTCTTGTCAAACTGCCCGTCGAGATAGGCGTAATGCTGATACGCGGCCATCGGGCGGTCGGTCTTCGCGTCGCGCCAATCCTGCTGACAGTTGTATACGAAACAGCGCCACACGAGCACGCCGCCGTGCGGGGCCAGCGCCCGGGCGAGCATGTTCGCGCCCTCGGCGTGGTTGCGGCCATAGGTGAACGGGCCGGGGCGGCTCTCGCTGTCCGCCTTGACGAGGTAGCCCGCCAGATCCGGCACAGCGGCATAGACCTTCTTCGTCTGCTCGATCCACCACTGCGCCACGCGCTCATCGAGCGGATCGGCGGTCGGGATGCCGTGGCGGATGGGCTGTGCGTAGTCGATGGAGACCATCAGCCTCACGCCGAACGCGCGGAAGATGTCCGCCAGCTTCGCCAGCTCCGGCAGCCAGTCCTCGATCAGCCTGTGCGCCGGGTCGCGGACGTTGACGTTGTTGATGCACAGCACGTTGATGCCCACGGAGGCCAGCAGGCGGCCCAGCTGACGCATGCGCGCCGGGTCGTAATCGAATTTCCCGCCCTCGAAGAACAGCGAGCGGCCGGAGTAACCGCGCTCGACGTCGCCGTCGGCATTGTCCCAGCAGTTGATCATGCGCAGCGGATAGCGCGGTGTCTGCACGCCCGTGGGCAGCGCCTCGCCCGCCGCGCGCGCCATCATCAGGCGGTATGCGCCGTAGAGCACGCCGGTCTCGCCGCCGGTGATCTCGCTCCCGTCTTTGGAAACGGACCAGCTCTCGCCCATGTCGGTCACAAGGTTCAGTTTGGCCGCGATGCCCGCCTGCTCGAGCTCCGCGCGTGCCGTCTGCGCGGGCGTGGTCAGATTCTCGGGCAAATCGCTCTTGAGAAAGGGCAGCCACAGATGTCGTTTTTCGTTCATGTTCTTTTTCCTCTCTTTCTGACAGGAAATTGGTGTCTCTGCGTCGAAAAAGCGTTCAAACGGAAAAGGCCCTGCCTTAGGGTTTCGGCAATTCGGCTGCGGCGGACGCGTTGTCCGCGCGGCTTCGTTCGGGAGGCACACAATGGAATCGTATCTGCTTGCGGAGGCGCGAAACGCTTCGCTTCAGGAAAATATACATCATCCAGATGAGCTCGTGCGCGCCGGGCGCGTGTGGGTTCACGCGGCGGGACGCTTTGAGCTCGCCTGCGGACGGTATGCGCTCAAGCCGCATGCGCAGTGGGTGTGGCTGGCCTTCGCATCCGGCGAGGCGTCGCTCGTCTGGGACGAGACGCCCGTCGTCCTGCGCGCGTGCGAGATGTGCTTTCTGCCCGCGGGCCAGCATGCGGCGGAGCTGAACGTGACGCACAGCGCGCTGTGCCTCTATATCGCGCTGGACGGCGAGAAGGCTCCCGACATCGCGTGCAGGCTCGGCGCCCCGCTCGATGCCCCGATGCCCCATCGTCTGCTCCCCTCGGAGCTCGACGCCGCCGGGGAGATCGTGCGCGCCGTGCTTCGCCGCGCGGCCACGCCCGACGCCTCGTATCAAATCGCGCAGCTCCTCTACGGCCTGCTCGCCGCGCATTGGGGCCTGCCCGCCTTCAAATCGCCCGTCTCCCGCGAGATTGCGCGCGTCGTCGATGCGCTGCGCGCCAATCAATATCGCGACAACCTGACGCTCGCCGAGATGGCGCAGATCGCCTCCATGCCCGCGGAGACCTTCCGCAAGCGCTTTTTGAGCGAGATGGGCCTGCCGCCGGGGACGTATCTGCTGCATTGCAAGATGGAGCGCGCCAAGGTCCTGCTGCGCTCGCCGGGCATCACAGTCGGTCAGGCCGGTGCGGAGATCGGCATGCACGACCCGTATCGCTTCTCCAAACAGTTCAAAAATGTCGTGGGCATATCGCCCTCGGTGTTCATGCAGCGCACGGCCGCCGTGTCCGACAAGGGATGATCATTTCTTCTTGCCGTCGTCCTCCTTCGGACGCTTGCCGTATATCGCGCGGTATTCGCTGGGCGTGCAGCCGTTCATCTCCTTGAACACGCGGTTGAACGTCGACGTGCTGGAAAAGCCGGAGCACGCGCAGATCTCCGCGACGCTCGCTTCGTCGCTGATGAGCGCCTGACGGATGTTGGCGATGCGCACCTGCGTGAGATACTGCATCAGCGGCACGCCCGTGTATTGCTTGAAAACCCTGGAAAAATACCACTTGGAATAGCCCGAATAGTTCGCCAGGCTGTCCAGCGTGATGTCCTTGGCATAGTTCTGGTCGATGTAGCGCAGCACGTGCTCCATGACCTGCGGCGAGGTCGCCATCCGCCGGGCAGAGACCTCCTCCTCCGGCACGCCGGAGCGCAGACCGCCGCAGCGCCCGAGCAGCGAGAGCGCCAGCATCAGCAGCGAGTGGCATGTGATGTTCCACATCGGCTCGCGGAAGTTGTATATGCTCACCAGCATGCACAGCGATTCCAGCGCGCCGCTCTCGCGCGCGACCCTCGCGGGAATGTGCACCGGCGCGGTCATGTTCTTGAGCACCGGCGCGAAATCGCGCATCCGCTCCAGCGCGTCCGTCTCGAACAGGATGAGGTAGCGGTAGCTGTCCTCCAGCATGGTCAGCGTATGCGAGCAGCGCGGCGGCATCAGCAGAAGCTCGCCCTCGCGCACGATGGCGCGGCCCTCGCTCGTCTCCACGATACATTCCCCGCGCATGACGATGAGGATCTCGGCAGCCGTATGCCAGTGCAGCGCGAAGGAATCGGGGCGCTTTCTGCCCCAGACGCGGATGGACGAATCGTCCGGGTAGGTCACAAATTCCTGCTTGCCCTGTAAAACGCGATAGCCTCTTTGAAAGAGTCTCCGGGTCTGATCGCTGACCAGTTTTTGACTGCGCATGGACGCCCTCCTTGCTCACCGGAGCCCTTGCGCACGAGGCCGCACAGGGTTGGTGTTGATTCTATGATACGTGAGTTTGGGCGAATGTACAATGTCAAATCCGGTATATGCATGCCAATACTTGCAATTTGTTGCGTTTCTTTTTCTCATTTCTTGCGCATTTTGAACAGCCCGTCCGCACGTTTCGGCAATGTCCTCTCTCCTGCGCAAAAAATGCCCCGGCGGGGCGCTTCCGCGTGCCGTCCTGGCGGGTTTCTTCTTATTTATATAGACCGGCCCGGCGGCGCCATCTTCGCCCTTGCCGGGCTTTTTGATTTGACGGCCCGCGCCGTGTTCGCCTTTGCCCGCCTCCGGCTTCGCTGTAATACGCAGACGCATGAGCATCGCACCGGTTCGCCGCCGGTGCGTTTTTATGCCCAAAGTTTCTGTCATATAAAGAAAAACCGCAGCCCGAAGGCCGCGATTTGCATGATGCTTTTGCTCACTTCATCGCGCGGTACGCCTTGAGCCACGCGTCCGCGATCAGCGCATGGCCCATCGCCGTCGGGTGCACGCCGTCATAGAGCCAATACGACGGATCGGCCTTCGCGCACGCTGCGTCAAGCAGGCTCTGCAGCTCGACAAACGCGAGCCCGTGCTGCTCGGCGACGCGTCTGGATGCCTCTGCGCGCAGGGCGACCTCGCTCGTGAAGCGCTCCCACTTGTCCGGGACGGCGTCGGTGCTGCGCGTCGCCGTGCCGGGCAGCACGAACGGCGCGAGCACGATGATCTTCACGTCCGGCAGCGCCTCTTTGATCTCGTCGATCAGCATGTTGTAGATGCGCTCGAACTTCGGCGCGTCCACGCCGTTGCCGCTGTCGATCTCGTGCCAGACGTCGTTGACGCCGATCAGGATGCTCATCACGTCGGGCTTCAGGTTGATGATGTCCCGCTTGATGCGCGCGTAGAGATCGACGACGCGATTGCCGCTGACGCCCCTGTTATAGAAACGATAGACGCCCGGCTCGGCATAGCCGATCGCGCCCTTGACCATCGTCGCGTAGCCGTAGCCCGCGTTCATGTCGTCGGTGTAGCTGCGGCCCGCGTCCGTGATCGAGTCGCCCTGAAAGAGCATGCATTTTTCCATCGCGATTTCCTCCCCGCCGTCTTCGGCGATATTGCTTGATGAAGCCATTATACCACGAATCCGCCGCAGCGCGATGCGAAAATCTCAACTTGCCTGCAAAAAAGCGACCTGCCAAGGCATATGCCCTGACAGGTCTGGTCCTCAATTCCCCCGTCCGTCGGCACGATCCGCCAAAATGTCCTCGAGCGGCGAGAGCGTCCAGCGCTCAGGCTGTGCGCGGTCACCAAAGACCATCCACGCGGCGTCCGCTTCATGGAACACGGGCCACAGAGGCAGCCGCTTGCCCTGGCTGTCCTCGCCGTTCGGGTCGCCCGTGCGGATGAAGTTGCACAGATAGTCGCACATGCTGCGCGACAGATCGTAGTGCTTGCCCGTGAAGGGCCGCCAGCATTTGGCCAGCGTCTCGAAGAAGAACCACAGATCGACGGAATGGAACGTGCCCGGATTGTCCCAGCCCGGAATCTCCGCGTCGAAATTGTAGACGTAGAGCGGCTGCTTGATCCCCGCGCCCTCATTGGCGCGGCCCGCAGCACGCAGCGCGATGCCGATCATGTGTGCCAAACCGTCGCGGGCGATGCCGTCCTTGGTCATCGGCCCAGTAAAGCACGCCATGAACTCGTCCTCGCGTCCCGGCGCGATTTTTCCGGCCAGCGCGCGCAGCTCGTCCCCGTTTTCGGCGTCCGGCGTGACGGTGAACTCGCTGCTGGTCTGCCCCAACATGACGGGACAGAGCACGCGGTCGCCGTGCAGAAACCATTCGCCGCTGGGATACGTGCTGAACACGCCATCCACGGCCTCGTTCCAACAACCCCACGGCCACTCGAGCGACTTATCCTCGATCACGCGCGCGTCGAGAGCTCTGGCCTCGGCCAAAGTCCTGACGCCCAGCGCCTCGAAGAATTTCACGCCCTGCGCTTCGGCCTGCTCGAGCGTCTTTGCCCGAAGCAGCTTGTCCACGGCATAGGGTTGAACAAACGTGCCGCTTTCCACCATCGCCCGCTTGAACAGGCCATGGTTGTCGGGGCATGTCATCTGCGCGCAGACGCTCATGCCGCCCGCAGACTGACCGCCGATCGTAATGTTCTCCGGGTCGCCGCCGAAAGCCGCGATGTTTCGCTTCACCCAGCGCGTGGCGAACTGCTGGTCGAGAAAACCGAAGTTCGCCGGTGCATCGGGCGCTTCCGCCGTGATCTCCGGATGACAGAGGAATCCAAACGCATTGAGCCGGTAGCCCACCGTCACGACCACGATGCCGCGCCGGGCGATACGCTCACCGTCAAACTCCATTTCCGCCGTGTTGCCGACCTGAAGCCCCCCGCCGAAGTACCACACGTACACCGGCATATCCTTCCTGCCGTCCGCGGGCGCCCATATGTTCAGATACAGGCAGTCCTCGCTCATCGGCAGCTGCGGATCGACGGCCCACTCGCGGGAATAGATGTCCTTGGCCGGGTCGCCCGCGCAGTTGGCCTGCATGGGGATCGGCCCGAAATCGCAGGCAAACAGTTCGCCGTCCCAGTCGGGACAGGGCTGCGGCGCGCGCCAGCGGTTTTGGCCCACCGGCTTGGCCGCGAACGGGATGCCCTTGTAGCTGGTGATTCGCGGGTCGGCAGCGGGCAGACCGCGCACCCAGCCGTTTTCAACATGTACTTTGCGAATCATGGCTTAGCCCTTTACGCCGCCGAGCACCATGCCCGTGACGAAGTAGCGCTGCAGGAACGGATAGACGACCAGGATCGGCACGGCGCTGACGACCGTGATGGCGCAGCGGATGGTGACCGGCGTGGTCTGCGTCGTGTTCTTGAGCGCGTCGGCGGATGTCGCCGCAGAGTTTGCGCTCTGCGTCGTCGTCGCCAGCTTCATCTTCAGCAGGTATTGCAGCGTGTACAGATTCTTCTTGGAGCCGCAGTAGAGCTGCGTGTCGAACCACTGGTTCCAGCTGCCCACGGCCACGAACAGCGCGACCGTCGCCAGCACCGGCGTGCACAGCGGGAAGATGATCTGCCAGAAGATGCGCATATCGTTTGCGCCGTCGATTCTGGCGGACTCGGCGAGCGCCTCCGGCAGGCCCATGATGTACGTGCGCAGCACGATCAGGTTAAAGCAGGAGAACATCGTCGGGATGATGTACACCCAGAAGGTCTTGGACAGATGCAGCGTTCTGGAGATGAGCAGGTAGCCGGGGATGAGGCCCGCGTTCACGTACATGGTGAGCACCATCATGAACGTGATGAATTTGTTCAGCACGTATTCCTTGCGGCTGAGCGCGAAGGCCAGCATCGAGGTGAGAATGACGTTGAGGAACGTCGTGATGACCGTGCGCGACACGGAGATGAAGAACGCCGAATACATCAGCGGATCGGTCAGCAGGGAGACGTACGCCTTCGTGCTGAACACGCGCGGCCAAAGGCCGATGCCGCCGCGCAGGGCGTCTGTGCCGTCGTTAAAGGAAATCGCCACGGTGTTCAGAACCGGATACAGCGTCACGAACACCAGCAGGCACAGGAAAATCGTGTTGCAGATCGGGAAGGCGATGTCCCGATGGATCTTGTTCTTTCTCTTAACCGCTCTGGCAGACATACTATCCCTCCTTTAGATCAGCGTATCTTCGTCCAGCTTCTTGGCGATGAAGTTGGCGAGGAACAGCAGGAAGATGGCCACGACGCTCTTGAACATGCCGGCGGCGATGGCGCGTCCGTACTGGTTGTTGGAGATGCCGTACTTGAGCACGAACACGTCGATGGTCTGCGAGTAGTCGATGACCTGCGAGTTGCCCATCAGGTACTGGATCTCAAAGCCCGCCTCCATCAGGTGGCCGATGTTCATGATCAAAAGCACCACGAACGTCGACTTGATGCCCGGCAGCGTGACGTTGAGCATGCGCTGGAAGCGGCCCGCGCCGTCGATGGACGCCGCCTCGTAGAGCGTCGGGTCGATCGAGGTCATGGCCGAGATGTAGATGATCGTGTTCCAGCCAACCTCTTTCCAGACGTTGATGATGCCCACGAGCCACCAGAACATCTTTTCCTCGCCCAGGAAGAACACCGGTTCATCCACGATGCCCAGCTTGAGCAGCAGGTCGTTGATCGCGCCGTTGCTGGCGAAGATGTTCTGCGCCATGCCCACGACGATAACCATCGACAGGAAGTGCGGCAGATACGTCAGCGTCTGCACGGAGCGCTTGAACGCGCGGTTGCGCACCTCATTGAGCAGCACAGCCAGAATCACGGCCGAGAGCGTGCCCATCACGAGGTTAATCATGCTCATGGCGAGCGTGTTGCGGATGGAGAGCAGGAAGTCATCGCGGCTGAAGAGCCACTGGAAGTTGCCCAGACCCACCCATTTGCTGCCGAAGATGCCCTTGGCAGGCTTGTAATCCTGGAAGGCGCAGATCCAGCCCCACAGCGGGGAATAGTTGAACAGCAGAACGTACAGAAGCATCGGAACGGACATGACCATCAGCCATCCCTGTCCCTTCAGGGTTTCAAAGAATCCCTTCTTTTTCTTGTATACCTTGGGCGTTGCACCGTTCACGAATGTCACCCCTTTCTAAAAAGAGAGGGAGAGAGCGATCTCTCTCTCCCTCGTGGTAGCTTGGGATTACTTGGTCGCCTGCTCGACGAGCTTGAGGACTTCCTCCTGCATGAACTCGGAGTAGATTGTCGCGGACGGCGTGATCTCCTCGACGAACGCAGCCCAGTTGGCGTCGAACTCCTCGTCGCTCGCGCTCATGATGATGGTCGGCAGCCACTGATCCTGAATCGCCAGGAAGTCATTGTAGTCGTCCTGGATCGGGGTCTTGTCGATCTGCCAGGCCTCGCCGTAGGGCGCTATCTCGCACGGCGGGTTGAAGAACTGCGCCGGGGTCTGCTTGCCGTACTTGGTGAGGAACTCCTTGTCGTAGTCGCTCATCAGGGAGAAGTAGATCTCCGGCTGGTCGCCCGGGTTCCAGGCGTTGCCGTCGTCCATGGTGCCCTGCTTCTTCGGCGCGGACTCCCAGATGGCGTTGGCCTGATTCCTCATCTTCCAGGAAGCGTCGCTGCGGATGTCGTTCTGCTCCTTGGTCATGAGCATGCGGCCGTTCTCAACGTAGTAGTCCTCGCCCTCGACGCCCCACTGGAGCAGCTTCTGCCACTCGTCGGACAGCAGGGTCTCAAAGAGCATGATCATGCGCTCGGGATACTCGCAGTTGATGGAGATGCCGAAGCCGCGGTCCTTGTTGGGCACGGTGCCGTTGAGGTACTGCTCCTCGATCTTGCCAAAGCCGTAGCTCTCGTCGTAGACAAGCGGCAGGGCCAGATAGGTGCTGGAATCCATCTTCGCGGTCGTCAGCGCAGAGGTGGCGGTGCCGAAGTCCCAGGTCTGGTCGAACATGCCCAGCACGGTGCCGCTGGAGAGCGCCGCGATGTACTGGTCATAGTTCATGACGAAGGTATCCTTGTTGATGATGCCCTTGTTGTAGGCCTCGTTCAGCTTCTTGTAGTAGGGCTTGGCGTAGTCCTTGTCGATGAAGGTCTCGGTCTCCCAGTTGCCGCTGGTGACGTTGACGATGACCTCGCCGTCGTTCGGGCGGCCCATCAGGTGCTGCACCGGGTTGATCAGGCAGAAGTGACGCCAGCCTTCGCACAGGATCGCGAAGCCGGTGTACGGGTTGCCGTTCTCGTCGACCGGGTTGGCCTCGATGTAGCGGTAGATCAGGTCAAAGTACTGATCCAGCGTCTTGATCTCGGGATAGTTGTCCCAAGCCAGAACCTTCTTCTGGATGAAGAACGCCGGGCCGTTGCAGTAGTTGACGATCTGCTCGTTGTAGTACAGGCCGTAGTTCGGGATGATGAACAGCTCGCCGTTCTCGTTGAGGATCATCGGCAGAACGTCCTTGATGTGGTTCCACAG
>CALVTQ010000102.1 GCA_944362695.1 uncultured Clostridia bacterium
AGGTCATCCCGAGCCCGAAGGTCGCCACGTATGACCTCAAGCCCGAGATGAGCGCCTATGAGGTCGCCGACGAGTGCGCCGCGCGCATCCGCTCCGGCAAGTACGACGTGGTCATCCTCAACTTCGCGAACTGCGACATGGTCGGCCACACCGGCGTGTTCGACGCGGCTGTGAAGGCGGTCGAGGCCGTCGATGCCTGCGTGGGCAAGGTCTGGGATGCCGTCAATGAGATGGGCGGCTGCATGTTCCTGACCGCCGACCACGGCAACGCCGACAAGATGAAGAACGAGGACGGCTCGCCGTTCACCGCGCACACCACGAATCCGGTGCCGTTCCTGGCCGCGGGCGAGGGCGATGTGAAGCTGCGTGAGGGCGGCTGCCTGGCCGATATCGCGCCGACCATGCTGCCGTATATCGGCCTGCCGACGCCGCCGGAGATGACCGGTAAGAGCCTGATCGAGGGCTAAGGAAAAGTAGGGGAGAACAGCGCGAAGCGAAGAAGGGTGCAGGGACTGGTCCCTGCCGGGGTCGTGGGGCAGAGCCCCGCGCGGGGTTTGGGGCTGGCCCCAACGTAACCCCAATCCCGTCGAAATGTAGTCAGGGAGCGAAGCGTTACCTGACGGTGCGTTTCCGCAAAGCTGCGGATTGCGCACAAAGCCCCACACGCCGCCGCGCCGACCTCCCATCATCTGCATAACCAAAAACGAAGCCTTTGCTAACCGCGGGGGCTTCGTTTTTGTTTAGTCCGCAAGATGTGCCGTCCCTCTCGGGGAAAATTTACCCATCACGGGAAGAATCCCCCGTCCGCAATCGTCTATATGGATGCGGCGGCAAACAGCCGCACAAGACACCATCCCCCCAAAGGAGGACATCCATATGAAGAAGATCATCGCCATCGCGCTTTGCCTGATGCTGACGCTCGTGGGCTGCGCCGCGCTTGCCGAGACCGAGATCACGACCGTCGGCACAGCCGTCATCACCGCGACGCCCGACATCGTGACAGTCAGCGGCAGCGTGACCGTCATCGACGCCAGCCCGAAGGCTGTGCAGGAGAAGATGAACGCCTTTATCGCCGACACCACGGGCAAGCTCGTCGAGCTGGGCGTCGCAGAGGACGACATCGTCACCGGGTATTACAACACTTATCCGATCTACGACTACAACCAGACCCCGACGGCGATCATCGGCTATGAGGGCAGGCACACGCTCGAGATCACATGCTGCGACACGGGCATGCTCGACGGCGTGCTCACGCTTCTGGCCGACTGCGGCATGACCGACGCAGGCGATATCCGCTACGATGTGGCGGCGCGCGCGGAGCTGTACCGTCAGGCGCTCGTCATGGCGAGCCTCGCGGCGAAGGAGAAGGCCGAGCAGATGGCGCAGGGCATGGGCCTCACGCTCGGCGAGATGGAGACGCTGGTCGAAAACCCGAGCTATACCGTCGATTACACGACCAAAGCGGCGGGTGACATGGCCAAGAGCGAGGGCGCGGCGATGGATTCCGGCGCGGGTGTGCGCTCGGGCAAGATCGAGATTCAGGCGAGCGTCACGGCGACGTTCGAGGCGAGGTAACCCATGATCCATACAGCACAAAAGCAGGATGCGCGCACGCTCGCGGAGCTGGCTACGCAGATGTGGGACAGCGGCGACATCGACGGATTGGCGCGCGAGTTCGCGGAGATGATCGACAGCGGGCGTGCGGCGTGCTTCATCGCGCATGAGGGCGGCGAGGCGGTCGGGTTCGCGCAATGCCAGCTCCGAACCGATTACGTCGAAGGGACGTCGACGTCGCCCGTCGGGTATCTCGAGGGGATATTCGTCAAGGAGGAGCAGCGAGGCAAGGGCCATGCGCGGGCGCTGCTCGCGGCGTGCGAGGCGTGGGCGAAGGCGCAGGGCTGCACGGAGTTCGCCAGCGATTGCGAGCTGGTCAACCTCGGGAGCTATGCGTTCCACATGGCGATGGGGTTCGAGGAAGCGAACCGGGTGGTCTGCTTCACGAAGAAGATTTGATTTTTTGGGTATAGGAAAAGCACCGGCGTGCACAACGATAATGCCTTGCGTGAGCCGGTGCTTTTTGGTTTGCGGAAATTCGGGGCGTGTGCGCGCTGTCGTCCGCTTCGATCATAGGCCGCAAGCGGCCTGTTCCGAAGCGGGGATGATGGAATATTGGGGATTACGTTGGGGCCTCGCCCCAAACCCCGCCCGAGGGATTTCACCCCTCGGACTCCCCATGCTCGCTTCGCGCTTCCTGTCGCAGCTTTTATTCCACAATCGCGCCCTTATTCGCGGAGGACACGAGCTTAGCATAGCGCGCCAGATAGCCCTTGGTGACATTCGGCGGCGGGCAGACCCACTTGGCCTTGCGCTCGGCGAGCGTGGCGTCATCGACCTTGAGCTCGAGCTTGCCGTTCGGGATGTCGATTGCGATGATATCGCCCTCCTCGACGAGGCCGATCATGCCGCCGGAAGCAGCCTCCGGGGAGACGTGACCGATGGCCGCGCCGCGGGTCGCGCCGGAGAAGCGGCCGTCGGTGATGAGCGCGACTTCCTTATCAAGACCCATGCCGCAGATGGCGCTCGTCGGGCTGAGCATTTCGCGCATGCCCGGGCCGCCCTTGGGGCCTTCGTAGCGGATGACGACGACGTCGCCGGGCTTGATCGCGCCGGCGTAGATGGCGGTGATCGCCTCGTCCTCGCTGTTGAACACGCGGGCCGGGCCCTCGTGCACGAGCATCTCCTTCGCCACGGCGCTGCGCTTGACGACGCCGCCGTCGGGCGCGAGGTTGCCGCGCAGGATCATCAGGCCGCCGGTCGGGGAATACGGATCGTCGAACGGGCGGATGACGTCGTGGTTATAGTTCTTCGCCTTGGCGATTTCCTGACCGAGCGTCTTGCCGCTGGCGGTCATGGCGCTCTCGTCGAGCAGGCCGCGTCCCGCGAGCTCGCTGAGCACGCCCATCACGCCGCCCGCGAGGTGCAGGTCGATCACGTGATGATGGCCCGCCGGGGCGAGGTGGCAGAGGTTCGGCACCTTGGCGCTCGTCTCGTTGACCCAATTCAGATCGAAGTCGATGCCGCACTCGTGCGCGATGGCCGGCAGGTGCAGCACGGTGTTGGTGGAGCAGCCCAGCGCCATATCCAGGCACAGCGCGTTGCGGATGGCGGCCTCGGTCATGATCTTATCGGGCGTGAGGCCATCGCGCACCATCTCGACCACGCGCATGCCGGTCTTCTTGGCGAGGCGGATGCGCGCGGCATCGACGGCGGAGATCGTGCCGTTGCCCGGCAGCGCCATGCCGATGACCTCGGTGATGCAGTTCATGGAGTTGGCGGTGAACATGCCGGAGCAGGAGCCGCAGCCCGGGCAGGCGTTGGACTCGACAGCGTTGAGGCCGTCGTCGTCGATCTTGCCGGCCTTATACGCGCCCACGGCCTCGAACACGGAGTTGAGGTCCATGTCGCCTGCGCGTCCGGCCATCTTGCCGGGCATCATCGGGCCGCCGGAGACGACCATCGCCGGAAGGTTCAGGCGGCGCGCGGCCATCAGCATGCCGGGGACGATCTTGTCGCAGTTGGGGATGAACACCATGCCGTCGAAGCCGTGCGCAATGGCCATCGACTCGCAGCTGTCGGCGATCAGCTCGCGGCTGGCGAGGGAATACTTCATGCCGATATGGCCCATGGCGATGCCGTCGCACACGCCGATGGCCGGGAACTCGACCGGCACGCCGCCGGCCAGACGGATGCCGTCCTTGACGGCCTGCGCGATGTTATTGAGGTGGTTATGGCCCGGGACGCACTCGCTCTTGGCGGAGACCACGCCGATCAGCGGGCGGGAGAGCTCCTCATCGGTGAGGCCGAGCGCCTTCCAGAGCGAACGGTGCGGCGCCTTCTCGGGGCCGGTCTTGACGCGATCAGAGATTGCCATTTGATTTTCCTCCCATGATGATGAAAACGGAGCCGCCCACTTGCAGCGAGGCGGGCGGGCGGCCCCGGTCTTGATGCGATTACAGGTTGATGGTGTTGCTCCAGCTCATCTTGCTGCGCAGATCCTTGCCGACCTGCTCGAGCTGGCTGCCGGCCTCGATGCGGCGCTTGGCGAGGAAGTGCGGGCAGCCCGCCTGGTTCTCAAGCAGCCAGTTGCGCGCGAAGGTGCCGTCCTGGATCTCGGTGAGGACCTTCTTCATTTCCTTCTTGGTCTCCTCGGTGATCAGGCGGTTGCCGATCTCGTAATCGCCGTACTCGGCGGTGTTGGAGATGGAATAGCGCATGCCCGCGAAGCCGTGCGCGAAGATGAGATCGACGATGAGCTTCATCTCGTGGATGCACTCGAAGTACGCGTTCTCCGGCTGATAGCCCGCCTCAACCAGCGTGTCAAAGCCCGCCTTCATCAGCGCGGTCACGCCGCCGCAGAGGACGCACTGCTCGCCGAACAGGTCGGTCTCGGTCTCCTCGCGGAAGGTGGTCTTAAGGATGCCGGCGCGCGCGCCGCCGATGCCCGCGGCGTAAGCCAGCGCATAGTCCTGCGCCTTGCCGGAGGCGTCCTGATACACAGCGATGAGGTCCGGCACGCCCTTGCCCTCGAGGTACTGGCTGCGGACGGTGTGGCCCGGGCCCTTCGGGGCGATCATGACGACGTCAACGTCTGCCGGCGGCTTGATGCAGCCGAAGTGGATGTTGAAGCCGTGCGCGAACGCGAGGATCATGCCGGGGCGCAGGTACGGCTCGATGTCCTTGTGGTACATGGCGGCCTGCTTCTCATCGTTGATGAGGATCATGATCATGTCGGCGATCTTGGCGGCCTCGGCGGTGGTCATGACGGTCAGGCCGGCATCCTCGGCCTTCTTCCAGCTCTTGCTGCCCTCATACAGCGCGACGATCACGTCGCAGCCGCTGTCCTTCAGGTTCAGCGCGTGCGCATGGCCCTGGGAGCCGTAGCCGACGATGGCGATCTTTTTGCCCATCAGGTACTCGAGGTTGCAGTCCTGCGCGTAAAACATCTGTGCCATTTGATTTTTCCTCCTTTATTGTGTAAATCCTCCGGCCGGCGTCGGTTGCCGGCGCGGGCTCACGGATTTAACATGCGGTTTGTGGGTGTGTGGGGGGTGGGGTTACGTGTTGGCGCGGGGCGGGGCTTGGCGTGTTTAGCGGGGCGTTTGGGTTGCAGAAAATCGCGGTGTTTGCGGTTTTAACCCGTCAGGGGCCGCTTCGCTTCCTGACTACTTTGCATTATGGCTGCGCCATTTGGGGAACGTTGGGACGCCGTCCCAAACCCTGCAAGGAGCTCCGCTCCTTGACCTCGCAAGGGACCCGGTCCGGGAAACTTTATAGTCGCGCAAGCGCTCCTTAAAGTTTCCGACGCTCCGCCCGCCTGTTTCCGCCACTGGCGGCGGCGGGCTCCGGTCCCCTTGACCCCATGTTCGCTTCGCGCGCTCTACCGATACTTAGTCGAACAGGTCGCTGTTCATCACGCCATCGCCGCGCTCAAGCGCCACGACGCCGGTGCGCACCAGCTCGAGAATACCGTAATCCTCGAGCAGACCGAGCATGGCGGTGATCTTATCGTTATCGCCGGTGATTTGCAGCGTCATGGCGTTCTTGGTGACGTCGAGCACCTTCGCCTTGAAGATATCGACCAGCCTCATGAGGCCCTCGCGCTCGGTGATCGCGGCCTTGACCTTGACCAGCAGCAGCTGTCTTTCGACGCTGTTGCGCGGCTTCATGACCTGCACCTTCTGCACGCTGATGAGCTTATAGAGCTGCTGGACGAGCTGCTCGATATGCGCGTCATCGCCGAGCACAACGATGGTGATGCGCGAAACCTCTCTGTCCTGCGTCGGGCCGACGGCGAGGCTCTCGATGTTGAAGCCGCGGCGGGAGAACAGGCCCGCGACGCGGGAGAGAACGCCCGGCTCGTTATCCACGAGCACGCCGACGGTGTAGCGCTGGAGATTTTTGGGATTGATATACATGTCGCGTCACCTCCCTCAGTTCAGGCAGAACGAGTCGATCGGGGAGCCCGGCGCGACCATCGGCGCGACCATCTCGTCGATATCGAGCATGCACTCGATGATGCAGGGCTTGCCCGCGTCAAACGCCTTCTTGAATGTGGCCTTGAGCGCGTCCATGTTGTCCACGCGCGTGCCCTCCATGCCGTACGCCTCGGCGAGCTTCATGAAGTCCGGCCCGCGGTCGAGCGTCGTCTGGGAATAGCGATGGCCGAAGAACAGCGTCTGCCACTGGCGCACCATGCCCAGCGTGCCGTTATTGAAGATGACGACGATGACCGGGATGTTATAGTAAGCGATGGTGGACAGCTCGGTCAGGTTCATGCGGAAGGAGCCGTCGCCGGTGATCAGCGCCACGGGGCGTCCCTCGGGATCGGAGCAGGCCGCGCCCATCGCCGCGCCCAAGCCGAAGCCCATCGTGCCCAGGCCGCCGCTGGTGATCAGCTGGCGCGGGCGCAGGAACGGGAAGTGCTGCGCCGTCCACATCTGGTGCTGGCCGACGTCGGTGGCGACGGTCATGCCCGGCGCGGTCTCGCTCATGGCCTTGAGGATCTTGCGCGGCTCAAACAGCTCGTCGGAGAGGTACTCCTCGATCATGCTGCGCGCCTGCTGCATCCACTGGTCGTGGTGCTTCTGGCTCACGCGCGAGAGCAGCAGGTCGAGCACCACGCGCGCATCGCCTGTGATATGCAGCGTGGTCGTCACGTTCTTGTTGATCTCGGCGCGGTCGATGTCGATATGCAGCACCTTCGCATTGGACGCGAACGACGCCGCATTGCCCAGTGCGCGGTCGGAAAAGCGCACGCCGACGGCGATGAGCAGGTCACAGCGCTGCATGGCGATGTTCGCCGCGTGCGTGCCGTGCATGCCAAGCAATCCGAGCATGCGGTCGTTGTCGGCGGGGACGGCACCCAGGCCCATCAGCGAGGACACGATCGGGGCGTCCGCGCGGTCGGCCAGCGCCAGCAGCTCGGCTTCCGCGCCGGAGAGCTTCACGCCGCCGCCGCAGTAGATCAGCGGCTTATGCGCCTCGGCGATCAGCTGCGCCGCGCGCTCGAGCCTCGGCTCGGCCTTGACCTTGTAGCGCTCCAATGCCTCTCCGTTGGGGCGAAGCTGTGCAAGGCTGCGCTTCATCGACAGCGCGGGGATCAGCTCGTCACCGGTGGCCGGGGTGTACTCGGTCTCGGCGATCTGCACGTCCTTGGGGATATCCACCAGCACGGGGCCGGGACGGCCGCTCGCGGCGATATAGAACGCCTCGCGGATCGTCTGCGCCAGCTTTTCCACGCTGGTGACGAGGTAATTGTGCTTGGTGACGGGCATCGTCATGCCGCTGATGTCGGCCTCCTGGAACGAGTCGGTGCCCATCAGCGTCTGCGGCACGTTGCCTGTGATGAACACGACGGGCGAGGAGTCCATATACGCCGTGGCGATCGGCGTGACGAGGTTGGTCGCGCCGGGGCCGCTGGTGGCGATGCACACGCCGGTCTTGCCGCTGGCGCGGGCGTAGCCGTCCGCCGCGTGGCCCGCGTGCTGCTCATGCGCGGTGAGGACGTGGTTGATCCTGTCCTGCCGCTTGTAGAGTTCGTCATAGATCGGCAGCACCGCGCCTCCGGGGAAGCCGAAGACCGTGCCGACGCCCTGCTCGATGAGACATTCGATCAGGATAGCCGCTCCGTTGAGTTTCATTGTGTTCTCTCTCCTTGACTGTACGGTGATGCTTGAAAAAACAGCCTTCCCACCCCTGGTTTTAGGGCGAAAGGCTGCTGCTTCGCGGTACCACCTAAATTCCGTGCCTGCGCACGCTCTGCGGGCACGAGGCGAAACGCCGGGATGCCCTTCCCCCTGTAACGGTGGGGCTCCGGCAGACCTACTGACGCCAAAGCATGTTCAGCCTGCGGCTCTGAGGCGACGCTGCCGCCGTCCGCGCAGAAGCCTTCCACCATCGCTTCCTCGCTGTGCGTTTTCGTGCGGTTTCTTCCTCTTCATTGCCGGATATGTGCCCCTATATTATCATGATGCGCACGGCCTGTCAAGCCGTAATTTTGTGTTTGATGAAGTTTTTTGTCGTTTGTGATGAATTCTGTTCATGTGTGCCGGGGCGAACGTTGAGCGGCATGCAACAAAGCGGCGCGCATGCAAAAAACGCAGCTCCCGCAAGGGGAACTGCGCTCGTTTTTCGATCAATACGCCTTGGCGAAGTAGATGAGCTTCCTGGCGGGTTTGCCGCAGCACACGCAGGTGTCGCCGATGGGCGTCTGGTCAAACGGCATGCAGCGGGACGAGGCGGAGAACTTCTCCTTGATCTCGTCCTCGCAGGCCTGCTCGCCGCACCACATCGCGCGGGCGTAGCCGCCGTCGACCTGCTTGCCCAGCTCCTCCATGTTGTGCACGTCGGCGGTGTGGGCATCGCGGAATTCGCGGGCGATCTCGAACATGTTCTGCTGAATGGCATCGAGCATGGCCTTGATCTCGTTCTCGAGGCCCT
>CALVTQ010000103.1 GCA_944362695.1 uncultured Clostridia bacterium
TCATGTGTCCTCCTTGTTCTGAATGGTGCCCGTGGTGCCCAAATGGTGCCCGGACGGGAAAAATGAAGTTGTAAGGTCATGCGGACACAAATAACAAGATACGAAAAAAGCCCGTTTTTACAGGCTTTTTAAGAACAATTTATGCGGCTTTGTGCGGAAATATAAGGGGTTTTATCCGTTTCACGCCCCTCGAAATGCTGTGTGGGTGAAACCACCTAGGGTTCGAATCCCTAACTCTCCGCCAGAGGCCGCAGTCTCATCGCGAGGCTGCGGTTTTTTGTTCGATCTTTATGCGCATCAAAAGCCCCCCGTCCCGCAATCCGGCTTTGTGGAGCGGCATAATTGATGCATAAAGTTTGGATTTAATCATCTGTATATGACGTCACAAGTCAGGTATTGTACTTTTTTGTCAATGTTGGGATAACGTATTGACGAAAATGCAGGGAAACTATATAATGGGCTTAACGGAAATGCTGCACAACGTGTGCAAAACAATCCAACTTTTCAAGGAGGGAAACACATGAAAAAGCTGCTTTCTCTGATCCTCGCGCTCGCGCTGGCGCTGTCCCTGTGCGCCGTCGCCTCCGCCGAAACCGCCGAGCCCGATCTGACCGCGCTCATCGAGGCGGCCAAGGCCGAGGGCGAGCTGACGGTCTATGGCTCCTGCGAGGAGGCCTACCTGTCCGCCGCCTGCCAGCATTTTGAGGAGCTCTACGGCATCAAGGTCTACTATCAGCGCCTGTCCACCGGCGAGGTGCAGGCCAAGATCACCGAGGAAAACGGCAATCCGTCCGGCGACGTCTGGTTCGGCGGCACGACCGATCCCTACAACGAGACCGCTGCGGCCGGCCTGCTGGAGGCCTACGAAGCGCAGAACGCCGTTCACCTGATGGGCGATCAGTACCGCGATCCGGACGGCTACTGGTACGGCATCTACAAGGGCATCCTGGGCTTCATGGTCAACAAGGAGGAGCTTGACCGTCTGGGCCTTGAGGCGCCGCAGGATTGGGACGACCTGCTCAAGCCCGAGTATCAGGGCCTTGTCTGGATGTCCAACCCGAACACCGCCGGCACCGCCAAGCTGATCATCAACACCATGGTGCAGATGAAGGGCCACGACGAGGCAATGAAGTATTTCGTCGAGCTCGACAAGAACATCGCGCAGTACACCAAGTCCGGTTCCGGCCCGTCCAAGAAGGTCGGCATCGGCGAGTGCATCATCGGCCTGGGCTTCCTGCATGACGGCATCACCCAGATCCTGATGGGCTATGACAACGTGGGTCTGGTCATTCCGGCCTCCGGCACCAGCTTTGAGATCGGCGCGACCGCCATCTTCAAGGGCGCCAAGCACCCGAACGCCGCGAAGCTCTTCATCGAGTACGCGCTGTCCCCGGAGTGCGTGAACCTGGCCAAGGAGAACGAGTCCTATCAGTTCCTGGTCATCGACAACGCCGAGCAGCCCAAGGAAGCCACGGACTTCGGCCTTGATCCCAACAACGTCATGGATTATGACTTCGAGGACGCCAAGGCCAACACCTCCAAGTACGTTGAGGACTTCTTCAACGCGCTGGGCGCCGCTGCGGATGACCGCTTCAAGACCGAGTAATTCCGATTCTGCACCCATCAGATGCGGAAGATAATCTGCCTGTAAACGAGGGGGATGGCCGCCGGGTCATCCCCTTTTCTGATTCACGCCCGACCGGGCAAGAAAGGGGGAGCTTTATGGCATCACGCCAGAGCGCCGCATTGGATCGGAAGAAGTTCTTCGCGGACCCGGTCATGCTCGCTGCCATACTGATCCTGATCGCATTTTTAACGCTGTTCATCCTCTATCCCCTGGCCATGCTGCTGGTGGATTCCATCAAGACCGACACGGGCATCTCCTTTGACGCGTTCCCGCGCATATTCGGCGACACGACGTTCCGCCATGCGCTGGTCAACACGCTGGAGCTGGGCTTTGTCACCAGCCTCGGCTCCACGCTCATCGGCCTGCTCTTTGCCTATGTCGATTGCTACGTCAAGGTGCGCACGAAGATCATGAAGCGCCTGTTTGACGTGGTGTCGATGCTGCCGGTCGTATCCCCGCCGTTCGTGCTGTCGCTGTCGATGATCCTGCTGTTCGGCAAGTCGGGCCTGATCACCCGCTCGCTTTTGGGCATCTACGACGCGAACATATACGGCATGCACGGCATCGCCATCGTGCAGACGCTGACCTTCTTCCCCGTGTGCTACATGATGCTCAAGGGCCTGCTCAAGAACATCGACCCGAGCATGGAGGAGGCCGCGCGCGACATGGGCGCGTCCCGCTGGAAGGTGTTCACCACCGTCACGCTGCCGCTGATGCTCCCGGGCATCGGCAATGCGTTCCTTGTCACGTTCATCGAGTCCGTTGCCGACTTTGCCAACCCCATGATGATCGGCGGCAACTTTGACACGCTGGCCACCACGATTTACCTGCGCATCACCGGCGGCAGCTACGACATCGCGGGCGCTGCGGCGATGGCCGTCGTGCTGCTGATGCTGACCATCAGCCTGTTCCTGATCCAGAAATACTATCTGGAGGCCAAGACCGCCGCGACGCTCACCGGCAAGGCCAGCCGCGCGCGCATGCTCATCGAGGACAAAACCGTGACCGTGCCGCTGACGCTGTTCTGCTGCCTCGTTTCGGTCTTCGTCATCCTGATGTACATCTCCATCCCCTTCGGCGCGCTCTTTAAGCTCTGGGGCCGCGATTACTCGCTGTCGCTCAAGTGGTTTGAGTATCTGTTCAAGCACAGCGGCCTGAAGGCGTTCAAGGACTCCTTCGTCCTCTCGCTGATCGCCTCGCCGATCACGGCGCTGTTCTCGATGGTCATCTCCTACCTCGTCGTCAAGAAGAAATTCCGCGGCAAGGGCTTCATCGAGTTCGTCTCCATGCTGGCGATGGCCGTGCCGGGTACGGTTCTGGGCGTGGGCTTCATCCGCGGCTTCGCCAACGGCCTGTTCCACTCCGGCATCATGCAGGGCATCTACGGCACGGGCATCATTCTGGTCATCGTGTTCGTGGTGCGCTCGCTGCCGGTCGGCACGCGCTCGGGCATCTCGGCGCTGCAGCAGATTGACAAATCCATCGAGGAATCGGCTTATGATCTGGGCGCGGGCAGCGGCAAGGTCTTCATGACCGTCACGCTCCCGCTGATCAAGGATTCGTTCATGAGCGGCCTTGTCACCACGTTCGTGCGCTCCATCACGGCCATCAGCGCCATCATCCTGCTGGTGACGCCGAAGTACCTGCTGGTCACCTGCCAGATCAACGAGCTGGCCGAGAAGGGCTATTACGGCGTGGCCTGCGCCTATGCGACCATCCTGATCGCCATCGTCTACGCCGCCATCGTGCTGATGAACCTGTGCATGAAATTCTTCGGCACCAGCCGCAAAATAAAGGAGGATTAATCCATGGCACAGAAAAAAGGTGTGCGCATCGAACACCTCTCCAAGATATACAAGGACCCCAAGACGGGCAAGGATTTTTACGCCGTCAAGGATACCACGCTGGACATCGCGCCGGGCAGCTTTGTGACGCTGCTGGGTCCGTCGGGCTGCGGCAAGACCACCACGCTGCGCATGATCGCCGGCTTTGAGAGCCCGGACGAGGGCGAAATCTACATCGGCAACGAGCCCATCAACGAGCTGACGCCCAACAAGCGCGACACGGCGATGGTGTTCCAGAGCTACGCCCTGTTCCCGCATTACAACGTGTTTGACAACGTGGCCTACGGCCTTAAGCTGCGCAAGGTGCCCAAGGACGAGATTCAGCGCCGCGTGACCGACATCCTCGCGCTGGTCGAGCTCTCCGGCATGGAGGCGCGCATGACCAATCAGCTCTCCGGCGGCCAGCAGCAGCGCGTCGCCCTCGCCCGCGCCCTCGTCGTCGAGCCGAGCGTCCTGCTGTTTGACGAGCCGCTTTCCAACCTCGACGCCAAGCTGCGCGTCTCCATGAGAACCGAGATCCGCCGCATCCAGCAGCAGCTGGGCATCACCGCCCTCTACGTCACGCACGATCAGGCGGAGGCCATGTCCATCTCCGACAAGATCATCATCATGAACAAGGGCGTCGTCGCCCAGATGGGCACGCCCAGCGAGATCTACTATCACCCGGTGGATGAGTTCGTCGCGGACTTCATCGGCGAGGCGAACTTCCTCGACGGCGCGTTCAAGGGCGCGGACGGCGACACCTGCACCCTCGTGATCGACGGCCACGACGTCAAGGTCGCCAACCCCGGCAGCCGCAAGCCGGGCGACAATTGCCGCGTCGTGCTGCGCCCGGAGGCCGTGAAGATCGGCGAGGCCGGCGTGCTGCCCGCGAAGGTCACGCTCTCCTGCTTCATGGGCTCCTATCAGAATTACCACGTCATGGTCGGCAAGACGCTGGTGAAGATAACCGACTCCTGCCCGATCAACAAGAAGATTTACAATGTCGGCGACGACGTCTGGCTCTCCTTTGAGCCGGAGTGCGCGCACGTGCTGTAAACCGTCTCTGCAAAGCGCTTCTCCGCCGCGCGCGGAAAGCGCTTTTTTGCTGCGCCATGCGGCCTTGACACGGCCCGCTCCCTCTGCTATTCTGTATACAAATCCACACGATAAGGAGCATGCCCATGAAACTCAACACAAGCCTCTTGAAATGGACGCGCCAGCCCGCGGCCTATACCATCGGCGAGGACAGCATCGAGATCGTCACCGCGCCGCACACCGACCTGTGGCAGCGCACGTATTATCACTTCCGCAACGACAATGCGCCGGTTCTTCAGATGGAGACGGACGAAAAGTTCTTCTCCTTCACCGTCAGAACCGCGTTTGAAAGCAAGCACCGCTTCGACCAGTGCGGCGTGGTCATGTACTTGGACAGCGAAAACTGGCTCAAGGCGTCCATCGAATACGAGAACGAGCGCTTTTCGCACCTTGGCAGCGTCGTGACCAACGGCGGCTATTCCGACTGGGCGACGACCGAGGTGAGCGCGGACATCAAGTCCATGTGGTATCGCCTGAGCCGCCGCGAGGACGACTACTGCGTCGAGTGCTCCGAGGACGGCGTGACGTTCAGGCAGATGCGCATCTGCCACATGCACGCGGGCGGCGGCGCCATCCGCTTCGGCATCTACGCATGCAGCCCCGAGGACTCCTCGTTCACCGCCACGTTCACCGATATGCAGCTCACCGAGTGCATGTGGCGCGCCCACGACGGCCAGCAGCCCGACGAGGCGTAAGCCCTGCGCCATATCATAAATAGAAAGGAAAACCCGCTTCCGGGAGGGATTCATGATGAAGAAATACGCAAACGCCGCGTTTGTCTACGCCATCGCTGCGATGGTGGGCGGCGTGTTCTACCGCGAGTTCACCAAGATCATCGGCTTCACCGGCGAGACGGCGCTCTCCGTCGTCCACACGCATTATTTCATGATGGGCATGGTGATCTTCCTGCTGCTCGCCCTGCTGGAAAAGGCGCTCGCCTTCACCGGCAAATCGACGGGCCGCATCGTCGCCGTCTATCACGCCGGCCTGAACCTCACGTGCGTCATGCTGCTCGTGCGCGGCATCATGCAGGCGCTTTCGGTCGAGATGTCCAGGGGCCTGACCGCCTCGATCTCCGGCATCGCGGGCATCGGCCACATCATGCTGGGCGTCAGCCTCGTGCTCCTGCTCAACCAGATCCGCAAAAAAGCCTGATCTCACAAACAAAAATCCGGCTCTGTCCGTCCTTGGGCAGAGCCGTTTATTTTGTTTGAACGCAATCTGTTTACGCCGCGCCGCAGCGGCAGAGCCTCCTCGCGCTCTCGAGAATCTCGTCATTGAGCTTCTCCCAGGGACGATCTCCATCCGCCTCGCCGAAGTGGCCGTACGCCGCCGTGCCGGAGTAAATCGGTCTGCGCAGATCGAGCGTGCGGATGATCGCCGCAGGCCGCATGTCAAACGCATCGCGCAGCCACGCCTCGATCGCGCCGTCGCTCACCTTGCCCGTGCCGAACGTCTCCACATGCACGGAAAGCGGCTGCGCCACGCCGATGGCATAGCTGAGCTGAATCTCGCAGGTTTTCGCCAGACCCGCCGCGACGACGTGCTTGGCCATCCAACGCGCCATGTACGCCGCCGAGCGGTCGACCTTGGTCGGGTCCTTGCCGGAGAACGCGCCGCCGCCGTGACGGGCATAGCCGCCGTACGTGTCCGCAATGATCTTGCGCCCCGTGAGGCCCGTGTCCGCCGCAGGGCCGCCGAGCACAAAGCGCCCGGTCGGGTTGATGTAAATCTTCGTCGAATCGGTCAGCATGTCCGCCGGGAGCGCGCGCCTGATGAGCCTTTCCTCGATGTCGCGGCGGATGGTCTCGATGCTCACGTCCGGGTCATGCTGCGCGGAGACGACCACGGCGGCGATACCGACCAGGGTCTGTCCGTCGTAGGCGACCGTCACCTGCGCCTTGCCGTCGGGCCGCAGATAGGGCAGCTCGCCGCTCCTGCGCAGCGCCGTCAGCCCGCGGGTGAGCGCATGCGCCCAGCAAATCGCGGCGGGCATCAGCTCCGGCGTCTCGTCGCAGGCATAGCCGAACATCATGCCCTGATCGCCTGCGCCGGTGGTGTCCTCGTCGGCGGCGCTGTCCACGCCCATGGCGATATCCGCGCTCTGCGTGTGGATGCCGGACGTAAACCGACTGCGGTCGGTAAAGCCGTATTCGTCATTCGTGTAGCCGATTTTGCGGATCACGCCGCGCGCAACGGCCTCATAATCGACGCTCGCGCGGCTGGTGATCTCGCCCATCATGTGCATCGCGCCCGACTCGACCGTGACCTCGCATGCGCAGCGGCTCATGGGGTCCTGCGCGAGCAGCGCGTCGAGGACGGCGTCGGCGATCTGGTCACAGACCTTGTCCGGGTGGCCCTCTGTGACGGATTCGGATGTAAAATATCGTATGCTCATGTTTTTCTCCTCGTTTTATCGGTTGCTGCCCCAATAGATCAGCGCCAGCATGCCCGGCCCGGTGTGTGCGCCGATGACGGGGCCGATCTCGGTGATGTACGTCTCGGCGTCGGGGAAGGTCTTGACGACCGCGTCCTGCAAAAGCAGCGCCGCCTGTATGTCGCCGCCGTGGCCGATGACGACGAATTTGCCCATCTCCGGCGTCCAGCCCGCGCGCATGGCCGCAATCTGCTCGGCGATGGCGCGCCGCCTGCCGCGCGGCTTTTTGGCGACCCTTAGCTTGCCCTCATCGTCCACATGCAGCATGGGCTTGATGTCGAGCATCTGCCCGACCGCCGCAGCCGCAGCCGACACGCGCCCGCCTCGCTTCAAATGCTCAAAGCCGTCGACGGTGAACCAGTGGCACACGCGCAGCCTGTTTTCCTCGACCCACGCGGCCAGCTCACGGATGCCCATCCCCTGCGCCTGCATCCGCGCCGCTTCGCGCACGATGAACGCCTCGCCCGCCGATGCGCAGAGCGTGTCCACCGCAAACAGACCGCGGTCGGGAAACTCCTCGCGCAGCATCTCCATCGCCAGACGCGCAGAGCCCATCGTCCCCGACAGGCCGGACGAGAAGCCGAGATACAGGATGTCAACCCCCTCGGCCAGCGCAGGCAAAAACGCGCGCCTGTACGCCTCCGGGTTGATCTGGCTCGTCGAGGCGAACTGTCCCGCGCGCAGCAGCTCGTAAAACCGATCCGCCGAAAGATTGCCGCCCGGGCCGTAGACATACGCCTCGTCGCCCACGCGCACATCCATCGGGATCACGTCGATTCGCGGCAATCCCTTGAGCATGACCGGGCAGAAGTCCGCCGTCGCGTCGGTGAAGATGCGGTACGGCCTCGCGCTCATCGACATTCAGCTCCGTTCTTGCAGCCGGAGCAGCCCTTGCAGGCGCCCCACAGCTCGTCGGCCTTGGGCTTCCATTTTTCGGCGTACGGCGTCGTCTTGTCGCACAGGTGATCGACGCTCTCGATGCTCTCGTAGTCCGTGTTGACCGCGCCGGTCTCCTTGACCATCGCGCGCAGGCGCTCCGGATTCTCGAGCATCGGGCACGGGCGCAGCATGTTGTCGTTGAACGGCTGGTTGTCGTGATACGCCATGAAGATCGGGCTCTTGAGGGCATCCAGCAGGCTCGTGTCGTGGATGTTGCAGTTCGAGTAGTGGATGAACACGCACGGGTCGCCGTCGCCCATAGCGGTGATGTGCAGGTAGTTCCTGCCGCACGCGATGCAGCCGCCGACGTACTGCGCGTCGTTCTGGAAGTCCATCGTGAAAATGGCCTTCGTGCTGCGGAACGCGCGGATGCGCTCGTAGACGGCCTCGCGCTGCTCCGGCGTGGGCAGCAGCTCGACTGCGGCGTCGTTGCCGACCGGCATGTAATGGAAGAACCACGCGAACAGCACGCCGGAGTCGATCATCATGTCAAAGAATTCCTCGCTGGTGATGTCGGCGTAGTTGCGGCTGGTGTAGCAGGTGGACACGCCGAAGGGCAGGCCGTGCGCCTTCAAAAGCTCCATCGCGTGACGCACCTTCTTGTAGATGCCCTGTCCGCGGCGGCTGTCGTTGGCGTCCTCAAAGCCCTCCAGCGAAATCGCCGGGACGAAGTTCCTGACGCGCAGCATCTCCTTGCAGAAGTCCTCGTCGATCAGCGTGCCGTTGGTAAAGGACAAAAACTCGCAGTCCGGGTGCATTTCGCACAGTCTGATGAGGTCGGCCTTGCGAACCAACGGCTCGCCGCCGGTGTAGATATACATGTACACGCCGAGCTCCTTGCCCTGGCGGATGATCGAGTCGATCGTCTCGAGGCTCAGGTTCAGCCGGTTGCCGTACTCCGCCGCCCAGCAGCCCGTGCAGTGCAGGTTGCAGGCCGACGTCGGGTCCAGCAGAATCGCCCACGGCACGTTGCAGCCCTCGCGTTTCTTGGCCTCGTCCTGAATGGCGCTGCCCTTGAGGCTCGCGTTGAAGATGAAATTCTGGAAAAACGCCTTGCGCACGCCGGGATCGAGCTCGTAGAGCCGCAGAATCAGCTGATACCAGTTGTTCTTCTCCTCGATGACATTGCGCACGGCCCCGCGCTGCGCGGCATACCAGCCCTCCGGCATCAGCTTGTCCACCAGCGCCATCAGCTTGGGAATGTTCTCCTCCGGGTTGCCCTCGATGTATTTCAGTGCCTGATTGATCGCAAAATTCTGTACGCTTTCCCTGACACCCATAAATGTGATGCTCCTTTCGACGTCCGAGATTTTCTTAGGTATTGCGGAATTTTTCCCGCCTCCCGACGCCGAACATTGTATGCGGCGTTTTCCCTTTTGTCACGGGACAGAGCGCCGCGTCCGTCCCAATTTGCGACACTCGCGCCAAACTGTCGCAATTCCCGACACGCACGCCCATCTGTTCCTTGCGCCGCGCGCGCCGTCCCGCTATGATAGCCGTGTACTCATTCGCCCGCCAGAGGAGGCAGCACATGAACGAGATTCCCGCGCGCATCATCATCGAAACCATCCTGCGCAGCGCCCTTCGCCAGATGAAGCAGCACCCCGAACGCGGCATGCGCAACATGATCGACATGGCGATGAGCGCCTGTCAGGGCCGCTTCTCCCCGCGCTTTTTCGCCGCCGCACAGCGCATGCTCGAAAAAGAGGACAGCGCCTATTACGCCCTCATCCGCGACATCGCCGCCTATGCCGATCACGAGCGCCTGCTGACCTTCGGCATGAATGTGGGCTACAACGCCTGCACGCTCGGCGCGACAACCATCCGCGGCATCGAGGTCGAGAGCGGCTTCAACATCCCGTGGGCGCTCTATCTGTCCGTCGAGCCCGCCTTCCTGCGCGCGCATGCGGACGAATACGCCCGGCTGATCATCGAGGCCAAGGCGCTGGGCATCTACGCCTTTTTCATCGATGCGGCGGGCCTTTGTCCCGAGCTCATCGAGCTTGTTCGGCGAAACGACGACTGCGCGTTCGTGCTCATGCTCGCCGCAAGCGATCTCGCGGGCGACGCGCCGGACAGCCTCGCTTCCCTGCGCCATGCGCTCGTGAGCGTAAACATGGACAATTCCGCGCCCGCCGCCTGCCGTGTGCTGCGCGAGCGCGGCATGCCCTATGCCGTGCACATGCGATACGGCGAGGCCGACGCGCAAGGTATCCTCTCCGGCGAAGCCGCACAGCGCACGGCGTCCCTCGGCGCGGCGTTCATCGCCTTCGTCGCCCGCAGCGATTGCCCCGCCGATACCCGCCGCCGCGTGCACGAGTACGCCGACCGCGAGCGCGAGGCCCAGCGCCTGCCGGGCATCGTATGCGAGCTGGCGGGCGATGCGCGCGCTGTGGACGCGGTCATCTCCGGCGACGGCTGCACGGCGGGCTTTCTTTCGGATGGCACGTTTTTCACCGTCGGCGGCGCGCTGCAAAGAACGCACTTCAATCTGCTCGATACGCCCCTGCGCGGCATCCTCGCCGCCGCTCTTTTGAAATGATGCGCATGCAAAAAGACGCCGGTTCTTCGCTGTTCCGGCGTCTTTGTTTATGTTCACATTATGATTTGATGTACTTGTCGGAGATGTATTTGCCCGTGGAGATCAGGCAGGAGAAGAAATCCGACACGAACTCGTCCGGCGGCACGCAGTCGCGCCGCATGATCCAGCGCAGCATCGCGCCCAGAATCGCATCCAGAAAGATCTCCGTGTAAAAGTCGATGTCGTCCTCGCCCGCGAGCACCTCCGCCACGCGCGCGCGGAAGATCGGCCTTGCGATCTCGCGAATGTGGTCGCGTAGGCAGTTCTGCCCCTGGACGTTCAGCG
>CALVTQ010000104.1 GCA_944362695.1 uncultured Clostridia bacterium
GCCCTCCAGCTCCTTGAAATTGTTGAGGATGTCGGTGGAGGTGTGCGTGCGGTCATAGCGCGTGATGGTATAGGGATCGCGTCCCTCTTCGCGGTATTTCGCCAGCTTGGCGCGGCGGATCTGCTCCTGCTCGGTCAGCTGCGGAGCTTCATACGTCAACTCTTGAGCCACGTTGTTCTTCCTCTCTTTATCCAAAGGTAATTGCTTACAGCGCGATGTTCACAACGCGCAGCCTGCGCGCACCGGCGGGCGTCAGGGCCGTCACCACGTCGCCCACATGCGCGCCGATCAGCGCCGCGCCCACGGGGGATTCGTTGGAGAGCTTGCCGCCCTCGGGATCGGACTCGGAAGTGCCCACGATGGTGTAGACCTCCTCCTCTTCGTCCCCGTCGTCCATGTCCACGATGGTCACGCGCGTGCCGAAGCCCACGGTGTCGGTGTCGATCTTGCTCTCGTCCACGACCACGGCGTTCTCGATCATCGCGCGCAGCTCGTTGATGCGCTGCTCGAGGGCGGCCTGATCGTTCTTCGCCGCGTCGTATTCCGCGTTCTCGCTCAGATCGCCGTAGGAAATGGCCACCTTCAGCTGCTCCGCAATGCGCATTTTTTCTGTTGTCTCTTTGTATTCAAGCTCCTCCTTCATCTTCTGAAGGCCTTCGCGGGTGATCACCAAACGCTTCACGTCTGCCATAATGTTTCGCTCCTTCTTTCTCGCGCCGTCAGAGCTTTCGCCCCGCGCGCCGCTTTCCAAGTCGTTTTCCGGGAAAACCGCATGCCCGGAGCGTATCTTCTCCGGGCATACCGCCAGATTCTACAATTATACTCTTTACGTCCCGTTTTGTCAATTGCATCAAGCATTTTTGGCCGGGTCATGCGCGCCGTGGCCCACGAGCACATGCCCATGATGCGAGCGGCCCATCAGCACGCGGCGGCAGCGGAAATACGCCGGGACGAGGAATGCATCGGCCAGCACCCACGCCAGCGGGCTGCCCAGCGCGCCGCCCAGGAACCCTAACGACGGAACGAGGAACATGCCCGCCAAGCTGCGCGCGATCATCTCAAACACGCCCGCCAGCACGGCGAACCCGGAGAAGCCCATGCCCTGAATAAGGAAGCGCACGACGTTCACCAGCGTCAGCAGCGGGAAGAAGAGCACGTTGACCACCAGATACATGTGCGCCATCTCGATCATCTGCGCCGTGCCCTCGCCGCTGGCGAACAGGCCGGTCAGCGGCTTGCCGAAGAAATACGCCACCGCCAGCGCGCCGAGGCTGTACACAATGCCCATCGCCGACGCCGCAAAAACGCCCTTATTGAGCCTGTCATACTTCGCCGCACCCACGTTCTGCGCGCCGTATGTCGCCATCGTAGAGCCCAGCGCGTCAAACGGGCATTGCAGGAACATGGACACCTTGGCCGCCGCCGTCACCGCCGCGACCGCCAGCGCGCCCAGCGAGTTGACGGCCGTCTGCAGAATGACCGAGCCGATCGCCGTGATCGAATATTGCAGGCCCATCGGCACGCCGTAGCGGCAAAGCTCCGCCATGCGCGCGCCCTGCACCCTCGCCTCCTGGCGGTTGATGTGCAGAATCGGGAACTTTTTCCAAATCCAGAACAGGCACAGCATGCCCGACACGCCCTGGCTGATGACCGTCGCCAGCGCCGCGCCCGTCACGCCCATCGGGATCACGAGGATCAAAAACAGGTCGAGCGCCACATTGAGCAGTGAGGAGAGCACCAGGAAGAACAGCGGCGTCTTGCTGTCGCCCAGCGAGCGCAGGAAGCCGGAGAGCAGGTTATACAGGAACGTGCACGGGATGCCCGCGAAGATCACGACGATGTATTTGTAGGATTCCTCGATGCAGTCCTGCGGCGTGTTCATCAGCGTCAGGATGTCGCGGCAGTACGTCACCGTCAGCACCGTGATCACCAGCGCCATCGCCGCCGAAAGCCAGATGCCGTTGGCGACGAACTCGCGCATGCGGCTCTCCTCCTTCGCGCCGAAGCGCTGCGCCACGGGGATCGCGAAGCCCGCGCAGATACCCATGCAGAAGCCGAGCACCAGGAAGTTCAGCGAGCCCGTCGCGCCGACGCCAGCCAGCGCGTTCACGCCCAAAAAGCGGCCCACGATCATCGTGTCCACGAAGTTGTAAAACTGCTGGAACAGCATGCCTGCCAGCAGCGGCACGGCGAAGCCGATGATGAGCTTGACCGGCGATCCGCTCGTCAAATCCTTGACCATATTGCCTCTTCCTCGTCTGTTTCTTCCTATTTATATGGACGCCTGCCGCGTCTGTTTTCCGGCAAGGCGCTGCGGCCCGTCCTCGGGCGCATGTTTCGCCTGTTGAACCGGCGATATTATAACCGGTCGCAAACGGTTTTGCAAGATGCATGATTCACCATCCTGCGCGCCTTTGCCTTTCCAAATTTGCACAAAAACGGGCCTTCGCCGTAAAGCAAAAACCCGTTTTTCACATATGTCAAACTTCGTTTACAAACGCCGTCCGATCCGGGCGAGCGCCTCCGGCGTGTCCGCGTCGGCCAGCTCGTCTTCGTCCGTGCAGTCCACGATCAGCAGCTCGCCTTCGTGCATGCGGATGACGGCCTTCGCGCCCTTATCGCCCGAAAGCGCCGCCAGCTCCGGCAGATAGCGTTTATCGAATATCGCCGGGTTGCCCCAGTGCGAGCCGTCGCGCAGGCACGCGATGCCCTTACCGCAGCTGACGTATTGGCAAACAAGCCTTGTAAGCGTCTCCCCGCGCAGAAGCGGCTGATCCGCCGCCATCAGCAGCACGGCGTCCATATTCCCCGCAGCGCCCGCGCCGAGGACGATCGAACTCGCCATGCCGCGCTCGGGCTGTTCGTTATATATGATGTCGAACCCGTGCGCCGCCGCCGCATCCGCGATTTCCTTGTGCGATACGACAGCCACGCGCCGGTCAGCTCCCACAGCCAGCGCCGCGTCCATCGCATAGTCGATCACGCGCCGCCCGGCAAGGTTCGCGAGCAGCTTGTTTGACCCGAAGCGGCTTGACAGCCCCGCCGCCAGCAGCACGACGCCCAGTTTCATTCGTCCATCCCCAGCAGCACCTTCTCCGGCGTGATCGGCAGGTCGCGCACGCGCACGCCGCAGGCGTTGTAGACCGCGTCGGCGATGGCGGGCGACGGCGTGTTGATGACACATTCGCCGATGGACTTCGCGCCGAACGGGCCGGTCGGCTCATAGCTGGGCGCGAACTCCACGCGCACGCGGCCCACGTCCACGCGCGTCGGGATCTTGTACTGCATCAGCGAATTGCTGACCGTGCGGCCGGTTTCATCCATGCGCGGGTACTCCAGCAGCGCCATGCCGATGCCCTGCATGATGCCGCCCTCGGTCTGCACGCGCGCCAGATTCGGGTTGACGACCGTACCGCAGTCGATGACGCCCGCGTAGTCGACGACCTTCACCACGCCGGTGAGCGGGTCGAGGTCGATCTCGGCGCATCCGGCCATGAACGGCGGCGGCGACACCGGCGAGCCGTGCGATTCGCAGGCGGAGATGTCCTCGCCGTTCATCATCATGTTGCTGTTGGCGATCTCGGCGAGTGAGACCGTCCGCTCGTCCTTGGCGCAGCGCACGCAGTCGCCCTCAAAGATCGCGTCGTCCGCGTCGCAGCCCAGCAGCTTCGCGCCTGCGCGCACGATCTTGCCGCGCAGCACCTCGCAGGTCTTCACAACCGCCATGCCGGTGACATAAGTCGTGCTCGAGGCGTACGAGCCGCAGTCATACGGCGACGTGTCGGTGTCCACGCCGTAGACGGCGATGTTGTCCACGGAGCACTCGAGGCTCTGGGCGGCCATCTGCGCCAGAATCGTGTCGCAGCCCGTGCCCATGTCCGTCGCGCCGATGGTCATGTTGTACGTGCCGCCGTCGGCCAGGCGGATCGACACCGCGCCGGTATCCACGCCCGAAATGCCGCTGCCCTGCATCGCAAGGCCCATGCCCACCGCGCGGATATGCCCGTTGGCCATCGCGCGCGCCGGGTATTTCTCATCCCAGCCGATCATTTCCTTCGCCCGCTCGATGCAGCGCCCGAGGTTGCAGCTGTTCGCCATCTCGCCGTAGTACGCGGGCATCTTCTCGCCCTCGCGCACGACGTTCATCTCGCGCAGCTTTGCCGGGTCCATGTTAAGCGCATGCGCCAGCTCATTGACGGCGGATTCCACGGCGAACAGGCCCTGCGTCGCGCCGTATCCGCGATACGCGCCCGCGCTCATGGTGTTGGTGTAAACCACGTCCCACGCGAAGCGGAACGCCTTCAAATTATGCGTGTAGACCGGAATCGACTTGTGGCCGGACAGACCGACCGTGGTCGGCCCGTGCTCGCCGTATGCGCCGGAATTGGAGAGCGAATGCAGGTCGATGGCGCGGATCGTGCCGTCCTTCATCGCGCCCAGGCGCACGTGCAGGCGCATCGCATGGCGCGGGCTCGAGAGCGTCATCGACTCCTCGCGCGTGTAGACGATCTTGGCGGGCAGGCCGGTCTTCATCGTCACGATGGCCGGATACTGCTCACAGACCGCGGTCTGTTTTGCGCCGAAGCCGCCGCCGATGCGGGGCTTGACCACGCGCACGCGGCTCTTGGGGATGTCAAGCGCCGTGGCGATGATGCGGCGCACGTGGAACGGCACCTGCGTCGAGGACACGATCTCCAATCTGCCGTAGGTGTCCAGCCGCGTGAACGCGCGGAACGTCTCCATCATCGTCTGCTGGTTCGCCAGCGTGCTGTATTCGCGGTCGATCACCACGTCGCACGCCGCCAGCTCGGCCTCGATGTCGCCCTCGGCGTCGCAGCCCTCGGCGACGAGGTTGCGCTTGTTATTAGCGCCGCAGTCGACCAGCGCGCGCCAGTTGTCCTCCGGGTGGATGAGCACCGCGTTGTCCTTCGCCTCGCGCGCGTCGAGCACGGCGGGCAGGATCGTATATTTCACCTTAATCAGCCTGATCGCCGCAAGCGCCTGCTTCTCCGTCTGCGCCGCGACGATGGCGACCGGATCGCCCACGCAGCGCAGATGCCGGTCGAGAATCAGCCTGTCGTACGGGCTGAACTCGGGGTACGTCTGGCCCGCCTGCGTAAAGCGCACGTTCGGCACATCTTTATAGGTCACGATGCACGCCACGCCCGGCAGCTTTTCGGCGCGGCTCGTGTCGATCTCCTCGATCATGGCATGCGCGTGCGGGCTGTGCATGAGCTTGACGCACAGGCAATCGCGCGGCGCGATGTCCTCCACATAGACGGGCTTGCCCGAGAGCAGCGCCCCGGCGTCCTTCTTGCGGACGCGCTGACCAACCGCCATCACGCCTGCACCTCCTCTTTCTCCCATTCGCCGCTGACCACGCCGTCAAGGAACCGCCTCACCGCGCGCCTCTGGCTCATGTAGCCGGAGCAGCGGCACAGGTTGCCCGCCAGATAGGCGTCGGCCTCCTCGTCGGTCGCGTTCGGGTTCTCCTTCGCCAGCGCGAGCACGTTCATCATCAGGCCCGGCGCGCAGAAGCCGCACTGCTCCGCACCCTCGTCGGCCAGGCAGTCGCCCAGCGCCTTCGCCAGCCTGCCCATGCCCTCCAGCGTCCAGATATCGTGTCCGGCGGCGCGCGGCGCGGGCACGGAGCAGGACAGCACCGCTTTGCCGTCCATATGCACCGTGCAAAGGCCGCAGTTTGTCGTCTCGCAGCCGCATTTCACACTGGAAATGCCCAGCCCGCGCAGCATCTTGTAGAGCGAATCATCCGCCTCGACCATTGCGCTCACACGCTTTCCGTTCAGCGTAAAATCAACCGTCATCATGCTCACACCTCCCGGCAGGCCGCCGCGGCCCTCGCCATCAGCACCGGCGCGACGCGCTCCCGGTACGCCTTGCCCGCGCGCATGTTGCCGCCGTACATCACATTCTGCGCGATCTCGCCAAGCTCCGCCGCCGTCAGATCGGGCGACACGCCCTTCGCCGCCAGCACAGCCCTCGCCGGACGCGCGCCGACGGCGATGTTCATCTTTCCGTCCCGCACAGCCGCCGCACACACCAGCGCCGGAATGTCCGTCTCGCTCATGCGCACGCTCGCCACGCCCGCGCGCTGCCCCTTGGGGATCACCACGTGCGTGAGAATGTCGCGGTCGGGCTTCTCCTGCTGAAAGACCTCCAGCGGCACCTCGCCGCGCTTATGCAGCACCATGCTCGCGCCCATCGCCAGCAGCACCGTGCTCACGTCCGAGAAGCCGAAGCGGCTGTATACGCTGCCGCCCACGGTCGCCGTGTTGCGGAACTGCGTGCCGACGATCGGCGAGAGCGCCTTTTCAAATACGCCGCCGAACGCGCCGTTTAGCGCCTCGCTTTTCTCCAATTGCCGCAGCGTGGTCATCGCGCCGATGACGAACGCGTCCTCGCGCTCCTCAATTTTGTCAAGCCCGAGCGCGGAAAGGTCGATCGCCGTCTTTTTCCTCATTTTGCACATGCGCAGCCACATGTTGCCCGCCACGATCACGGCGGACTTCTTCTGATTGAGCGCATACGCCTCGTCAAGCGTACTCGCCATGATGTATTCCTGATAGATCGCCATGTCTGCCTCCGCCGGATGTCCGGCCATCCCCAAAAAGGGCGAAATTCCTGTCAAGCGCCGCGCACAGGTCATGCGCCGCGTTATTGTATTCATTATAGAGGAAGAAACCCGAACTTGTCAACAAACGTGTGATTCGCAAAATACGAACATTTTTCTTTTTAGTGACGTAAATTATCGGTTTTCCTGTTGACTTTTGCGTTGTTTTCGCTTAATATCTTGCAAAGAGCCGTCGGTTTGGCGCAAAATGTGCGTTTCGCCGGCGGAAAACAACATATCTCAAAGGAGCGTTTTCGTCATGAAGAAGATTGCCGTTCTGCTCGCGCTGGCCCTCATGCTGGCCGTGGCCTGTGCCGCTGTCGCCGAGGGCGTGAGCATCGCCATCGTCTACTCCGATACCGTCGATGACAAGGGCTGGTGCCAGGCCATGGATACCGGCATCAAGAACGCCATCGAGAAGGGCTACGAGATCGAGTACACCCCGGTCGAGTCCGTCGCCGTCTCCGATGCGCCCAACACCCTTGACCAGCTCGCCGACAGCTACGACATCATCATCGTACACGGTGCGCAGTTCACCGCCGCCTGCACCGAGATCGCCGAGCAGTATCCCGAGCAGATCTTCGCCATCGGCACCAGCGATCAGATTCTGGGCGACAACATCTTCACCTATATGCCCCAGTCCGAGGAGCCGGGCTACATCAACGGCGTCATCGCCGGCATGCTCACCAAGAGCAATAAGGTCGGCATCGTCGGCCCGACCGACGGCGGCGACTCTGCGCGCTTCGTCCGCGGCTTCGTGATGGGCCTTGCGGCCGTCAATCCCGAGTGCGACTACGACCTCGCCTGGACCGGCAGCTTCTCCGATACCGTGCAGGCCGGCACCCTGGGCCAGACCTTCATCGAGAAGGGCTGCGACGTGCTCGTCGGCCCGTCCCAGCAGGCTGTCGGCGCTATCCGCGTGGCCGATGCCGAGGGCGTGACCTGGGTCGGCCAGACCACCAGCCAGCTCGTCGACTTCCCGAACGTCGTGTGCGCCGCGGCTGACTATGACTACTCCGCCGTCGTCATCGCGCTGATCGAGGGCAAGGCTGCCGGCAAGATGGGCGGCGAGTGCATCCCGCTCAACTACAACAACGGCGGCTTCATCTACACCTTCTCCGAGAACGCCGAGCTGATGCCGGAGGACGTCAAGGCCGCCGCGCAGGCCGAGCTCGACAAGCTCACCGCCACCCCGAACACCATCGACTTCAGCGGCGTCACGCTGGAGTAACCGGCACATCCGACTGCCGCGCTTTCACCCTCAAGGGCGGCGCGGCAGTCTTTTCATGCCTGCAATTCCCATCACATTCTGAAAGAAAACGAGGCGGATTCACATGAATCGTCACGTCAGAGGCGTCGTCTGCACGCTGCTGGGCGGCACGTTCTGGGGCTTCTCCGGCGCATGCGGCCAATTCCTGTTCTCCAAAAACGCGGTCTCTTCACAGGGGCTGACCGTCATGCGCATGCTGGGCGCGGGCTTGGCGCTCGTGCTGTTCTCGCTGCTCACGCGCAGGCAGACGCTCAAGCGCCTGTTTACTGACAAGAAGGACGCGCTGCACCTGCTCGTCTTCGCAATTTTCGGCCTGATGTTCAGCCAGTTCTCGTATCTGACGGCCATCGCCCATTCCAACGCCGGCACCGCCACCGTGCTGCAATACGTCGGCCCGGTGCTCATCCTCGTGCTCGTCTGCCTGCGCGGGAAACGCCTGCCGACCGCACCGGAGGCCATCGCCATCGTGCTCGCCGTGCTGGGCACATTCCTGCTGGCGACGCATGGCTCGCTTGACAGCATGGTGCTCTCCCCCGCCGGTCTCGTCTGGGGGTTGCTGGCCGCCGTCAGCCTCGCATGCTATACGCTGCTGCCCGGCGATCTGATCCCCAAGTACGGCGCGATCCCGGTCACGGGCTGCGCGATGCTCATCGGCGGCTGCGTGCTCTCCCTGCTCGTTCAGGTCTGGAACATCCCGTTCAACCTGCACGGTGCGGACTGGCTCGCCGCGGGCGGCGTCGTCATCGTCGGCACGCTTCTGGCCTACACGCTCTATCTTCAGGGCGTGGCGGACATCGGCGCGGTCAAGGGCAGCCTGCTCTCCAGCGTGGAGCCCGTCAGCGCGACGCTGTTTTCCGTGCTCTGGCTCGGCACGCCGTTTGCGCTCATCGACTTCGTTGGCTTTGTCTGCATCATGGCCACGGTCTTCCTGCTCTCCAATAAAAAAGAGTAACCCGTCCCCCGCTCATTTCACCCCACGGAGGTACTTATGACACCCGAACCGATTACAAGCCTTCGCATTGAGCACATCACCAAGCGCTTCCCCAAGATCGTCGCGTGCAGCGATATCTCGCTGTCCGTGGGCAAGAGCGATGTGCTCGCGCTCGTCGGCGAAAACGGCGCCGGCAAGACGACGCTCATGAACATCCTCATGGGCCTGTACACCCCCGACGAGGGCAAGATTTTCATCAACAACAAGCCCGTCGTCTTCAATTCCCCCTCGGACGCCTTCGCCGTGGGCATCGGCATGGTGCATCAGCAGTACATGCTCGTGCCCAACCTCACCGTCACAGAAAACATCGCGCTGGGCATGAATCAGCTCACCGGCAAGGCCAAGGGCCTCGTCGAGCGCTTCAAGCGCGGCCTGCGGCTGGATCTTGACGCCGTGCGCCGCCATATCGTCGCCATTTCCGAGCATTACGGCCTCGCGGTCGATCCCGACGCGTATATCTGGCAGCTCTCCGTCGGCGAGCAGCAGCGCGTCGAGCTGGTCAAGACGCTGTGCTTCGGCGCGAAGTTCCTGATCCTCGACGAGCCTACCAGTGCGCTCACCCCGCAGGAGACCGACGAGCTCATCGAGCTGCTGCGCCGCATGAGCCGCGAGCTGTCCATTATCTTCATCAGCCATAAGCTCGCCGAGGTCAAGGCGCTCTCCAACAAGGTTGCCATCCTGCGCGGCGGCAAGCTCGTCTTCCGCGGCAACACCGCCGATCATTCCTCCGCCGACATCGCCGCGCTGATGACCGGCCACGAGGTCTATCTGCCCATCAATCAGTCGAGCAAGGCGCCGGGCAACCCGCTGCTCGTCGTGCGTGATCTGTTCGTACGCGGCGACCGCGGCAACATGGCCATCAGCAAGCTGAACCTCACCGTGCGCGCAGGCGAGATCGTCGGCCTCGCGGGCGTCTCCGGCAACGGACAGCGCGAGCTCGCCGAGGCGCTCACGGGCCTGCGCACCATCGAGGCGGGCAAGATCGAGCTGGACGGCGTGTCGCTGGTGGGCAAGTCCCCCAAGCAGATCATCGCACAGGGCATGGGCTACGTCCCCGAGGAGCGCAATATCGAGGGCATCGTCCCGAGCATGTCCATCAAGGAAAACCTCGTGCTCAAGGACATCACGTCCGCGCCCTTCTCCCGCCTGAACATCATCAGCAACGCCGCCATCGACAAGAACGCCGACGACATGCGCGAGCGCTTTGACATCCGCTGCTCGTCCGTGGCGGTCGCGGCGGGCTCGCTCTCCGGCGGCAACATCCAGAAGGTCATCCTCGCCCGCGAGATCTCGCGCAAGCCCAAGTTCCTCATCGCGGTCTACCCCATTCGCGGCCTTGACATGGGCGCGGCGGAGTTCATCCACAAGCAGCTGCTCGCCCTGCGCGATCAGGGTGTGGGCATCCTGCTGATCTCCGAGGAGCTCGAGGAGATCCTCAACCTCTCCGACCGCATCGCGGTCATCTTCAAAGGCAACATCGCGCGCACGCTGGGCCACGACGAGGCCACACAGCGCAAGCTCGGCATGATGATGGCAGGAGTGAAAGACATATGAAACATTTTAAGCTGTACTACACGATCGGCGTGATCGCGCTGTGCGTCGTGCTGACGCTGGCCATCGCCTCACTGATCCTCGCGGTGCTCGGCGCGAACGTGCTGGATACCTTCTGGGTCATCTTCTGCTACCCGTTCACCACGCTCAAGAATTTCTCCGGCGTCATCAACATCATGACCCCGCTGACCATCGTCGGCGTGGGCATCTGCGTGGCCTATCGCTCCGGCATCATCAACATCGGCGGCGAAGGCCAGATGGTCATCGGCCTGCTCTGCGGCATCGTCTTCGCGCTCTACGGCGGCATCACCGGCCCGCTGGGTCTGGTGCTCACGCTGCTGGTGGGCATGGCGGGCGGCGCGCTCTGGGGCTCTCTGCCGGGCATCCTCAAGGCCAAATTCGGCGTCAGCGAGCTGCTGTCCACCGTCATGTTCAACTACATCGCCACGCAGCTGTATTCCTACTGTCTGCGCGTGCCGCTGCTCGACCCGGCCGTGGCGGGCGGCTCCGGCGATCCGCAGACGGTCAAGCTGGACAACTCCCTCTGGCTCCCCCGCTTCAACGAGCTGTTCCCGGTGGATAAGGGCTTCCGCTTCCACGCGGGCATCTTCGTGGCGCTTGTGATGGCGGTCATCATCTTCCTGTTCATGTGGAAGACCACCGCGGGCTTCAAGATGCGCGCCGCCGGTGCATCCGACCGCGCGGCCCGCTACGGCGGCATCAGCGTTTCCCGCTATCTCGTGCTGGCGATGATCGTCTCCGGCGCGTGCTGCGGTCTGGCCGGCACGGTCGAGATCCTCGGCGTGCATCATCGCGGCCTGGGCAACTGCACGGGCGGCTACGGCTTCTCGGGCATCGTCGTGGCGCTCTTTGGCGGATTGCATCCGCTGGGCGTCATCCCCGCCGCGTTCTTCTTCTCGGTCATATCCTTCGGCTGCTCCGCGCTTCAGATCAACAAGATTCCCGTCCCCAGCAACATGATCGACGTGCTGCAGGGCCTCGTGATTCTGGTCATCGTCGCCGCGAAGCTCATCATCTCCAGCCCCTATCTCATGGACCGCGCGCAGCGCCGCGTGGAAGCCATGCTCGGCAAAAAGGAGGCCGCCTGATATGCTTGATTTCATCGTTCTGTTCATCACGGTCGGCATTCCGCTGTCCTCCGCGCTGCTGCTGGCCTCCCTCGGCGAGACGGTCAACCAGCGCAGCGGCATATTCAACCTCGGCTGCGAGGGCGTCATGAGCATGGGCGCGTTCGTCGGCATGATGATCCCCTACATGGTGGGCGGCTCCGGCACTGTGCCGTGGTATGTCAACCTCGCGGGCCTTGTCGCCGCCGCGATTGTGGGCGCCCTCATGGGTCTGCTCTTCGGCGTGGTCGTCATCAAGTTCTGCGCCCCGCAGGGCATCGCGGGCATCGGCATGCAGCTCTTCGGCATGGGTCTGGCCGGCACGTTCTATCGCCACTTCATCGGCGGCGCAGAGGGCGTGGCGGGCATCAACGCCATCCACATTCCGATTCTGGGCGACATTCCCTATCTGGGCAAGATGCTCTTCAACTGCAACCCGATGGTCTATTTCTCCTTCCTGATGGTTCCGGTCGTCGCCTACATCCTGTTTAAGACGCCGTGGGGTCTGCGCGTTCGTGCCTGCGGCACCATGCCCCGCGCGGCGGACTCGATGGGCATCAACGTCGCCCGCACGCGCTATCAGGCGCTGGCGTTCGGCAGCGCGATGGCCGGTCTGGCGGGCGCGTATCTGTCGCTGTGCCAGGCCAAGATCTTCACCGACACGCTGGTCGGCGGCCGTGGCTTCATCGCCGTCGCGCTGGTGTACTTTGGCCGCTGGTCGCCGCTGGGCGTCATGGGCGGCGCGCTGCTGTTCTCGCTGGCGCAGGCCCTCCAGCTCGCGGTGCAGGCATACGGCCTGACGGCCTTCCCGTATGAGTTCCTGGTCATGCTGCCCTACGCGCTGGTCATCGTCGTGCTCATCTTTGTGGGCAAGAGCAAGCACGTCGGCCCGGCGATGCTCGGCAAGCCGTTCAACCGCGAGATGCGAATCTGATCTTTTACGAAAACGCAAAAGCCCGGCGGTACGCTCCACATCGGGAGATCGTGCCGCCGGGTTTTTCTATCTTTTTCTAAATTTTACGAACGATTATTTGCTTTCTTCCTCACCATAGCACTCGACGATGACGCTAGCCTCCTTGAAGATATCCAGCGCGAACGGATCGGGATAGCCCACGCCATAGACCACGCGCACGATGCCGGAATTGACGATCATCTTGGCGCAGAGGATGCACGGCTGATGCGTGCAGTAGAGCGTCGCGCCCTCGATGCTCACGCCGAGCTTGGCCGCCTGGATGATGGCATTTTGCTCCGCGTGCACGGCGTAGCACATCTCGTGCCGCGTGCCGGACGGGATGCCGAGCTTCTTGCGCAGGCACTCGCCGCGCTCCACGCACGTCTTGATGCCCGCGGGCGCGCCGTTGTATCCGGTCGTCATCACGCGCTTGTCCTTGACGATCACCGCGCCGATCTTCCTGTCCGTCTGGTAGCAGCTCGCCCACGTGCTCACGAGCTTCGCCATCTCCATAAACCTGCGGTCCCACTTGTCACACATGCCGCTTTCCTCCCTTTCGTCCGTCTCCGGCCCGCATGCGCCGCCCGCTCCGCTCATAGGCTTGGCCGGAGGGATGCGCATGAACATGGCCGCTATGCTGCGCCAAACGGCGTTTTTGTCTGCTTCACATTTCATCGTGCGCGCGGCGGGTTTCGCCATGCGCATTTGGCTCTCGCGCGAGCTCGGCGCGCAGGCAATGGGCCTCGTCGAGCTGGCCCAGTCCGCGCAGATGCTGCTCATCACGCCGGTCGTCTCCGGCCTGCCCGCTGCGATGTCGCGCATGTGTGCCTGCCGGGATAAGGCCGGTCAGGTGCGCGTGCTGCGCTGCGGTCTCGCGCTTGCGAGCGTCACGGGCCTGCTCCTCATGCTCGCGGCGTTCCTCTTCCGCACGCCCCTTGCGCTCTGGCTCGGCGATATGCGCACGCTCCCCGCGCTGATCGTCTATCTGCCGTGCATCCCGATTCTCGGCGCGTCCTGTGCGCTCAATGGGTATTTCTACGGCACGGGCCGCCCCGTTCCGCCCGCCTTGGGCGAACTGCTTGAGCAGCTCGTGCGCTTTCTGCTCTGTTTGCGTCTCGTTCACGCGCTTCGCGGCTGGCCGGTCATGCTGCGCTCGGCGATTCCCGCCGCCGCGACGCTCGTGGGCGAGACGGTCAGCCTCGCGTTCATGCTCCTGCTTGCCTTGGGCGCGCTGTTCGCCGCCGCGTCCGGTTCGCGCCGCGCGGCCCTGCGCGAGATGCTCTCCCTCGCCCTGCCGCTCACCGGCATGAAACTCGTCCATTCGCTCATGCGCACGGTCAGCCCCACGCTCATCCCCGCCCGTCTGCGGGTCTCCGGCCTGCCCGCGACGGAAGCGCTCGCCCGGCTCGGCATGCTCAACGGCATGCTCATGCCCATGCTCTTCCTGCCGTCGTTCGTGACCGGCAGCCTCTCGATGGTCGCCGCGCCGGAAGCCGCCCGCCGTCAGGCCAGGGGCGCGCCGCTTCGCAGGCTCGTCACGCGCGTGCTGCTCGCCGCGCTATTCGTCGGCCTGTGCGCGATGGCCGCGGTCTACGTCCTCGCGCCGTTCATCGCAGAGCGGCTCTATCGCCAGGCGGAGCTTCTGCCCATGCTGCAAATCGCCTGCCCGCTCGTGCCGGTCATGGCGCTATCGCAGGTCGTGGGCGGGCTGATGAACGGTCTGGGCATGCAGGGCACGTCGCTGCGCATCGCGCTCGCCGCGAACCTGGCGACTGTGCTGCTCACATATGCGCTCACCGCCATGCCCGCACTGCGTCTGACCGGAGCGATTGTCGCCATGGCTGCTGGCCACGTGATGACGCTCGCCTTCAGCCTGCGCGCGCTGCTTCGCGCCGTCAGTCCTTGAGCAAATACTTCTCGATGATGGGCACGAGGCCGTCCTCGTCGTTTGAAAGCGTCACGACATCGGCCTCGGCCTTGACGGCGTCCTGCGCATTGCCCATCGCCACGCCCAGCCCGGCGTATCGGATCATGCTCACGTCGTTGAAGCCGTCGCCGCACGCGATGACGTCCTCGCGCTCCATGTGCAGCCGCTCGAGCAGGCCCGCGATGGCGTCGGCTTTGCTCACGCCCCTGTTCATGACCTCGATGAAATACGGCTCGCTGCGGTATACGCTCAATCTGCCGATGAACCGGTGCGCCAGCCGCTTCTCGTGTTCGGCGGCGAGCATAGGCGTGCCGGTCAAAAGCACCTTGTAAAAATCCGTGCGCATCATCGGCGTGAAATCGTCCACCTGCCTGCGCGTGAATTGGTTGATCCTCGTCTCGATCTCGATGTAGCGGTCCACGTGCCCGCCGCTCAGGAGCTCCTCGCCGTCATAGGTACACATGCCCAGCCCGTGATCCTGCGCGTAGTGGCACATCCACGGCACGACGTAGTCCGGCAGCGGATTCTTGAACACCGTCTCGCCGGTCGCCGTGTTCGTCACGCATGCGCCGTTGTAGCTCATCGTGTATCCGCCGTATTTCGCAAAATCCAGCGCTTCAGTGATCATCCGCAGACCGCCGGTCGGCCTGCCGCTCGCCAGCGCCACAATGTGGCCCCGGTCTCGCGCCGCATCGAGCGCCTGCCGTGTGGCGGGCGTCACCTCTTTGCTTGAATTGGTCAGCGTGCCGTCGATGTCCAGCACGATCATTTTTCTGTGCATATCCTTCATACCCTTCGTGTTTGGTTCGTTTTATTATAATGCACATCGCGCGCGGGCGCAACCGCTGACCGGCGAAAAAATCCCTTGTGTGACACGGATTTTTGCTGTATAATGTATCGGAATCATACAAATTCGCCCCGCTCAGGAGGAATTATGAACGATATTCAGCGTATCACCAGCTTCACCGTCGATCACAATAAGCTGCTCCCCGGCCTCTATGTGAGCCGCGTGGACGGCGACGTGACGACCTATGACATGCGCACCCGCCGCCCCAACACCGGCGACCTGATGGACAACGCCGCCATGCACTCGCTCGAGCACATGTTCGCGACGTACATCCGCAACGGCGCGCTCCGCGACAGCGTCATCTACTTCGGCCCGATGGGCTGCCAGACCGGCTTCTATCTGCTCATCCGCAACGCCGACAACGCGACCGTCCTCGCCGAGATCCGCGAGACGCTCCACCGCATCCTCGAGCACGACGGCCCCGTCTTCGGCGCGTCCGCTAAGGAGTGCGGCAACTACATCAACCTGAATCTCGACGCCGCGAAGGCCGAGGCCGCCCGCTATCTGGCCGAGCTCGACGCCCGCGACGTGACCTTTACCTATGAGGTGTAAGCCATGATCGGAATCATCGCAGCCATGAATATCGAGATGGAGGCTCTGCGCAAGGGCATCGTGAACCCCGTCTCGGAGACCATCAGCGGCATCGAGTTCGTGCGCGGCACGCTCGAGGGCCGCGAGGTCGTCACAGCCGTCTGCGGCATCGGCAAGGTCTTCGCCGCCATCTGCGCGCAGACGATGATCCTTCTCTATCAGCCGGAGTGCATCATCAACACCGGCGTCGGCGGCACGCTGACCGACAAGCTGACCATCGGCAACATCGCCGTGTCCTCCGCCGTCGTCCAGCACGACATGGACACCTCCGCCATCGGCGACCCGGTCGGTCTGATCTCCGGCATCAACCGCATCGAGCTGCCCGCCGACGAGGCGCTCGCCGCCAGGCTCTCCGCCTGCGCCGACACCCTCGGCATCCGCAATGTCACCGGCGTCATCGCCTCCGGCGACCAGTTCATCTCCTCCGCAGAGAAGAAGGACTACATCGTGAATACATTCGGCGCCATCGCCTGCGAAATGGAGGGCGCCGCCATCGGCCACGTCTGCTTCGTCAACGACGTGCCGTTCTGCGTGCTGCGCGCTATTTCCGACAGCGCGGACGGCTCCTCGCACATGGACTATCCGCAGTTCGCCGCGATGGCCGCGGGCCAGTCCGTGCGCCTGCTGACCACCTTCCTGCGCGGTTAAAATAAACCCAATTTCAACAAGGACGAGCTTCGGCCCGTCCTTTTTTCATGCTCAGTAGCGCCGCTCAATCTCGCCGTCTATGCCGTATTCCTCTCGGAACGCCGCCAGGTCGCCCTCGCCGCGTATGAGCATGACCTCGTGCAGCTGCCCCGTGCGCCTGTCCTCAAAGCACGCCGCCTGCTCGCCCGTGCAGATCGAGCAGTGGATCACCGGCTTCATGTTTTCCTTGTCATATGTCTTCGCCGCGCACTTCTTCTTTCTGCCAAACATAATCAAGCCTCCAATTATGCATTTTTCGCTTCAATTTCCGCAATTTTCCCCGAATTTGCATTTTTCGTATTCCTTGCAATTTTTCTGCATATTTACCCCATATTTCAGGGGATTTCCCCTTCATTTCGGTCGTCTGACGTTCTTTTTCTGCAAGTTGATCTGAAAATTTTTTCACGCCGAACAGCAGGAATTCCTGCATTTTCCCTCTGTACATTGCAAGATGGCGCATGTATAATAGATGTGCAATTTGAGCGCCCAAACGGGCAGAAAGGCGTCATCCCATGCGTGTCACACAAGCGAAACAGGTTTCAGGGTTTCAGCGCTACCTCTATCTGACCATCGGCATTTTGATCACCGCCGTGGGCATCTACTTCTTCAAGTTCCCGAATAACTTTTCCACCGGCGGCGTCTCCGGCCTCTCGCTGATTCTGGGCCGCGTCTTCCCCTCGCCCGTCCTGACGCCCAGCGTGTTCATGCTCATCATCAATGCCGCGCTGCTCGTCGTGGGCTTCGTGGTGCTGGGCCGCTCCTTCGCGTTCAGCACGGTCTATTGCTCGATGCTGCTCTCGCTGGCGACCGCCGCCATGGAGCGCATATGGCCGCTCGCCGCGCCGATGACCAATCAGCCGCTGCTCGAGCTGTGCTTCGCGGTTCTGCTGCCCGCATTCGGCTCGGCGATCCTGTTCCACTATGATGCGTCCTCCGGCGGCACGGACATCATCGCCATGATCGTGCGCAAGTACACCAGCATGAACATCGGCATGGCGCTGATGGTCGCCGATGCGTTCATCGCCGGTTCCGCGATCTTCATCTTCGGCGTGGAGGCCGGTCTGTTCTCGATTCTGGGTCTTATGATGAAGTCGCTGATGGTCGATTTCGTGACCGACAGCTTCCGCATGCGCAAGTGCTTCCAGATCATCACGACAAACCCCGATCCCGTCGTCAAGTTCATCACGGTCGATCTGCATCGCGGCGCGACGCTCGAGGACGTCTACGGCGCGTACCATCACGAGAAGAAGACCATGATCATCACCGTGCTCACCCGCGCGCAGGCGCTCATGCTGCGCCGCTATCTGCACGCCAACGACCCGCACGCATTCATGATCATCACGTCCTCGACCGAGATCGTCGGCAAGGGCTTCCTGTCCAACTGATTCACACGAGGGCTTCGGCCCTCATTTTTGTTTATATTACAGCATCCTTCACATCAAAACTGCTGCCATCCATCGTTTTACAGCGTCATTTCAGCACGTTCTTTCGATTTCCGAAATCCGATGCACGATTCCCGAAAACCCTTCCGAATCGGATTCAAGCAATCCGTGCGTCATGTTTTCCATGATGAAGATCTGCTTGTACGGCGCGTCGACCTCGTCAAAATACGCCTGCGCCAACTCGTGATTCGTCTGATAATCCCTGTCGCCGTTGATGCTGTAAAACGGCATCTGATAGTCCGTCCTGCCCTTGAGCGAAAAGTCTGCAAATTCTTCGGAGGTGAAGAAATCCAAGTATGCGCTCATATCGGTGCGCAGGAATTTCACCCAATCGCCGAGCGAATAATACGGGTTAAAAATGATCGCCGAGGTCAGGCTGTAATCCGCGCCGCCCGCCATCAGGTCATAGCCGTATTTGCGCATGAGCGTGTTCTTGATGCCGAAATGCTCCGCCGTCGTGTGCTCCGGCGTCAGCCGATTCACCAACTCAAGCGCATCCGCGTCGCCTTGCGCCCATGCATATGCAGCCCGCTTGAACGCCTCCTCGTTTTCCAGACAATCGACGAGCTGCCCCGCGCCGATGAAGCAATCGTAATATTTCGGGTATTCAAGCGCCAGATTTGCGCCGAAGATACTCCCCCACGAATGGCCCAGCAGCGTCAATTTGTCCTTATTCAAATAGCCCAGAAAATACTCCGTGACCGCTTTGCCGTCGCTCAAAAAAGGTCTTTGGTCAGCGCGATATCTCTTTGCTCCGGATCATAGCTCTTGCCGCAATTTCGCTGATCTCACGTGACGACCGTGTAAACGTCCGCCCATTTCCTCGTGATCACATAATCAAAATGGCTCGTCGCCGACCCCGGCCCGCCGTGCAGATACAGCAAGACGGGATTGTCCACATCCTCGCCGTAT
>CALVTQ010000105.1 GCA_944362695.1 uncultured Clostridia bacterium
AAGATCTCCGTGTAAAAGTCGATGTCGTCCTCGCCCGCGAGCACCTCCGCCACGCGCGCGCGGAAGATCGGCCTTGCGATCTCGCGAATGTGGTCGCGTAGGCAGTTCTGCCCCTGGACGTTCAGCGCATTGCGGTAGAACTCGCGGTTTTCATAGAGCGTGTGGCAAAGCACGGCCATCTTCTCCATGCTCTGCTCGTCCTTTCTGTGCGTGATCAGGTCGAGCACGTCCATGTCAAATATCCAGTTCATCAGCTCGTACTTGTCCGCGAAGTGATAGTAGAAGCTCTTGCGGTTCATGCCGCACTGCTCGCAGATGTCCGCCACCGTGATCTTCGCAAACGGCTGCGTGCGCATCAGCGTCTTGAGCGCATCGGAAAGCGCCCGCTTTGTCAAATGCGATTCCGGCATGCCCATCCCCTCCGCGCATCGTCCGCTTTATCGTTAAAAAGATTGTATCATGATAACGAATGTGGTGCAAGGCATTTTTGCAGCGGGTCACTCGCGCAAAAAGAGCAGACGCGTTCTGCATCCGCTCCCGGTGTGCGTTTATTCGCCCTGCGCCCCGTCTGCCGCCTCCGCCGCGACAGGCAGCTCGTCGGTGAGCATGTTCGGCCCGTCGGTGCGCTTCATGTTCGGCCAGCGCTCCTCCATGAACGCATCGTCGTATCGCGCGTCGATCCAGCGCGCCACGGGATCGCCCGCCTCCGGCATCACCGGCCGCAGGTTGTAGCGCACCATCGCCGCGCCCGTGAGCAGCGCATCGCAGACCATCAGCACAATGATGAACCACGTGATGATCTTGCCCGCAACGGCAGGCACCTTCTCGATCAGGTCCGACAGCCGCGGATAGATCATCTTGATCCACACCACGGAGAGCAGGCCCCAGAAGAAGCAATACAGCACGTTCGTACGGCCGCCGATGTTCAGCGGCATGTGGCTGTAATCCCAGAAGACAGTGCCGAACACGAGCTCGGTGAACACGCTGCACAGGTATTCATACACGCCGCCGATCACAAAGCCCGCAAGGAACACATGCCTGTCGTCCTTGCCCGCCAGCCTCTGCAGCGTCACCGTCAGCACGACCGCGCCGAAGCCCCAGACCACGCTGAACGGGCCATAGAGCACGGACGAACGGCTCATCCATGTGCCGCCCGTCACGCGGCAGAACACCATCTCGATCATATCGCCCAGCAGCGCGCACAGCAGGAACACCCAGATCAGCTTGTCCCAGCAAAGGCCCTTGGCGAAGACGTAGCTCTTTTCCTCCTCCGGCGAGACGTGCTCGATGCCGGGGTACGCGCGCTCCAGACGCCTTGTGATGCGTGCGGTCATCTTCACGGCGAAGCGCTGCCAGAAGTTCATCTGCTCGCTCTCGATGCGGCCCACAATGCCCGTGCGCACGACGAACACGACGGAGATGAAGTCCACCGCCACCAGCACAAGCCCGATGATCACGATCAGCTTGAGCAGGAACGCCGGGATCAGCAGGCGCAGGCCCATCATGATCGGATGAACCATCAGATAGACGATGTAATACAGCGCCGCGATGACCGCCGACCAGAAGATGTCCATCGGCTTGCCCGTGAACAGCCGGATGCGGTCGGTATGCCAGCGCAGGCGCGAGCCCATGCGCCGCGTGAGCCAGTCGAACATGTCGTCCACGACCGCCGCGATGACCAGCGTCGCGATGAAGCCGAGCACGTGGTTGCCCGCCAGCGTCGGCAGCGCGAGGATCAGCACGACCATCGTCACGCCCGAGGACAGGATCAGCGGCAGCGTCGCAAAGCCGCGGTTGACGAAGCGGCGCTGCACAGCCACGTAATAGCAAAGCTCGGCCACCCAGCCGAAGAATGCGTAGATCAGCAGATAAAACCCGAGGTCGAATAGCGAGGGAATGTCAATCAAAATGATTCTCTCCTTTCGGCTTTTGAATGTGCGCCCCCCGGCGCGAAGATTATGACACAGTATAACCAATTCCTCCCGGCGCGTCAATGGTTTTTTTCAAGATGGATCAAACGCGCCTCATCTGTACAGCCGGTATCGCCGCGCCGGTCCGTCGCCCCGCGCGCTAACCAGTCCCCCGGCCTCCAGCGCGCACAGGATACGCCGCACGCGCCGCTCGTCCATCGCAAGCGCCGCCGCCAGCTCGCCCGCCGTCGCCTCGATGCGCCCGGTCAGCAGCCCCAGCACCGCCTCCGTGTCAAGCAGCGCCGCCAGCCCCAGCCGCGCGCCGTCCTCCTGCTCAACCGCCTGCGCAGGCTCAAAGGACAGCGTCAGGCTCGTGCGCTCCGGCGAGAGCGTCTCGCGCAGCACCGGCTCCTTCCAACCGCGCGCCTTCCACGCGGCGAATATGCTCGGTATGCCGCTGCCCGCGCGCTCGCCCACGCGGATGAGGTTGAACATCTTCATCAGCGCCGCGTTGCGCGGGTCGGATACGCCGCCCGCCTTCGCATCCTCCATGCCGATGCGGAAGCCGCCCGGGTTGCTGATCGTCACGCCGTCCTTCGCGCGCTCGACCGTCACGCCGCCGCGCCCGTCGTAGTCCGCGTTGATGAGGCTGTTGGCCAGTGCCTCGCAAAGCGCTGCGAGCACGCCGCCGTCGCCGGAAAGCGCCTCGTCGCCCGCCCAGCTGCCCCGCACGCGCGCGTAAAAATCGAACAGATTGCCGCTCCAATCGCCGCTGGATGAGCTCAGGCGCGATGTGATGCGCCCGTCGCCGCCCATGCGCGCCCGGTAGTCAAGAAAATAGCCGGGATAGCGCCGCGCAATCTCGTATTCATAGCCGAACATCAAAAGCCCGCCGCCCGTCGGGTGCGCCGCGCCGTCCTCGCCCCGCCCCGCTGCGCCGATTCTGTAAAGGAAATCCTCGTCGCCGCTCGCCAAGAGCGCATGGCCGGGCCGAAGCGCCGCCAGCCGCTCGCGATACGCGCGCACGCTTGCCATGCACATCGCGTCCATGCCAAAATCGCCGAGCACCTGCATATCCTGCGTGCGCATTGCCGCGTCGCGCATCATGGCCTGCACCTCGTCGGCCTTGCAGCGGTAGTCGCCCTCGCCGTTTCGCCTGTACGTGCCGGTCAGCGGGTTGCCGTCGATGTAGACCGGCCTGTCGTAGCGGTGCGCGCGCGGCACGGCGATGGAGATGAACCGCCCGCCGTCCTGCTCGTGAATCTGCACGTCGCCGGGCGTCAGGATGTTGACGCTCACGCGCTTCGGGTCGTTGACAATCGCCCAGAACTCGGCGATCATCCCCTCCGGGTCGGCAAGCGCGATAGGCCGCAGCGCATGGCCGCGCAGCTCCTCCACGCCCAGCAGGATCACCCCGCCGATAGTGTTGGCGAACGCGGAATACGTCTCCCATATGCTCTGGGGCAGGCCGCCTGCCGCCTTCTTGGCCTCGATGCGGTTGTTCTCGCGGTACATCGTGATGTTGGCGTAGTCGAGCATGCGCGCCGCCTCCTTCTCTCTTCTGATTATAGCATACGGGCGGACGGACGCGCAATGTATGGTTCCATTAAGAATAAAGCGGGCCAATGACCTGCCGCTGCCCCTGTCCCGTATACGAAACGTCCCTCCCGCCGCAGTGTTTTGCAGCAGGAGGGGCCGCCTGTGCGATTCTGTTTGTTCAGGCATCCATCCGGCGCACGCTCGCCGTCTGCTTCTCGCGACGCGTTACCACCTGGCAAGGAAACCTGCCTTGCGCACCGCGCTGTTGATCCATTTCAGATATGAGAACTTGAACGCCCACGGGCTCCGCTTTTTGGCATAGCTCATCAGGAAATCCCGCTCCTCCTGCGTCAGCTCCGCCGCATAGCTTTGCGCAAAAGCCGACGCCTGCCTCTTCTTTTCCATAATTTGGCGGCGCAGAGGCGTGGGGTGCACGATCTTCTGAAACAGATACGCCATGCTGCGCACGTCCTTCGCCCCCACCGAGTTGTCGCCGTGCTGGCGATAGTCGATGGTGCTCTGGTCGAGATAGATCATCTTTCCGAATCGGGCCGCCGCCAACGCCAGCCACCAGTCGTGCATCACAGTCTGATCGGAATGCACGCATCGTCCGGCGAGCTGTGCGAGGCTGCGGTTGATGCCCGACGCGCAGCCCGTGACGGTGTTTTGATACAGCAGATATCGGTAATCCTGCACCTCCGGGCTCTGGCGCTGAAGGCGCGTGAGCGAGGGATACATGATGTTGAGGTTCTGATCTACCACATTCAGATCGGAAAAGACCAGCACCGGCGTTTCACGCCCGTTTTCGCGCTCGCCATCTCTGAGCGCTTGCACAAAAAGGCGCACCTTGTCGGAATGCCACACGTCGTCCTGATCGGAGAAGAGCATGTAATCCGCATCGCACTGACGCATCAGCCAGAAAAAATGATCCCGCGCATTGCCGAACCGCGTCTTGCTGAACGCCCGCGCGATCTTCTGCGGGTATCTGCGGCAGTAATCGTCGATGATCTGCACGGTCGCATCCGACGATCCATCGTCGGAAATGGTGAGATGCCAGTCGTCCGTATCTTGATTGATGATGGAATCAATCTGCTCGGGCAGGTATTTTTCACCGTTATATGTGGCAAGCAATATTTCAATCTTGTTCATGAATTCGTTCTCCGCTCATCAGCATGCAAGATGCCGCTTTTCCCTTATTATATTCTCTGCCGGCCGCAGCGTCAATAGCAGGTTATTTCGCCCGCCCCGGCATCTATGTTTTGATAAAGAAAAAGCCAGCCGGTAACCCGCCGTGATCATGCGTTTTTGACGCCCCAGCCCCTCGCCGGTATCCCAGAATCGACCGCCCCGCGTTGGCCTCCGGCGTGCACGTCTCGCCCATATTGACACAGGCACAGACCGCGTTCACGTCGTCCTGTGCCATCTGTCGGAACGGGAATTTGATGATGAACCGCGACGAGGATCTGCGTCATCCACCCCGTCTGCCGTTTCGTTTGTATGCCGCAATCCCGCTCACTTCGCGTCACCCCCCGCGGCTGACGCGTTCTGCGAAGCGGGCTGCAAGGTCTATCTGCAAAAGAAGGAGAAGGCCTTGCGGCCCCCTCCCTTTGTTCATGATGATCGGAAACGTCTCACTTGCGGGAATCCCAGTATTCGTTGATCTCCTCGGTCCACTCGGCGCCGCCGGCCTCGTTCCATTCCTTGATGTACTTCTCAAAGGTGGCGTCGAAGTCGATGTCGGGATTGCAGATCAGCTCGGCGAAGTAGGTGTCCTCGATGCTCTTCAAAGTCGCCTTGTTGTCCAGATAGGACTCGGTGGTGGGCATGGTGTAGGTCTTCTCAACAGAGGCCTTCATCACGGCGCGTTCGGCGTCATACGCATCGGAGAAAGCGGCATTGAAGTAGCTCAGACGATACATCCACGCATAGGAGCCGGTACCCACTGCAGTACGCTCTTCCTCGGTCGTCAGCAAAGAGACAGGGTTGCCGTTCTCATCGCGCGTCCAATGCTCGCCCTCAATGCCGAACTGCGTCAGCAGCATGCCTTCTTCGGTCGCCAGATAGTTCAGCAGCTTCATGACATTCTCGCTGTGCTCAGCATCCTTGAACACAATGCACTGGATGGTTTGGTTCACCGTGCGCAGATGAGTCTCGCCGTTCTCATCCGCAAAAGGCGCGATCATGGTCAGCTTGGCTTCCGGAACAGCTTCGTAGTAGCTGCGGGTCCACTCGGAGATGATCGGATCGAACAGATCGGTGGTGTAGTCGAACGCGCCGTACACGTTGGTGTAGAGCTTCTCCAGGAACTGATCGCGGTTCATCAGCATGTATTCGGGCTCGATCAGGCCATCCTGATAAAACTTGCGCAGGGTCAGCAGCGCGTTCTTGTAGCCGGGCATGTTGATGTAGTACACAACATCGTCGCCCACTTCATTCCAGGACTCCTGGAAGCCGTTTTCAGAATAAATATACTCAACCAGACAGTTGCCGAAGTAGGTGGTGCAGGCGCCATGCGCAGCAAAGGTATCGGCAGAGCCGGTCAGCAGCTCGGCATTGGCCTGGAAGGCCTTCAGGGTGTCGTAATACTCCTGAGACGTGGTGGGCACGGGCAGTCCCAGCTTGTCCAGCCAGTCCTGACGAATGAGCACGCAGTAGGTATTGCCATCCTCCAGAACGCGGCAGGGAATACCCCAAATCTGGCCGTCGCCGTAGTCATAGTAGTCGTTGGCGCTGCGGGTAGCCTGGACGTTGGGCGCGTATTCGGCAATCAGGCCGTCCAAAGGCTGCACAACTTCGTCCTCGATCAGCTCGATGAACTGGTTGGGGAAACTATCCCACCAAACCTCCATCGCGTCGGGATATTCGCCGGAAGCGAAGAGGAGCTGGCACTGCTGGGCGTAGCCGTCCGTCGGCCACAGCTCCCAGTCGATATCCAGTCCGGTGCGCTTTTCCAGTTCGGCCAGAATGACATTGTTCTCATCAATGGCATAGCCGAGATTGCGTCCGATGATGTGAACGTAGTTGTCACCCTCAGCCACGGCAGCGGGTACGAGCGCCATGAGCATCATGGCACACAGGAGCAGGGACAGGAACTTCTTCATGTGGGATACCTTCCTTTCATATATATCTTTACGGCATACATAGCCGCAGAAAACTTAGCCCTTGACGGCGCCGACCATGACGCCCTTGACGAAGTAACGCTGGATGAACGGATAGATGCACAGAACCGGCACGACGGAGACAAAGACAACCGCCATCTGCACCGTGCGGGAGGACGTTTTCATGCCGGCGGTGCTGTCTGCGCCGCTGCCCATGATGTCCGCCGATGAGGAGATGAGCACCTCTTTCAGGAACACCTGCAAAACCCAGTTCACGCGCTTGTTGCAGTAGATCAGCGCGGAGAAGTACATGTTCCAGTAGCCCACGCCGTAGAACAGAGCGATGGTCGCAATGCCCGCCATGGACAGGGGCAGCACAATCCTCACCAAAGTGGTGATCGTCCCCGCGCCTTCGATTTCAGCCGCTTCCATCAAGCTATCAGGGATGGAGGCAAAGAAATTGCGCAGGATGAAACAGTTGTACGTGCTGAATGCCGCGCAGAGCACCAGCGACCAGAGGCTGTTGAGCAGGCCGAAGGACCGCATGTTCAGATACGCAGGAATCGTGCCGCCGGAAAACAGCATCGGAATCAGGAAGAAATAGGTGGCAAATTTGTAGCCCTTGGGCTTGCGGGACAGGCCATAAGCGGCGCAGATTGTCAGCGCCATGCTCAGCAGTACGCCGAAAACCATGACGAACAGGGTGTTGCCGTAGATGTTGAGCAGGTCGGGCGTGCTCAAGACGTACATGTACGCATCGAGGTTGAATTCTACCGGCCAGAAGATCATGCCCTTACCGGCCATCGCAACATTGTTGCTGAAGGATACGCACAGCACATACCACATGGGATATAGCATCACAAAGCCCAGCGCGGTCAGCAAGATGTAGATCAGGACACGGCCAACGCTCATGCGATTGGTCACGCCATATCGTTTGGCTTTGGGCTTCTTCGTCGCGGCAGCCGTCATCTTACAACACCTCCTGATCAAACAAACCGGAGATCTTGTTGGCCGCAACCACGAAGATCAGCCCGATCACCGATTGGAACAGGTCTGCCGCTGTGCCCACGGAATACTGGCCCTGGCTGAAGGATATACGGTACACATAGGTATCGATAACCTCGCTCACGCGGTAGACAAGGTCGTTTTGCAGCACGAAGATCTGGTCAAAGCCTGCGTTGAGGATGCCGCCCATGCGCAGCACCAGCATGGTCATGATGGTGGGCATCAGGCAGGGAAGGGTGATGTACCACACCTGCTGAAGACGGTTGGCGCCGTCGATATGGGCCGCCTCGTAGAGATCGGCGTCAATGCCGGACAGCGCCGCCATGTACACGATCGTGCCCCAGCCCACGCCCTTCCAGATGTCGGAAAACACCAGCAGCCAGCGGAAACCCTTGGGGTCCATCATGATGTTGATGGGGCTTCCCGTTATGCTCTTCCACAGCTGGGAAAGCACGCCGCTTTCCGGCGCAAAGAACATGAATACCAGGCTGCCGACCACAACCCAGGACAGGAAATGCGGCAGATACATGACCGTCTGCAATGCGCGTTTGTATCTGGTGGACCGCACCTCATTGAGCATCAGCGCAACAATGATGGGCGCGGGGAAACCGATGGCAATTTTCAGCAGGGAGATGATGACCGTATTGCGCAGCACCGTGGTAAACATGGGATTGCCAAAGAGCTTATCGAAGTTTTTCAAACCAACCCAGGCGCAATCCCACATGTTCTTGGTGATGCGGTAATTCTTGAACGCAATCTGGATGCCGAGGAAGGATTTATACCGAAAGAGCAGCACATAGATCATCGCCGGAAGGATCAATCCCCACAGCGGCAGATCCCTCTTCCAGTTGAACTTAAACCTGCTGCGCCTGCGCAAGTCACGCCGGCGGGTTTCCGTCGTCATTCACCATCAGCCTCCTTTCCCAAATCTGCATCGATGTAAAGGATGTCATGCCGGTTATACTCGATTGCAAACCGGATGTGGCTGCCCTCGGCAAAGCCATCGGGATAGCAAAACGCGCCGGGAGAATCGCTGACGATATGCTTTTCATCAAAGCTGTCCAGTTCGTCGCTGCTCAGCCAGATAGCCAACGGATTGCGCCCCGCAAAGCCCTGCACCGGATTGGGGGTATGAATCAGCACGATTCTTCCGTCCTCCATCCGCAGGAGTTTGGGTTTGTTGGAGGGATTGGGAATGTCCGTCGGCCGGGCTTCTGTGAACGTGCGGCCGCCGTTGCAGGATTCCGCATACCAAAGCTTGCCCGTGCCGCCCCAGCGCAGGTACATGGCGATGCGCCCATCCTTGAGCTCGATGATGGTGGGCTCGCTCCATATCCAGAGACGGCCCTCTTCCATCGCCATGGGAATCTTTACCCCGCCCAGACGCTGCCATGTTTCGCCCTCGTCCGAGGAAACGATCACCTCGTTGTTCACATGGGGCGCCATGGCATCCTGATAGACCCTCAGGCCGTTATTGAGCAGCCTGGCGTTTTCCCGCTCATCCACAGGATAACGCTGCATCGCCATCATCAGCCGCCCGTCGGCCAGCCGGATCATGCCGCGCGGAAAGGTATAGGTTTCATAACCCGGGATCGGTCCGATGGAGCGCCATGTGCAGCCGTTGTCTTCGCTGACCACACGATCGCAGGTCCAATTGACAAAATAACCGTTGTGCAGCGTCAGATAAACGATAACCTTTTCGCCGATGACGCTGACCTCCGTCAGATACACAGCCTTGCCATCGTCCGGACGGATCAGCACCGGCCCGGACCACGTTTCCCCTTCATCCCCGCTTCGGAAGACATACACGCGATTCTCCGGCGCCGGCTCGGTCACGCCGCCGCATTGGGCGACCAGCAGCAATTCGCCATTGGGCATCCGCCGCACAATGGGCTCGCAGCTGAGCGTATCCCGGTGAACCATATTCATTCTTATCATGCTTTCCTCTCCTTGCCCATCAGCTCACGGGTATAGCACAGCGACTGCTTTGCGCCGTTATAAATCGCGTTCAATTCGCTGCCGACGCTGAAACAGGTCATGCCGAAATTCCGGCCCATGGTCAGCAAATCGTTATTCGCCGTGATGATCCCGGACCACTTGCCGTTCTTTCTGGCGGATGCCGCCACTTTCTGGATCGCCTGCACCATGCGGGGATGCGTGTACTCGCCGAAGATGCCCATATGCTGACTGAGATCGTTGGGGCCGATGAGCACGCCGTCCACACCGGGGATGCTGGTGATCTCATCGATGTTTTCCACCGTTTGCGGGGATTCAATCTGACAGATGACGATCACCCGATTGTTGGCGTCGCGCATGATCTGGCTCACGTCGCCGCCGGAATACCCGGTATGCGCGCGGAAGGTGGAAACGCCGCGGTTTCCTTCCGGCGCGTACCGGCACAAGGAAGCCAGCCGTTCCGCATCCGCCCGGCTATGGACGTCGGAAAGGAGGATGCCTTTCGCTCCCATGTCCAGATATTTGGTGATGTTCGTCCGGCTGGGCTGCGTCACCCGGACGATCACCGGGATCTTCGCGCCTTCCGCCACAGCAACAAGGTTTGCGACCTGGGACATATCGAAATATCCGTGCTCACAATCAATCAGGATGTAGTCATACCCGCAGCAAGCCAGCAGCCTGACAATATTGGGAACATAGATTTCCGACAGCATGATGCCTATCTCTGTTTCGCCATTTTTCAGCTTACTTCTGAGCAGCTCCGTATTCATTGCACAACCCTCTCATTCGTGGCCTCTGAGTCTTTGTCGATCCTGCTTGCCAATCGAATCATGCCCGTCCATATGTCGGATGTCTTAATCCTGCCGCCGGACAGCCCAAAGCTTATCTCTATGGCGGCCCGCAGAGCCGGATTCTTCAGCACACACCCGCCTGAATAGCACAGCTCCCCAACGGGGAAATCCATTCTTTCCGCTGCTTTGCGGTAACTGTCCGCCATATCATGATAAATACCGCTCGCCTTCCTATCCGGCCTCCGCGTGAGCATCCCCCATACTTCGTCATCGTTTCCGTCATAGGTTTCGCGCAGCGTCTGTATATGATGCCCGCCCGGCAAGCCGGAAACCGTTCGCAAATAGCAGCCTTTATCAAGCCACGGACGGCTTTCGCATCGGTCCACCTTGAATTCCCCGCACAGCGCTCCCAGCAGGCCCGCCGTGCCAACATTCACATGCAGGCTATGCTCAAGTTTCAGGCCGGCGCCAAAGGCGCACACCTGCTGATCGCCGATGTCCGGATACACCGGAATCCCCCGATACGTTCCAACGGGCCCGATGCCGTCCGTGATCTCGGGCATTCGGAGCGTGAACAGTCCCGCTTTTTTCAAAAGAGCCTCGTTCCAGCCGCCCTTTCTGATATCCGCCAGACCGGTCGGTGCGGCGTTCGTGATATGACAAACATGATGCCCTGTCAATCGGGAAATGACATATCCTCCAAGCGTATGGAAGTATGCTCCGTCTTCAATCGTTTCCCCTTCGGCGCGCCTGGCCAGAAGGGAGCAGACGGCCAAATTGCCTTTCAATGGGACGCCCGATGGATAAACATCTTCATCTTTCAGCAATTCCCGGATTGCACAGAGGTGTTTGGCGCCCAATCGGTCTTGCCAGGATACATAAGGCGTGATGGGCTTCATCGCCGCATCCGTCAGTATATACCCGTGCATCTGCGTTGAAAACAAGATTCCGCCTATGGGCATGTCATCCACGAATCCGTCAATCAATGAAACAACCTGATGCAGATACGCTTCGGCATCAATTTCATATCGATCGTGATTCTTCAAAAGTGCGGGCGGCGCGGGAATCTGGCGTTCCGCCTGCACCGTTCCCGCGGACAGCAAAGCCGCCTTGGTGAACGTGGAGCCGAGATCCACGGCAATCATTCTCATGGTGATCACTGCCTTTCCTTGACAGATTTTCTTGACCATGCTAAAATCTTCACACAATATATCGTTTACGAAGGGAGGGATTGCATGCTGTCCGTCGAGCGCCAGCAAGCCGTTTATGAGTACATCCGTACACACCACTCGGCCAGCGTCGCCGAATTGAGCAAGCACTTCTTTATCAGCGAAACCTCCATTCGGCGCGATCTTCAGAAATTGGAGCGTTCCGGCCTCATCCATAAGACGTATGGCGGTGCGGTTCTTGTGCAGGGTGACAACGAGGTCATCTCTCTGGAAGCGCGTCAACAGGTGGAACGGGAAGCAAAGGCGATCATCGCCAAGAAGGCTGCCGCCCTGGTCAAAAACGGCGATGTGATCTTCCTGGACTCCAGCAGCACCGCGCTTTCCATTGTGCCCCACCTTTCATCGCTGACCAATCTTTCCATCTTTACAAACGGCCTGCGAATCGCCAACGCTCTTGCCGAGTATCCGCAATTCAAGGTGTATGTTCTGGGCGGATTGCTCAACAGCCGTACCTTTTCCATGTGCGGTGCCATCACCGCCCAGCAGATCAGAGGCGTTTACGCGAATCAGGTTTTTGTTTCCCCCAAGGGCGTAGATGAAAAAGGAAACATCTACTGCGCCAATGAGGAAGAAGCCCAAATCCGCCAAATGATGATGGAGCTCAGCGACCATGCTGTTCTGCTTTGCAGCCGCAAGAAGTTGGGACAGCATGCCGCATTCAGGCTTTGCGGGCTGAACGAGGTCTCATCCTTCGTCTGCGAAGAATCCCCGGATGAATATTGGACCGAACTTCTTTACAGCAGCAATGTTGATCTTTTGTGATCGTTTCTTCGATTAAGAGCATACCTCTTTTGCACACTTGCTGTCAATCCTGGTAGAAAAGTCGAGAAATATGCACAATTTCATCCTCAATCAAGCAAGAGTGTGCAACATTACGCACACTCTTGCTATTTATTCATGCATACCAATCATCGCGTTCTGTCCCGTCCATAAGCCGCCCACCCGGTCTTGCGCATTTGATCACTTTCTGCTCAGTTCGTCGATTCATTTATGCATAATTGTCTTTTTTTCTACCAGGATTTACAACCCACCTCTGTAATGTCATAATAAAGACAGCGATTCATCGGGGAAGGCATGATTCGCATCAACATCATCCGTGAGCGCACGTACACGATCATCCGCGGCACATTGCCATCCTCGCATGGAGCCCGAATCGCCTGTGCAGAGGCCGCCGCGCTCTTCGACCTATGAATTCTGTTTCAAGGAGGATTCTCATGCTGACCGAAACCCAGAGACTGAAAATGCTCCAGTGTCCTCAAAAGCCCATCGACATGGTGCTGGATACCGATGCCTACAACGAAATCGACGACCAATACGCCATCGCATATGCCGTCGCCGCCGAAAAGCTGAAGCTCAAGGCCCTCTATGCCGCGCCCTTTGACAATCCCCTGTCTACCGGCCCTGCCGACGGCATGGAGCAGAGTTATCGGGAGATCCTCAAGCTGCTGCGGCTCATGGGGCGCGAAATTCCCGTTTTCCATGGATCTGACGCTTTTTTGCCCAACGAGACGACGCCCGTGGACTCCCCCGCCGTTCACGATCTCGTGGAACGCGCGATGCAGTATACATGGGAAAATCCGCTGTACGTCGTATCCATCGGCGCAATCACGAACATCGCTTCCGCCCTGCTGGTCAAGCCCGAGATCGCCGATCGCATCGTCGTCGTCTGGTTGGGCGGTCATGCCCTGGAATGGCCCCATAACGCAGAGTTCAATCTCCGCCAAGACATAGCCGCCGCCCGCGTGGTGTATAATTCCGGCGCTCCCCTGGTGCTGCTTCCCTGCATGGGCGTGGTGCATGCTTTCTCGACCACCGAACCGGAACTGAACCATTGGCTGCGCGGCAAGAACGCCCTGTGCGATTATCTGGTTGACCACACGGTTGAAGCCGCCAATGCCTACGCCAGAGGAAAAGTGTGGAGCCGCCCCATTTGGGACGTGACCGCCATCGGATGGCTGCTCAACGACGAAGACCGGTTTATGCTGGACAAGCTCGTTCACACGCCTGTTCCCGAATACGACAACCATTATTCCGAGGACTTCCGCCGTCCTCTGTGCCGCATGGTCTACTACATCAAGCGCGACGCCCTCATGGGCGACCTGTTCAATCATCTCGTCCGTCTGTAAGGAGGTTCCCGTGAAACTGCTCGTATTTGGTTCTCTGAACATAGACCACACCTATCAAGTGCATCATCTGGTGCGCGAAGGCGAAACGCTCTCTTCTTCGGTCTACACAAAGAACGTGGGCGGCAAGGGGTTCAATCAGGCCGTGGCGCTGGCAAAGGCCGGGCTACCCGTTTTCTTCGCCGGAGCCATCGGCAAGGACGGAATCTTTCTGAAGGAATATCTCCAGGAACTGAACATGGATGTCAGCAACATTCGCGTCCTCGATGTCCCCACCGGCCATGCGATCATCCAGGTGGATGAAGCGGGCAGCAACTCCATCATCCTATACGGCGGCGCCAATCAGGCCATTTCCGAAGAACAGATCGATCATGTTCTCGCCCAGTTCGATGAAGGCGACTATATTCTGCTGCAGAACGAAATCAGTCAGGGAGAAAACATCCTCCGCAAAGCGCACAGCAAAGGAATTCATGTCATTTTGAATCCCTCTCCCATCTCTCCCGAGCTGCTGACCTGGCCGCTGAATATGGTCGATTGGCTGATATTGAACGAGATCGAGGGCGCCGATCTCAGCGGGAAAAATGATCCGGATGAGATCATCGCCGTCCTGATGAACGACCTCCACATTCCGCACATTGTTTTGACTCTGGGCGAAAAGGGCGCCATGTACGCCTGCAAATCGGCTTGTATGCGGCAGAACGCAATCGCGGCCACCGTCGTCGACACCACCGCCGCCGGCGATACCTTCACGGGTTATTTCTTCGCCTCAATCCTCAGCGGGAAAAAGCCGTCGGAAGCTCTGCTCACAGCCGCCGCCGCTTCTGCGCTGGCAATCAGCAAGGAAGGCGCCGCGAAGTCCATCCCCTGGGCAAAGGATGTGGTCTGCAAATGACAGATACATTTTCCCGACGGGGAAGCTGCGCGCATGTTCGTCAATCGGATGAATAAAAAGTGAAAAACCGGCATATTATCGTTTGAATGGAGATTGCGGGGCAATATGCCGGATATATCCGGCAGCCGGTTTGCCATTTTCAAACGCGCTTGCGCCAATCAGGCTTTGTCCCGGAAAATAAAAAAAGAGGCCTCCTGTTGTCAAATGGAGATAGACGGCGACAGGAGGTCATTGTATGCCGTGAAACCAAACGAAGGATGAACCGCTGAGGTTGCCTTTGCAGAGCGCATTTTTCAAGCCGGGGCGACGCGAAAGCGCGGATTATCCATTTGTTCATCTCTGTTATTATAAATATATTCACATAAAAACGGCCTTGCTCCCTTCAAAATCAGGAGCAGGACCGTATCATCCGCAGATCATCTTCGGCAGGCGCTTGTTTTCATGCCTTCTTCGCCGGGCAGAGAATTTCCTGCCCAGGTTGCATATTTTTGACGCCCTCCAGCGCCTCGCCGATGTCCATGTCAAGCAGAATCGACCGCCCCGCAATGGCCTCTGGCGCGCAGGCCTCGCCCATGTTGACGCAGGCGTAGACCGCGTTTTCGTTGTCCCGCACCATCTGCCAGAATGGGAATTTGATGATGACCGGGGTGTTCCCGCCCACGCCCAGCTCGAGGTACAGCACGCGCTTGCCCTCGCATTTGTCGAGGAACTCCGCGTATGCCTCCGACGCCGCATGCCAGAGCGTGTCCTGCACAAAGCTGTCGTCGCCGCGCAGGTTCATGACCGGCTCGCTGCCGTCGGGCAAATGCGGGATCAGCGCATCCGGCAGGCGCATGCTCACCTTGCCGCCCACCGGCGGGGCAAACAGCCCGTCATCGCCCATGACATACCCCATCGCGCGCATGGCGTCCATGACCCATGCCTCGTTGTCATATGTCCTTCCGTCCGCCGGGTCGGCGTGCTGGAACAGGCCGTAATCGCCCTGCGTGCAGAACAGGCGGCGCTTGTCAAAGCCCGCGCGCTGGAACAGGTGGTCGACGTTCGTGGTGATGACGAAGTAATCCTTATCGCGCACGAGATCAAGCAGCGCCTCGTACACCGGCTTCGCCGCAGGCATGTATCGGTTGACGTAGATCATCCGCGCCCAGAACGCCCACTTCGTCCCCGCGTCCGGAAAATCGTAAAACCCGCCGGAATACATATCTCGGAAGCCAAAGCGCGCGAAGAAATCGGAAAACCAGCGCATGAACCGCGCCCCGCCGTATGTGAACCCCGCCGACGTGCTCATCCCTGCGCCCGCGCCGATGACCACCGCGTCCGCAAAGTGAAGCGCCCGGCGAAGCTGCGCGATGCCCTCCTGCGCGTTGCCGTCGCTCCCGATCAGCCGCCCCACCGTGTGCACGGCGGCCAGCCCGCGCTGTATCGTCTCCTCGTAACCGTTCCTCATCTTATCCCCCATATATCGCCTCGTAGAGCGCCCTGTCCCTGTCCGAAAATACGTTGAAAATCACGCGCGCCAGCTTGCCCGGATGCGCGTCCAGCCAGCTTGTCACCGTGTCCGCCGCAATCTGCGCCGCCCTGTCCGCCGGGAAGCGGAACACGCCGGTCGATATGCAGCAGAACGCCACGCTCGCAAGCCCGTTCTGCGCGCACATGTCGAGCGTGTTTGCGTAGCAGTCCGCGAGCGCGCGCTCGTGCGACGCCGTGAGTTCGCCGTCCACGATCGGGCCGACGATGTGGATCACGTGCCTGGCGGGCAGGTTGTAGCCCGGCGTGAGCATCGGAACCGCCGTCGGCTGACGGTATCCGGGGCCGTGTTTGGCCCGCAGCGCGCGCATCTGCCTGTCGCACTCCGCGCGAAGCTGCACGCCCGCATAGGTGTGGATGCAGTTGTCGATGCAGCTGTGCAGCGGCACGAAGCATCCGAGCATGGCGTCGTTTGCCGCGTTGACGATGGCGTCCGCCGCCAGCCGCGTGATGTCGCCCTGCCAGATGGCGATTTGATCCGCGTGCGGCGCGCTGCTGTGCAGGCTCTCGCCGACCGTCGGGATGCCCGTGGCCTCCACGATGCCCTTCTCCCTCGCCCGCTCGCGAAGATACGCATCCTGCACGGCGAGGACGGCTTCGTCCACCGGCGCGGGCATGCGGATGTTCATCATCGCCCGCAGCGCACGCCGCTTGCCCTCGGCCTCGCGCGGAATCGCAAAATCGACCGCGTCACCCGCGTCCTCCCAAAATGCCTGCACCAGCGCGTCAAGCCGCGCCGCCTGCGCATCGCTGCGTGTCATCATGCCGCCTCCCTGCCGTGTTCTGCATCCGATTGTACCACAGCAGCGTTGTAATTGTAAAGCTAACAACCCAAAATGCGCTCAAAAAGACGGGCGCACGACCCTCGCCGCACGCCCGCCGTATGTCAGGGAGGATTCCGCCTTTGGTCAAAACTTATCGGCCAGCGCCGCAGCCTTCGCGCAGCCGTCGGTGCCCGCGATCTCGCCAACCTTGAGCACGCCGGGCACGAGCACCTCGCCCACCTTGTTCCACTTGAGCAGCGCCGCCGAGCGTTCAATCGGGATGCGCACGCCGTCAAAGACGGAAAGGTCGTTTTCCTCGCAGCACGCAATCAGCGCGCACTTCTTGCCCGCGATGTCCTTGCCCGCCACGCAGAAGGAATAGATCCTGTCGATGACGCCCTTGATCTGCGCGGGGATGGAATACCAATAGACCGGCATGGTGAAGACGACCGCGTCGGCCTCCAGAATCGCCGGGGCGATCTTGTTGAAATCGTCGTCAAACGTGCACGCCTTGCCCGTCTTAAAGCAGGTCTCACACGCGCGGCACCCGCCGATCTTCATCATCGCCGCGTCAAAGCGCGTCACATCGTGGCCCTTGGCCTTCGCCGCCTCGATGAACGCGTCGGTCATCGCAAAGCTGTTGCCCTTTTTGCGCGGGCTGCCGGTGATTACAACGATCTTGCTCATGAAATTGCTCCTTTCGCCCGCCGCCACGGGCCGGTTGATGCCTCTATGATAGCACGTGCAGCCCACAAGTCAAGTACGCACATTTATGTTTGATACTATCTTGAAAGTAAGCATAAACGACCCGGCAGTTTTTTCGCTGCCGGGCCGCTTTTTCATGATCTATATGGTTTACGCGCGCGCCAATGCCTCGCGGATGGCCGCCAGCTTGTCGGCGAGCAGGCCGTCCAGCCCGAAGCTGCGCGCCGCAATCTCGTCGGGGATAAACACCTCGCCCTTGTTGATCGTGACATACGTGGCGTTCGGGTTCGCGGCAGTCAGGCGCATCAGCGGGGCCTTGATGAGCTGATTGCGCCAGCCGATGCCCATCTCGAGGATGACGAGCTTCCTGTTCATGTATTTGCGCACGAACGCGCCCTGCGCCGCGCGCGCGGCCTCGTCCACGATGAAGCTGCGGTCGGTCATCACATGCATCATCATCGGCCCGCCGCACTTGGGGCATCGCGGGATCAGCTCGCCCGGCACGAGCCCGCCTTCCTCCGCCTCGCGCATGCGGGCAATGGCCTCCGCCGCCGGGTAAAGCGCATCGTGGCACGCCGCCGCGCACTGCATGTGCTGCCAGCTGCCCTCGATCTCGTATATGCGCGCCGGGTCAAAGCCGCACAGCTCGAAGTGATACTCGCAGTTGCTGGTCACGATGAAGTAATCCTTCTCGCCCACGATGGCCTTGAGGTCGCGCATGGCGTCGCTGCCCTTGTAGTCAAGGCTGTAATGCCCGACGAGGCGGCTGGTGAAGGCCCACTGCTCGCGCTCGTCCGGCCAGCGCGCGCCCGCGCCGTGCAGGATGCAGCGGATGCCGTACTTGCGCTTGAAGTCGCCGAACAGCCGCTCGAACGCCTCGTCGTCGGCGAAGAGGTTGAGCCCCTCGGTGATGGAAAGCCCGTTGCTCGCGCCGATCAGAATCGCGTCGGCCTCGCGTATTTTTGCTGCGATTGCGTCAAATTCGTTCATGATGCTCCTCCTTCATGCGCCTTGCCTCGGCGAGGATTTCGGCGATGCCGCCGCTGATGTACAGTCCCGGATTGGCGAGCTTTCCCGGGCTGCGCGCTTCGCGTCTGTTGACGGTGATGTGATGGACGTTTTTGTTCTTCGCGGCCATCTGCCAGAACGGGAACTTGATGACGCTCGGCGTCATATCGCCCACGCCCAGCTCGAGCAGCAGCACGCGCGCCCCGCCGAGCACGTGCCTGCGCAGGAACGCCTCATACCGCGCCCGCGCCGCATGCCACTGCGCCTCTTCCAAAAACGCGTCGTCCCGCATCCACGGCGTCATGCGCCAGCCGCACTCGGGGCATCGCGGAATCAGCACGTCCGGCACGGCAAAATCCCGCGTCCCCGCGACCATCGCCCGCGCCGCCTGCACGGCGTCATAACGCGCGTCGTGGCAGGGCTGCGCGCATTGCAGATACGCAAAATCGCCCTGAAACGCGCAGATCTCGTCCTCGTCAAACGCCTTGGCGCACTGCATATCGACGTTCGTCGTCAGGATGAATGTCGGCTTGCCGCTAAGCAGCGCGCGCAGGTCGAGATACGGCGCACCGGCGGGCGCATCGGCCATCGCGCATATGTACGCCGCGGTATAGGCCCACTGCTCGCCGGGCGTCGAGAAGCAGTGATAAAACCCGTCAAACGGCGACCCAAACCCATACCGCTCCCGAAACAGCGCGAGCGCGTCGGCCAGCGTACCCGACCAGTGGTAGTGGTCATACCCCGCCGCGCTGGACATCCCGGAGCCGCAGCCCACGACGACGGCGTCCGCCAGCTCGATTTGCGTCAGCATGAGCGCAATCTGGCCGCGCATTTCTTCGGTCACCGTGCCGTGCACCTGCTCGCCCATATTTACGGCGTTGATTTGCGATATGATGCGCATCATCGTTGACAAATGCCCTCCGATTTGTTATTCTTATGATTACAGGAGACATCATATCATGTAATTTTGAAAATTGCAAGCTGTTTTTGCAAAGGAGCTCGCATCATGAAATATTCCACCCGTCTGGCCGACGCCGCGCACGTGATGCTCTTCATCCACAACGCGAAAGCGCCCGCCATTTCCAGCGCCGAGATCGCCAAGTCGATCTGCACCAACCCCGCCTATGTGCGCCAGCTGATGGCCAAGCTCAAGGCCGCCGGTCTGCTTCTTTCCACGCGCGGCGCGGCCCACCCGCAGCTCACGCGCGACCCGGCGGACATCAGCCTGCTGGACGTATACAACGCCGTGGAGGGCGGCAAGCCGCTGCTGCATCTGGACACACACGTCAACCCGGAGTGCAACGTCGGCGTGTACATCCAGTATGCGCTCGACGCGCACTATGCCGACGTGCAGAAGGCAGCCGAGGCCCGCATGGCAAAGATCACGCTCGCCGACATATACGGCACGTTCCTCGATCTGTGCGAAAAGGCACAGGTCACCCCGCCCTGCCAATCCGGCACATAATATAAGGAAAGGAGCGCCGCCATGTCCGCCACAATCGCCATCATTTCCGACACGCACGGCCTGCTGCGCCCCGAGGTTTTGGCGCATCTCACCGGCGTGACGTGCATCCTGCACGCGGGCGACATCGCCGCCCCCGACGTGCTTACCACGCTCGAGCAGTACGCCCCGGTTCACGTCGTGCGCGGCAATAACGACAAGGAATGGGCCGAGCACATCCCCATGACGCTGACCGTCGAGGCGGCGGGCGTCCGCTTTTTCATGACGCACAAAAAGCGCGACATTCCCGTGCCTATGCCCGATGCGGACGTGATCGTGTTCGGCCATTCGCATAAGTACGCCGAATTTGACGTGAAAGGCCGCCTGTTTCTCAACCCCGGCTCGTGCGGCAAGCGGCGCTTCGATCAGGAGATCACGTTCGCCATGATGCACGTCGCGGACGACGGCACATTCACCGTCGAAAAGATCACGATCCCCCACGAATAAAGGAGAATCGCCATGAAGAACATACTCGTCGTGCAGGGCGGAGGCCGCGCCAACGGCAACACGGCCCAGCTCGTGCGCAGCTTCATGCAGGGCGCGCAGGACGCGGGCCACAGCGTCGAGCTCGTGAACCTGAGCAAGACCGAGGTGCGCGGGTGTCTGGGCTGCAACGCCTGCCGCTACGGCAAGCCCTGCGTGCAGAAGGACGGCTGGAACGAGCTCGTCCCGAAAATCCTCGCGGCGGACTGCATCGTCTTTGCGTCTCCGCTGTATTTCTGGACGATTTCCAGCAAGCTCAAGGCGTTCATCGAGCGCTTCTACTCCATTGCGCTCCGCGACGACGACCCGCCGCTGGGCCGCTACGAGGCGTATCCCGTCCGCGACTGCGCGCTGCTGATGACCGCCGCGGACGACCTGTTCTGGACGTTTGAGCAGGCCGAGCGCTACTACCGCTTTGCGCTGGTCAATTACATTGGCAAGCGCGACCGCGGCGTGCTGCTCGCGGGCGGCTGCGGCGACACCAACGGCAAGCCGCGCATCGCCGAGACGAATCACCTCGCCCGGGCCTACGAGTTCGGCAAGCATCTTTACTGATCGGGTGAGACTATGGACAGAGAAGCCTTAGAGACGTACATTTCCGAAAACTACGGCGCAACCGGCGAAAGCCTCTGGGCGCAGTACCCGACCTATCGCGTGTTCCGCCACACGGGAAGCGGCAAGTGGTTCGCGCTCGTGCTGGACATCGCGCCGGGCAAGCTCGCGCCAAACCAGACCGCAACGGCTCACGCCGCCGTCGTCAAGTGCGGCGAGCCGCTGCTTCCGGGTTACCTCGCAAGGCCGGGCTTTTATCCCGCGCATTACATGGACAAAAAGAGCTGGGTCACGATGGCGCTTGATGAAGTGCCGGACGAGGACATCGCCGCGCTGCTGGATATGAGCTACGACTTCGCCGCACGCGCCGTCAAGACAAAACGTAAAACAAAGTGAGATAAAGAAAAATCGCCCTCGTGTTCTGCGTGAACGCGAAGGCATTTTTATTATGGTTTTATTTTGATTCGATGCGCACGATGCCCGGCTCGCCATCCTGCGGCGTCTCAAACATCGCGGCGAATTTGCGCATCAGCCCGTCGTCCACGGGATACGCGCTGACCTCGCCGCGCGCGATGGCCGCGTTGCGCAATTCGATGCGCCGCTGCCATTCATCATCCGCAATTTCAATATAGTGAATCGCACACGGCACGCCGCGTTCGCCGAAAAACGCCCGCGCCTCCTCGCGCTGTCGCCGCGTCCACAGCCCGATGTCGAGGATCACATCGACGCCGCCGCGCACGATCTCAACTGCCTTGTCGTACAGATGCGCCCGCAGCCGCCCGACATACACGTCGTGCATCTCGCCCGCGTCCGTGCCGAACAGCGCGAGCATGATCTCGTCGACCGACAGGATCACCGCGTTCCCGCGCGATGCCAGCACCCTTGCATATGTGCTCTTGCCGCTGCACAGCTTGCCGCACATCAGGATCACATTCGCCATGCGCATCACCTCCCCGCTCATGATACAGCAAATCCGCTTGCCATGCAATACAAATGAGAGCCGCCCAAAGACATCCCTCTGTTTTGTTGACTTCACACGCAGATCCAATCCACTCGCCGCGCTTCCCAGCTGTGCGGCGGCTCCAATTTGCCCAGCATCCTGCCGATCGCGGCCTCCGGCACAGCGTCACGCCGGTTCGCGTTGCGCCGCAGATTTTCCGTCCATTCCGTCTCCAGATACACGATGCGCACCGACGCGCCGTAGCTTTCAAACAGCCCGATCAGGCTCGCGCGCGTGGCCTGCGTGAGGTTCGTCGCGTTCCATACGAACGGACGCTTCGCGCGCAGATATTCCCGCGCCCGCTCCTTGGCCGCCTGCGCCACGCGGCCCTGCTCGTCCGTCGGGTCAACGCCCATCTCCCCGCGCAGTTCGTCGAGGCTCACCACCGGCATGCCCGGCAGATTGCGGCCGATCCACGTGTCCTTGCCCGTGCCCGGCAGCCCGCTCATGAGCACGACCTCGCCCCAAGTGTCGTCGTATACGCCGTACGCGGGCTGCACATTCCTGCCCTTGAAATACGCGCGGCGGGTGTGGCTGTCGGCAAATTCCGCCGCGCCGTGGCGGCATCCACATTCCTCGGCATACGCGCTGCACAGCTGCACATTCTCCATCAGCCTGTCCGTGTCCGCCGCGATGCGCCCGCGCACATCCGCCGCCGCCAGCGCACACAGCATCTCCACCGTCACGCCGCACATGCCGCCGTCCTGCGCGATCTGTATCAGCAGCCTCTGCGAATCCTCGCGCTCCATGACGTGCACGGGCAGCATGTGCCGCCTCACCAGCAGACAAACGCCCTCGCGGAACGCCATCGCCCGCGGCGTGCCGCTCATGCCCAGCTCCGTCCAAAGCAGCTCGCGTGCCATGCGCGACCCGATTGCGCCGTGGTTGGGCGACGTCCAGCGCCCGTCCATCATCTTCGTCGTGGGGATCTTGCCGTTGTCGTGAAGCAGCGCCGACGCGGCCAGCAGATCGCGCGCGCCCTCGTCCATCGCCCTGTATGCCGGGTCATCCGCCAGCGCGCGGCAGACCATTCGCGTGTGCGCGCCCGCGTCGCCCTCGCCGTGAAAAGCCGGATGCTGCGGCGTGCCGTCCAGCTTCGCCAGCAGCGGCCCGACCGGCGAGCGCGCTATGGCGTCCCAGTCCCATGCATATTGGGGCAGCTTGGGCAAAAGCGCCCTCAGCGCGTCCATGCTCATGCGTCCCTCCCCGGCAGCTCCGGCGCAAACAGGTCCTCCGGCGCGCAGGCCAGAGCGTTGGGCACGATCGGCCTGTTCAGCCAATGCGTGTCCGTTTCCGCAATCGCCTGCACAAAGCCCAGCCGCACATATTTCACGCGCCCGGCAACCTCGCCGCCCTTCTCGATCTTGACGTAAAGCCCTTCCATGATGCCGCTTGCGTCCGTCTGGGAAATCACCAGCTCCGCGTCGAGCCCGGCGCGCTCCGCCGTCTCGCGCAGATTCTGCATATGCCGCGCCGTGATGTATTTCGACGGGCCGATCAGCCGCAGAAGCTCGTCCTTCTCGCGCATCTCGCCCTCAAAGAGCACCGGCACATGGCAGACGGGCAGCGGCGCCAGCAGCCCATGACGCGACGCCGTATCCAAAAAGCGCCCGCTCTCCCTGTCCAGCACGTCAAATTCCATGAAGTAATGCGGCAGCGCGTCGTAATACACCGTGTGCTTGGCGTACATCCACTCGCCGTACATGATATACCGGCTGCCCAGCACATCCTGCAGCGCCGCCCGGTGCGCGCCTGCCCATTGCTTGAGCAGGTCATAGTGCCGCTCGCGCCAGCCGCCGGTCAGATACCGTCCCCGGCTCTGCAGCAGCAGATTGCCCTCGCCGTCAAAGGAAACCGCGCTGTTCGCCCCGTCGATCTTTTCCTCCACGACGATGTGACGCCCCGCAATCTGCGAAAACGGCACCTGCGTCAGGTCCTCGTCGCCGCTTTGCAGGCGCGAGCCCTCGATATGCGGCGTTCTCGGGTATTTGATGATCGAAAAATCCATGCCATACCTCGCTTTATGCGTCGTCTATCGTCGCCGCCATGAACAGATGCCCCGGCACGCCGTCAAACTGCAGGCGCGTGCATCCCGCGCTTTCAAACAGCGCCGTCAGCCTCTCGCGCGTGAGCAGATGGATGTGCTCCGGGTTGTCGTCGGGCTTGGACGGCACCGTGACCACCACGCATCGCCGCGCCAGCCGCACGGCCTCTCGCACGGCAGTCTCCACGTCCGGGATATGCTCGAGCACCTCCAGCAGCGTCACGGCGTCAAATGCACGGTCCGGCAGGCCGCTGCGGCATATGTCCGCCTTCATCGCCGTCAGATTCGTCACACCGCCGCGCGCGATATCGCCCAGAAACTCGACGCGATGCGCAAGGATGTCCGCGCTCATCACCCGGATATCCGGCAGTGCGCACAGCAGCAGGAACAGGAACGCGCCGCGCCCGCTGCCCACATCCAGCACGCTCTGCGGCCACACCGCGCGCAGATAGCCCAGCGCTTTTTTCACGCGCGGCAGCGCCTGCTTCTCCTTGAAATGATACAGGCTGAGCCCGGCCGCCCGGCCCGCGTCGTGCAGCGCCGCAAGCTCCGCCTCTGTCAGCGCATCAAGCGGCATCTGCATCCATCGCGGCGCAAGCTCCGGCACGCCGGTGCGCATCGCATGCCCGCGCACGTATGCCGCCTCCAGCATCGCAGGCGTCATCGTCCTCTCCATGCGCGTTCCTCCTTTCCGCCTTTGCACGATCATGATGTTTCATGATACAGCATCCGCGCGCGCTTTGCAATATGCAAAAAGAGAGCCGCCCGAAGACAGCCCTCTGTATGGTTTACTTCACCCGCAGATCGACGATGCCGCATTCGCGCGCCGCATCGTCAAACGCATAGCTCGCGCCGCCGGTCACATTGAGGAACATGTGCGCGAGGTCGCTTTCGTTCACGATCCACGCCATGTTCACCGTCGCGCTCTCGCCAGGCGCAAGGCGCGCGATGTAGTTGCCGCCGTTGCCGGTGTCCGGGCGCGGGCTCCAATAGCCCATATCGCCCATCGCAGCCGCGCTGTCGCCGGAAATTCTGTCGATGCCGTTGCCCGCAAGCTCCGCGTCCGTCACGACGGTGAGCCTGCCGCCGTCCTCGGCGATGCGCATCAGCGCGCCGTTGTACAGCACGTCCTCGAGTGCCGCGTCCGTCCCGTTGGTGTAGGTCAGCGTGACATAAACCAGCTTCTGCGCGCTCTGCTCCGTGCGGATGACCGTATCCAGCGTGTTCACGCCGTCGCCGGTTTTGATGTACGACAGCGTGTTTGCGACGAGCTTCCCGTCCGCGCCCATGGTGCCTTGCCAATCCTCCGGCACGCCGTCGCTAAGCAAACTCAAATCATCCGCAATCTGCACGCTGTCCACGCGCACATTCACGACCGCATCCTCCGCATTGCTGCAATGCGCCGGAACGCCGAACGCCTCGCCCACGCCGTGCAGCGCGATATCGCCCGCCGCGATGCTCACGGGCCGCTCGTCCGCGATGGCCTCCGCGTACTCAAAGCCCCACGGCAGCAGATCCGCCGTGTCGATCATGACGTCCGTCTGCTCAATCATCATGTTCTCGGCGATCCTGATCGCGTCTTCCTTGCTCACGTCGTCGCCGATGAACAGCGTGACCACCCAGCCATATTCCGGGCAGAGCGTGACGATCCGCTGGTTGAACGTACCGTCCTGCCGCAGGTCGTCAAAGCGCAGATAGACGCCCTCGCGCCCGGCGAACGTGCGCTGCTCGCTCTCCACGACGTTTTTGTCCGTCACGCTCAGCGCGTCTTCGCCGCCGCCCGCGAGCAGCATGCGGCTGATCGACACGCCGCCGTGATGCGGGGTATCCGGGCTGGCGATGCGCTTGTCCTCCGCGCGCCAGACCATGCCCTCCGGCACGTAGCCGGGCGTAAACGCGATGTCCGCGACCTTCTCCGGCACGGCGGTCTCGCCCTGCGAGGCGACTTTGATCTCGACGCTGTATGCGCCGCGCTGCTCGAGCGTCATGTGATACGCGACGGCAGCCACCGCGACCGCCGACACGCAAACCACACATAGCGCCGCCAGCACCATGGCCCGCGCGGGCGTCCACGACCTTTTCCTCTCACCCGCAGACAACTGCCTGTTTACCTCCATGCGCACGCGCTCGCCAACCATCTCCGGCAAATCCGGCGCGGCGTTCCTCGCATCCCTGATCTTCATTCCGAAATCTCCTTTCCGAGCATGTCGCGCAGCTTCTCCCGCGCGCGGGCCAGCCGTTTCGCGGCCGCGCCCTCCGTGATGTGCAATGTTTTGGCGACCTCGCGCACGCTGAAATCCTGCAAATAATACAGCGTCACCGGCAGGCGCAGCGCCTCGGGGAGCGCGCCGATCGCCCGATAGAGCGCGGCATAATCCTGCGGCCCGTCTGTCTGCGCGATCTCCTCCGCCCGCTCGCCCATCGCCTCCAGCGACACCGTGCGCCCGCGTTTGCGGATGATCGTGTAACATTCGTTGATCAGAATCCGCGTGAGCCACGTTTTGGCGTGCGCGTCGTTTCGCAGCGTCCACAATTTGCCGAACGCTTTTGCGACCGTCTCCTGCATGGCGTCGGCGATGTCCGCGTCGCTTTTGAGGATGGCGCGCGCCGTCACGTAGAGCTGGCGCTGGCTCTGCAGGATCAGCGCCCCCAATTCATCTTTTGTCACATCCTCACCGCCTTTCTCGCCCATTAGACGCGCGCGATGCCAAAATATCCCGGAGATTTCGAAAATTTCTCATTTATATTATATCACACGGCGAAAAAGCGGCCCTCCCGCGCTGGGAGAGCCGCCTGTTTTTGGGAATTGCGGGGAGGCCGGATTACTTCTTGGCCTCGCCCTCGGGGAAGATGATCTTGTTGACGAAGAAGAACACGACCATCGAGACGCCGCCGTTGAGCACGACCGTGCCGATGTTATACAGCCACGCCGGGACGAAAGCGCCCGCCACGCCGGACCAGATGCAGTTGATCGAGTTGACGATCACCGTGATCACACAGAACGCGAGGACATACCACGCGATCTGCGGGCCGACCTTGCCCTTGCTGCGGAAGACGAAATTGCGTTGGATCGGGAAGTTGACGCACTCGCCGATGACCATCGCGATCATGTAGGCCAGGAAGTAGCCCAGGCCGCCGACCTTCGCGCCGCCCTCGACCACGGCATAGCCGAAGATATTCCACGTGAACGGCTGACCAAAGAGCGACGCCTGAATGCCCGGCCAGCCGAAATCGACCGCCCACAGCGACTTGAACGCATTGGGCAGGAACGTCAGAATCGCATGCTTGAACACTGTGATCAGGTTGGACACGATGACGAACAGGCCGCCCTCGCGCACCCACTTGGCCGCCGACGGATGCTTCGCGGCGAAATCATCCCAGAGCTTCATTTATTTGTCCTCCTTCTCGCTGATGAGCGCGTTGAATTCCTTGTTCCTGCGGCCCGAGCGCACGAAATCGGCGATCAGCCTGCCCACGCCGCGGAAGAAGTGGCCGTTGACGATGAACACGATGTCCTCGACCATCTTCATGGAGACCATGCCGCCCGTCATCTTCGCGATGGCGCGGAAGGGCATGTTGTAGATGAACAGGATGTTGAGGTCCGGCACGCCCTTCGCCTCGGACTTGTCCTTCATGTTCGTCAGGATGCGGCAGACCAGACGCGCCACCGGGTTCTTGGCATACGACAGCTGGCAAATCGCGTCGTTGACGCCCAGCTCGCCCTGCCAATGGCCGTCGGGGATCTTGCGGCCCAGCAGCTTCTCGTATTCCGCATCGCTGACCGCGCATACGTCGCCGCTCTCGTAGGCCGGCATGGACGGATACGGCAGCGCGGCATCCGTGCCCTTGACCGCGACATCAGCCGTCAGGCGCACATCGGCGACGCTCGCCGCGACGCTCACCTGATACGTCGCCGTCTCGATTTCCCACTTGCGGGTCTTGACGTTGTAATAGCGGAACGCCTTGTCGTCAAAGGGAATCTCCACGCGCACGCTCTCGCCCGCTTTGAGGAAGACCTTTTTGAAGCCCTTGAGCTCCTTGGCCGGGCGGAACACCTTGCCGTCCTTGCAGCCGACGTAGACCTGCGCGACCTCCGCGCCGTCGACGCAGCCGGTGTTGGTGATCGTGAAGCTCACGCCCTTGTCCGTCGCGGTCAGGTCGCTGTACGCGAACGTCGTGTAGCTCATGCCGTAGCCGAACGGATAGCGAACGGGCTTGCCCGCCTTGTCGAAGTAGCGGTAGCCGACGTAGAGCGACTCGCGGTATTCGCTGGTGCGCTCCTTCGCCGGGTAATACGCCGTGGACGCGCAGTCCTCCAGCGCCAGCGGCCACGTCTCGGCCAGCTTGCCGGAGGGGCAGACCTTGCCGGTCAGCGCGTCGAGCATCGCGCCCGCGCCCGCCTGTCCGCCTGTCCGCCGAGATAGCCGTGGATGATCGCGCGGTAGCCCTCCGTGGGCAGCTCGAACGGCGAGCCGCCGGAGACGACGAGCACCACGTTCGGGTTCGCCGCATGCACGGCGCGCACAAGCTCTTCCTGCGCCTTGGGCATCTTCATGTGCTGACGGTCGAGGCCCTCGCTCTCGCTGACCTCGTCAAGGCCGATGCACAGCAGCACGACCTCCGCCTTCTTCGCCAGCTCGACGGCCTGCGCGGTCAGGTCGCCCTCGGCCTTCACGCCGGTGCGCACATAGCCCTGCGCGTAGCCCTCGAGCGTCAGCCCGCTGGCGCCGATGTCGTCCATCATGCTCTCCAGCTTCGTCGGGTTGACGACGGACGAGCCCGCGCCCTGATAGCGCGGCTTCTTGGCGAAGTCGCCGATGAGCGCCACGCGCGTGCCTTCGGCCAGCGGCAGGATGCCGTCGTTCTCCAGCAGCACGATGCTCTCAGCGGCGCAGCTGCGCGCGATGGCGTGATGCGCGTCGATGTCAAACGCCTCGCCCGCGCCCGCCTGCGCCTCTTTCGTGGCGAACACGACGCTCAGCAGCTCAGCCAGGCGCTCGTTGAGCACCTTCTCGGGCAGCTTGCCCGTGCGCACGGCATCGATGAGCTCGAGCGCGGAATCGGGACCCGGCGCGGGCATCTCCAGCGCAGAGCCGCAGCGTACGCCCTCGGTGTGGCTGTTGCTTCCGCCCCAGTCGGTGACGACAAAGCCGTCAAAGCCCCACTCCCTGCGCAGGATGTCCTGCAAAAGATGCTTGCTCTCGTTGGCGTATGTGCCGTTGACCATGTTGTATGCCGACATGATCGCCTTGGCCTTGCCCTCCTTGACGGCGATTTCAAAGCCCGTCAGGTAGATCTCGCGCAGCGTGCGCTCATCGACGACGGAATCCATCGCCATGCGGCGTGCCTCCTGGCTGTTGACGGCGAAATGCTTGGGGCAGGCCGCCGCGCCCCGGCCCTGAATGCCGCGCACGTAGGCCGCCGCCATCTTGCCCGCCAGATACGGGTCTTCGGAGAAATACTCAAAGTTGCGGCCGCACAGCGGGCTGCGCTTGATGTTGAGGCCGGGGCCGAGTACGACCTGCACGCCGTTGACCGCCGCCTCCTCGCCCAGCGCATCGCCCAGCTTCTCGCCGAGCTCGGGATTCCACGTGTTCGCCATCGTCGCGGCCGTCGGGAAGCACGTCGCCGGGAGCGACGCGTTCAGGCCGAGATGATCGCCCGCGCCCGCCTGTTTGCGCAGGCCGTGCGGGCCGTCGGACAGGAACATCGACGGGACGCCCTTCTTCTCGAACGAGTAGGTCTCCCACGTCGTCTTGCCCTGAAGCAGCGCCGCCTTCTCCTCGAGGGTCAGCGCCGCGATGATCTTCTTGACATCCTGCTTCATCGGATGTCCACCACCTTCATCTGCGTTTTTTGTAAAAAAGGAAAACCCCGTCCGTCCCGCCCAACACTAAGGTCGAGCTGGGCGGGCGGGGAACATTTTCCGGCATCAGCCCCGGCGATTCGTCAGGGCCGTGCGTAAATCAAGTTCAGGCAGCCTTGGCCTTCTTCGCCTTCCTGCGCTTGAGGGCCCAGCGGATCAGGACGATCGCCATGATCAGCACCACAGCCGCGCCTACGGCGACGTCGACCGTCAGGAAGAGCTTGTTCATGTTGTCCATGCCGCCCTCCTCGATGACCACGCCGTCAGCGTAGTAGCCGGAGTTGCCCACGGTGTACAGGATGTTCTTGCAGGCCTGACGCAGCGCCAGCACGCAGGTCGCAGCCGCCGTGTCGGTGAACTGGTTGCTCTCCGCCATGCCGTAGCCCAGCATCAGGTCGTTGCCCGCGCGGACAGCCGCGTCGGAGATCTGATAGCCGTAGGAGCCGTTGTAGTCGGAGATGACCGTGCCGATGAAGCCCCACTCGCCGCGCAGAACGTCGGTGAGCAGATCACGGTTGCTGATGACCGGGACGGTGCCGATCCAGTTGTAGGAGGACATCGCGCCCAGCACGTAGTTGTCGAAGTCGAAGTTCTTGACCGCGATTTCGAACGGCTTGAGCACGTTCTCGCGCAGGGTCTGCTCGGTCAGGTAGGTGAGCAGGAACGCGCAGCGGTTGGTCTCCTGATCGTTGGCGGCGAAGTGCTTCATGAACGGATAGACGCCGTACTGCACAGCCGCGTTGATCTCGGCGGAGGCCATCTTGCCGGAGAGGACGCCGTCCTCGGAGAAGTACTCGAAGTTACGGCCGGAGAACGCCGTGCGATGCAGGTTCATGCCCGGGCCGTACCAGCCGTAGTTCTCCGCGTTGGCGAACTCCTGCGCGATGGCGGAGCCAAACTTGCCGGCGATATCCTTGTTCCAGGTCTGCGCGAGCATGACCTCGGTGCAGAACTGCGTGCCCATCGTGCGGGTCACGTAGTTGCTCAGGCCGGCAGGGCCGTCGCAGTCGGAGGTCGCAACCTTGCCCACGGACTCGATCGGCGCGGTCTTCCAGCCACCGGTGTTGACCAGCGTGATCATGTCCTCAAGGCTCATCTGGTCGAGCAGCTGCTCCCACATCGGGTCGTTGTAGTCCTTGCCCGTCAGGTCGGCGAGCTTGAGGCCGTTCTGCGCGCCCATCGTCGGCATGACGTCGTCCGGGTTGTCGTGCTCGGTCGGGTCATAGCCGTAGACGGACCAGTTTTTGACAATCTTCTTGTCGTCCTTGCTCAGCTCGAACTCGGCCTCGCTCGGGGCGGCCATGGCATCGGCCAGGTTCGCGAAGCCATCCTTACGGGACAGCACGACGTGATCCGGCTCGGCATAGCCAAAGCGGTTGACCGGGGCCTGCTTGTCGCTCGGGCGGCCCTCAGCGCTGTAATCGACGTCGGCGGCGAGCGTGAAGCTCTCGCTGTCGATCACGGTGTGGGAGTCGGAGCGGATGGAAATGGTGTACTCGCCCGCCTCAAGGATGTAGCCGCCGTTCGCGGTCTTGATGCAGGAGGAGTCATAGGAGGCCATATCCTCCATCGGGATGGAGAAGGTGAGCTTCTGGGTGCCGTTCGGCTCGAGCACGTCGGTCTTGCCGAAGTCGAGCAGGTTGACGCTGGCCTTCTCGATGCCGCCGTTGGTGTAGGGCGGCGTGAAGTAGATCTCCACGACGTCCTTGCCTGGCACGGAGCCGGTGTTCTTGACGGTGACCTCGATCTCGACGGTGGTGTCGTTCTGCTTGAAGCTGGTGATCTCCTGGCTGAACGTGGTGTAGACGAACTGCCTGGAAGCGTGGCTGAACACGCCGTTCATCTTCTCGTCCGTCAGCAGCGTGAGGTGCGCGTCCGTGTTGCCGGCCTCGGTGACGAGCTGGTTGTACACGTCAACGGAGCCCTGCGCCTTGTTGACGAAGTCGCTCATGGCATGCACGAGCCAGACCGGCGTGCTGCTGAGCTTGGAGAGATCCGCGTTCTGCTTCGCGCCGCAGACCATCAGGCAGGCGTCGAACGTGTCGGGATACAGCTCCAGATAGCGGAAGCCCACGCGCGAGCCCATCGACAGCGTCGCAAGGTAGCTCTTGGACGGCGCGTAGGTCGCCTGAAGCTCGTCGAACATGGCCTTGTAGACCTCGAGGTACTTGTCGCGCAGCTCGAGATCGTTGCTCACGTCGGCATTGGGCCACTGCGGCGCGACGACGATGCAGGGGTGCTTCGCCTGCCAAGCCGGATCGGCCCAGCACACGGCGATTTCGCTCGCGGTCACATGGACGGTGCCGTCGTTGCCGGACTCACCGGAGCCGTGCAGCGCCACGACCATCGGCAGGCCCTGCGCATTCTCCGGCGCATAGATGCGGTAGACGACCGGCAGCTCGACCGTGTTGCCCTCGGCGTCCGTGTAGGAGCCGGCGAAGGTCTTGAGCTCGAAGTCATCCACGACATCATAGGCCGTGCGGGTCACGTTTTCTTTGGTCCAGGTCTTGATCACACTCGCCTCGACGGCGGGCTCGGTCTCCGTCGCCTCCTTGGCGGGGGTGCCGTAGGTGATGGTGAAATCAGCGCCGGGCGCGAAGGTGTCGGTCGTCAGGGTGATCGTGCCGTCGGGCGCGTATTCGACCTCATAGACCGTCAGCGGCTGCGCGACCGTCGTCGCATCGGGACCCCAGCCCTGCGCGACCATCACCTCGATGGAGAAGCGCGCATCGACGGAAGCGGCGAGCGCCTCGTCGGGCTTGATCGTAAAGGAATCGGCGACAGCGCCGCCGGCCTCCACATGGGCGTTGACGACGAGCTCATCGGCCAGCGCAGCGCCCGTCAGCATCAGACATGCCGCCAGGATAGCGGAAAGGATCTTGCGCATACGTTATGCCTCGTATTATATAAGAGTAGTATTTATAGACCTCTCTCCAGAGGTGTGCTACACTGTAGGGGATGCTGTGGATTGGTGTCACGTGCCTACCGCAAGACGGTTTAAGGGAGGATCCAACCACAG
>CALVTQ010000106.1 GCA_944362695.1 uncultured Clostridia bacterium
GTGCCGGGGAAAGGAGAAGGTGAGCGCCGAAATTGCCCTCAGCTTCCTCGCCTATAATCTACGCCGCGCCATCAACCTGTTGGGCGCAGGCGCTCTTGTCGCGCACTTTAACGAAAGAAAACGGAAAAACAGGGGTTGAAAGGCCCCCGTTTTTTGCTTTTTCAGACGTTTTATGTTAAAAATGGACAACAAAAAAGTCTGAAAACCGTTGTTTTCAGACAAATTGTGGCGGAGAGTTAGGGATTTGAACCCTAGGTGGGGTATCAGCCCACACACGATTTCCAGTCGTGCGCCTTAGACCACTCAGCCAACTCTCCATGAAGGCTGCTGCTCAATCAGCGAAACTTATTATACACATTTTCGCGCGGCTTGTCAAGCATTCCGCGCACATTCGCCGCAAAATAATTTTGCGCACACCCGCCGCGGTTTACTTGCGCGCGCGCACGTGTTATAATCGTTACAGCAATATTGTGCACACAAACGGGAGGTAACGCCATGAACGAACTCACTCGCCTCGCCATCCGCGGCATCGAACATATCCGCACGCGCGGGCGCTTTGACCCCGAGCAGAGCGATCTGCCCATGCACTGGACGGCCAGCGGCTTTGATCTTTATCTGAACTGCACCGCGCTGAGCGTGGAGATCGACGCGAAATTCACCGCGCAGACGCCGTGGCTCGTGCTGCAGATCGACGGCGCGACCGTCAGCCGCATGCCGCTTGAAAACGGCACGCACACCTATGCCCTCGTCTCCGGCCTTGAGACCGACAGGCCGCACGTCTTCTCCGTCCTGCGCGACACGCAGGCGCTCTCCGGCGGCGAGATCGAGCACGTCATCGCCCGCGCCGTGTATACCGACGGCGAGCCGCTGCCCCTGCCCGCGCACAAACTCAGCATCGAGTGCATCGGCGACAGCCTGACCACCGGCGAGGGCCTCGTCGGCGCGTTCGACGAGCAGAGCTGGCGCACGGCGTGGCTCTCGACCATCGGCGGCTGGCCCGTGCAGACCGCCAACGCGCTCGATGCCGACCTGTCCGTGTTCAGCCAGAGCGGCTGGGGCGTCTACTGCGAGTGGACCGGCAGCGAGGAGGCCGCCATACCGCGCATCTACGACCAGATCTGCGCGCACGAAGCCGCCGGACGCAAGCCCTACGACTTCGCCGCGCACCCCGTCGACGCCGTCATCGTCAACCTCGGCACGAACGACGCCTCCGGCATCCGCAAGCGCGACGAGGCCGACCAGCCCCGCTCCGCCCAGGAGCTCAGCCGCGCCGTCGAGCGCTTCATCCGCCATCTGCGCGAGGTCTACCCCGACGCGTACATCCTGTGGATCTATGGCATGTGCGGCCACGACCTGATCGACAGCATCCGCAGCGCCGTCGCCCGCGTCCGCCGCACGGACAAGCGCGTGGGCTTTGAGACGCTGCCGCCCGCAGGCGAGGGCGAGATCGGCTCGCGCTCCCACCCCGGCGCGCCCAACCACGCCAAGACCGCCCGCATCGTCGTGCGCCATCTCAAAAAGCACCTCGGTCAGTGATAGACCTTTGCATTTTCGACCACAATGTGATATGATTTCATAAACATCGAGAGGAAGTCCGTCATGAATCTGCTCTTTCAGCGCAACATCATCTACGACGCCGCGCACGCGGGCAATTGCCGCATCGACCTTGTGATGTCCGCCAATGTCAAGGCCGCGCCGCTGCTCATCTGGTTCCACGGCGGCGGTCTGGAGTCCGGCATCCACACGCCGGGCGCCGAGATCGTCGATTTCGCGCAGACCTACGGCATCGCCGTCGCCTCCTGCGGCTATCGCATGTATCCCGAGGCCAAATATCCCGACTTCGTGGACGACGCCGCCCGTGCCGTCGCGCATCTGCTCAAGGACGCGCGCGCCGATCTCGCGTTCTCCTCGGTCTGGGTCGGCGGCTCGTCTGCGGGCGCGTATCTGGCGATGATGCTCTGCTTTGATCAAAATCGGCTCGGCGCGCTGGGCGTGGACAATGGCCGCATCGCCGGCTGGATCTTTGACGCCGCCCAGCCCACCACGCATTACAACATCCTGCGCGAGCGCGGCGAGGACACGGCCCGCGTGGTGATCGACGAGGCCGCCCCGCTCTACTACGTACACGGCAAGCTGTCCGCCGCCGCCAGGCGTCCCATGCTCTTCATCGGCGCGGAGCACGACGTGCCGGGCCGCAACGAGCAGAACGCCCTGCTGCGCGCCACGCTCCTGAGCCACGGCTACCCCGCCGAAAGCATGGAGAGCGTCATCATGCCGGGCTATAACCACTGCGAATACGACGCCGCGCGCGACGAGAACGGCTTCTTCCTCACGCGCCTGTGCGCCGGCTTCATGCGCAGACACACCGCCAAATAAGGAGGCATCCCCTTGCCCGCATCCTATGTCCACCAGTCCGTGGCAGCCGACGCCTGCGGTGCGATCTTCGCCGGCGACGCCGAACGCGCGGCGCTTCTGGCCGGCAGCGAAGGCCCTGACCCGCTGTTCTTCTCGCTCATGCCCGCCAAGGGCGGCCCGCCGTCGCCCAAGGTCGGCTCCATCCTGCACACGCAGCGCACGGACGACTTCATGCTCGCCCTCGCCGATGCGTGCCGGGGCAGCGCGCTGCTTCGGGCGTACTGCTGCGGATTTTTCACGCACTACGCGACCGACACGACGTTCCACCCGTTCGTCTACGCGCACTCGCTGACACCCGATGGCCGCTACTCCGGCAACATCCACTGCACGCTCGAGCATCAGCTCGAGACGCTGCACTACCGCCGTCAGGGGCACGCCTCCGGTCTGCCCGTGCAGATGGCGGGCTTTGCCGCATTGTCGCCCGCGCAGAAGGACGAAATCGCCGCCGCGCTCGCCGGGGCCATCCGCAAGACCTTCCCCGAGAGCGCGCTCGCCGATATCCGCGTGCGCCGCAGCTTTGAGGACGCGGTGAAGCTCTGCGGCCTGCTGCGCTCGGAGTCGGGCAGGAAGTTCAACGCGCTGGGCGCTGTGCTCTCGCCGTTTCATCTCGACGTGCCGCTGCACGCGCACATGATGCCCGCCGAGCCGCCCGCCGCCGACATCGCCAACGACGCGCACGCGGCTTGGGCGAGCATCTGGAAGCCGGGCGAGACGCGCACCGACGGCTTTTCCGAGCTGTATGCCGACGCCGTCCGCCGCGCGCAGACCCTCGCCGGGGCCGCGCTGGCCTACATGCACGGCAATCTGACCGAAGGCGAGCTCCGCGCGATGCACGGCGGCCTGTCCTACGATTCCGCGCTCCCGTGGCGGCAGAGCTGCCCAGCCAAGGATGCGTCCGGCGTCAAGCGTTGAGCCCCGTCCCATGTAATAAGAAAGAACGCCCGCCAAATGCGAGCGCCCTGCCCCGTGTCCCGTGCGGACGCGGGGTTTTTGTATGCCTTTTACGTTCTGCGCACGTACGGCATCCCCTCGCGAAGCGGCGCCATCAGCACGCGGTTTCGCCCGCCGCAGGCCATGTCCGCCGACGCATCGAGCACGTAGTCCCGCTCGACCACGCCGGTGACCGTGCGCGCATCGTTTGCCGCCGCGTATTCGATGCCCCCGCCGCCGATGCTGCCCACGATGCCGCCGTCCGCGACGAGCATCATGCTGCCCACGCCGCGCGGCGTCGAGCCCTCTTTCTGCGTGATCACGCACAGCACGCCCGGCCGCTCGCAGTCCATCAGCTCCGGCCCGGCGGTCGAGCGCGCGCCCATCTCGCCGATGATCTGCGCGAGTATGCTCACGGCGATCTCGGCGGGCGTCTGCGCGCCGATGGCAAGGCCGATGGGCATGTGGATGCGGTCGATTTCGCTCTGCGCCACGCCCGATGCGGCGAGGCTCTCGCGCAGGGCCGCGATCTTGCGCCTGCTGCCCATCATGCCGAGGTAGGCAAAATCCGCGCCGAGCGCCATCCGCACGCAGTTCTCGTCCTGCGCGTGTCCCCGCGTGGCGACGACGCAGCGCATGCCCGGCGAAAACGCGCGCGGCAGATGCTCAAACGCATCGCAGATCACGCGCACGCCCGTGGGGAACCTCGCAGCGTCGGCGAATTCCGGCCTGTCGTCCCAGACTGTCACGCGCCAATCGAGCTGCACGGCCATCGCCGCGAGCGCACGGCCCACATGCCCCGCCCCGCAGATGAGCAGCTCCGGCTGCGGCGCGAACCAGTCGGGATTGAGCCGCGTCACGTCCGCCTCATGTTCGAGCATCGCGCCGATTGCGCGCTTGTACAGCCCGTCGCACTGTCTCGCCAGCCCGCGCACGCACTTGTCGGGGTACTGTTTGCGCAGCGGGTCGACGTATCCGCGCGTCACCAGCCTTTGGATGTGTTCGGCGGTCACACGCTCATTCACATCGACGCCGAGCAGCGCCGCCGCGAGCTCCGGTCTGTGGCAGACGTCGCCAAGCGGCCTGCCCAGCGCGCTCATCCCGACGCACACGACGATCTCCTCCGCGTTGCCAGGGATGACCGGCTCGTGCGCCACCGGGCATTTGATGGGCAGCTTGCGCGAGCCGTCCGCCTCGATCAGCACGTCGTCGGCCAGCGCGCACGCACGCTCATATGTATCACGCGAAAGCGGCCCGAGCTTTTCGCCCGCCGCCTGACCGGCCATCACGACGCAATTCTGCGCAAATGCAGCCTCAATCGCCGCGATATCGTTGCCCACGACCGCACCGTCCATGCGCTCGATGTGCGTCGTGGTGCAGATCAGCACGTGCCGCCCCTTCGCCGCCAGCGCATCCGCCAGCGCGAGGATCGTCCCGGTCTTCCCGCCGGAACCGGCAAACGCCCGAATCATCGCTTTCCCTCCGCAATTTCGCAAACCGCCCGCGCGCATGCGTCCGCGTCGGCGGTCGTGTTGTCCCATCCAAAGCTCAAACGCACCATCGACGCCGTGCCGAAATGCTCATGCACAAGCGGCGCACAGTGCGCGCCCGCCCGCGCCGCAATGCCGTAATCGTTCGCGAGCACATCGGCGACGACCGCGTTGTCGATGTCCTCGACGGTGAAGGACACGATGCCCACGCGCGCCCCGTTTCCGTGATACATGCGCACGCCCTGCGCGCCGCAAATCTGTCTTTCCACGCGATCCGCCAAAGCGCGCTCATGCGCCGCGATGTTCGCAAGCCCGCGCTGTGCGATGACGCCCTGCGCCGCGAGCAGCGCCGCGATGCCCGGCACGTTCTGTGTCCCGGCCTCAAGGCCCTCCGGCAGGTCGCGCGGGTGCTCGTGGTCAAAGGAGCGGATGCCGCTGCCGCCGACCATCAGCGGCGCGATCTCCACGCCCTCGCCGACGGCCATGCCGCCCACGCCCTGCACGCCGAGCATGCTCTTGTGGCCCGCAAAGCACAGCACGTCAATGCCGTCCGCTTCCATAGATATGGGCAGCACGCCCGCCGTCTGCGCCGCATCGACGATCAGCAGCGCGCCGTGTGCGTGCGCGATTTCGCCCGCCGCGCGGATGTCCAGCACGTCGCCGGTCACGTTGCTGGCGTGCGTCATGACGACGGCGCAGGTGTTCGGCCTCATCGCCGCCGCGATCTGTTCGGGCGAGCCGTCGGTGATGCTCAGGCTCACGCCCGTCTTTTCCAATTGATACAGCGGACGCAGCACGCTGTTGTGCTCGTAGAACGTGGTCACGACGTGGTCACCCGGCTTCACCAAGCCGCGGATCGCCGTGTTGAGGCTCTGCGTCGCGCCGCTCGTGAACACCACGCGCGACGGATCAGCGCAGTCAAAGAAGTCCGCCAACGCGAACCGCGCCTCCAGCACGATCCTCGCCGCGTCCATCGCCCGCGCATGCGTCCCGCGCCCCGGATTGCCGGGATGCGTCAGGTAATCCGCGACGGCAGCGCGTACCGCCTCCGGCACGACGCCGTTCGTCGCGGCATAGTCGCAGTAGATCATTGTGCGCCCTCCCGCAGCGACAGCGCAAGGATCGCCTCGAGCACGCCGCCGCCGATGGCCCGCGCCTTGTCGGAGATCGTGTAGCAGTTCTGCTTCTCGGCGAGCCTCGGGTCGATGTCGGCGATCTTGAAGCCCTGCGTCACGGGGTATCCGTCGCGGATCAGCCCGCGCAGAAGCCCGTCGATGGTCGCATACACCGGCACGTCGCCGCTGTCCGTCACCACGCGCGCGATGCGCTGCCCCTTCTTCACTTCGCTCGCCAGCTCCGCCTCGCAGCGCAGCACGCCCGCCGCCGGGCTGTGGATGACGCGCTCTTTTGCATAGCCCGCGATCACGCCCGGCACGCCCGTGTTCGGTGCGGCGCTGCCCGCATAGATCACGCGCCCGAGGTTGTGCCCGCGCTGCGTCTCGATCACCGCGTCCACGTCCTCGCCCGCCACAAAGCCCGGGCCGAGCGCGACGGTGATATCGCACATGCCGCGATGCGTGCCGAGGTTGCGCTTGGCGAGGATGGCGTCGACGACAGCCATCGGATGAAGCGCCGCGATGGATGCGCCGGTCTCGTCCACCAGCATCGTCACGCCGCCGCTTTTGAGCCGCTCGCGCGCCTCGTCCACGCTGTGAACCAAGACACACTCGATGCCCTCGACAACCGCGCGGCCCTCGTAGACCGCCTCGGAAAACGCCGCGTTGCGCCGAATGGCCGACGGACGCGCCGCCTCCAGCGACAGCACGCGGAAGCCGCAGCGATGCAGCCGCGCGATCGTGCCGGTCGCGATGTCGCCGCCGCCGCGCACGATGATGAGCTTGTCCATAATCCCTCCGCGTTACGGGCGCACGACGATGCTCGCGCGCTCGAGCTTCTCGACGATGTCATACATGTTGGAGACGCCGCCGACGGCCAGCTTGTCCGTGATGCCGTAGTAATTGAGGCACGTGCCGCAGGTCATGATCGTCACGCCGCGGGCCTCGAGCTCGCGCAGGTCTGCGAGGCTGTCGCTGCCCTCGCAGGAGAGGAACGCGCCGGAGTTGTAGAGGATGACCGTCGCGGGAAGCTGATCCTGCTTGGTGAGCGCGAAGATGAACGCCTTCATCAGCGTCTCGCCCAGCTCCGGCGCGCCGCTGCCCATCTGATTCGAGGAAATCGCCACGACAAGGCCCTCGCCGCAGCCGCAGGAGACGGTCTCGGGCGCGGCCTGCTCGCTCTGCGCGGGCGCGGCGGGCTGGTCGGCATTGCCCGATTTGGTGATCGTCACGGCGAACTCGCGCTCGGCGCGCTTTTCGGCAGAAAAACCGTGGCCGCGCACGCGCGCGAACTTTTCGAGGTTCTGCACGGCGATCTCGTTGTCCACCAGCACGAGCACCTGCTCGCCCGGCTGCATGCGGGCGACCTCCTCCTTGGTGTGCACGACCGGCAGCGGGCAGGCCAGCCCGCGTGCATCAACCTGATGATTCATAACAATTTCTCCTTTTATCATCGCATTTTCTCGCGCCGCAAAGCGCATTTTGATTCATTGCAAAATTCCGTTCAGGACGCATACGCCGCCCCGTCACTCGACGAAGATCGCCTTCTCCTTCTTATCCAGCACCTCGCCGACGCACGCCGCAGGCAGCCCGGCTTCGCGCATCGCCGTGACGATCTCGCCCGCCGTCTCTTTCGGCACGCTCACGAGCAATCCGCCCGACGTCTGCGGGTCGAACAGCAGCTCCTCCATCGTGAAATCGTCAATGTCAAAGCGCACCGCGTCGCCGAGGTGATTCCTGTTCTTCTGCGCGGCGGCGGTCAGGTAGAATTCGCCCGCAAACTCGAGCGCACGCGCCATCCTCGGCACGTTCGCGCTGTCGATGCGCGCGGACAGCCTGCCGTCGAGCATCTCCGAAAGATGCACGAGAAAGCCAAAGCCCGTCACGTCGCTGCACGCGTGTACGTCGTACCCCGCGAGCACCTCCGCCGCGCGCCGGTTGAGCGTGCGCATGGAGTCCGTCGCCTCGCGCATGTCGGCCTCGGTCGCCGCCTTCACGCGGTTGGCCGCACAGACGAGGCCCACGCCGAGCTTCTTGGTCAGAATCAGCGCGTCGCCCGCATGGCAGCCGTTGTTGCGCAGGATCTTCTGCGGATCGACGATGCCCGTCGCGCTCAGGCCGTACTTGACCGTGTCGTCCACGATCGAATGGCCGCCCGCGAGCACCGCGCCCGCCTCCATGACCTTCTCATTGCCGCCCTGCAAGATCTTGCCCAGGACGTTCAGGTCGAGCGTCTCCGGGAAGCAGACAATATTCAGCGCCGTCAGCGGCCGCGCGCCCATCGCGTAGATGTCGGAAAGCGCGTTCGCCGCCGCGATCTGGCCGAACAGATACGGGTCCTCGACCATCGGCGGAAAGAAATCGAGCGTCGAAACGAGCGCCTGATGCTCATTGATTTTGTAGACAGCGGCGTCGTCGTGGCTGTCAAAGCCCACCAGCAGATTCTCGTCCGGCCTCTTTTCGAGCTTCTCGAGTACGCGGGTCAGCGCGCCCGCGCCGAGCTTGGCCGTGCAGCCGCCGCTCGTGCAGAACAGAATGTCTTTTCTTTCCATTGATATACGTCCTTTCACAGCATCACGCGCGTGATGAGCTGATGCCTGATGTGCTTGCTCTGCATCAATTCGACCAGCGCCGCCTCGTCGCCCGGCTGCGCCGCCCACGCCATGCCGCATCCCGCGTCGATCGCCTTGGGCAGCGGGATGAGCCGCCCCGGCGCGCCGCTTTGCTTGCACGTGCGCTCCATCATCAGCGCCATCGTCGTCGTGGCGAACGTCACGATCAGGTATTCGCGCATGATATCCCTCCGTTTCCTCATCATTATACAACACGTCAAGCCCATTGTCACGCAGCATATGCACATTTACCAAGTTGACCTTCTGTCAACGCGCGCCCTGCGTTTCCCACGGAATTTGCGCGCGGATTCCCGTAAAATATGGCGGTGCAGATTCAACAAATTTCAATTTTTCGCGCGGATAGAATTGACATTATCCCATCGCTTGAGTATACTTATGGACATACCCGCATCCCTTGCCGGGCTTTTTGATATGCCCATATGCGGGAAGATGAATACGCGAGGTCATTATGCTGCATAAATGGGAGATCACCATCCCTTCCCTTTTCCCGGAGGTCAGCCGCCGGGCCTATCTCTACGTTCCGGACTGCTACGAGGATGACCCCGAGCGGCGCTTCCCCGTGCTCTACATGTTCGACGGACACAACATTTTCATCGACAGCGAGGCCGCCTTCGGCACGTCCTGGGGCATGTACGACTACATGAACCAGACGAAGACGCCGCTGATCATCGCCGCCGTCGCCTGCAACCCCGTGGGCAACGCCCGCCTGCGCGAGTATTCGCCGTTTTCCCACGTCACCGAATCGCTTGGCGACATCCGCGCGTTGGGCCGCACGACGATGGAGTGGCTGGTGAACGACTTTAAGCCGTTTATCGACGCGCATTACCGCACGCTGCCCGATCGCGAGCACACGCTGATCGCCGGTTCGTCGATGGGCGGGCTGATGGCGCTGTATGCCATTTCCGCGTATAACGGCGTGTTCAGCCGCGCGGCGAGCCTGTCGCCCAGCCTGTGGGTCAGCCCCGCGAAGGTGCGCACGATGATCAAACGCGGCAGATTCGCGCCGGACACGTGCATCTACATGGACTACGGCGCGCAGGAGATGGGCAATCATAAGCAGACGCGCGACGCGCTGTTCGCCACGACGCAGGCGCTCTTTGCCAGAGGCGTCGACCTGACGGCCCGCATCGTCCCCGGCGGCACGCACAGCGAGGCGAGCTGGGCGCAGCGCGTGCCTGTGTTCATGAAGTGCTTAGGCTTCTGATTTTTCGCTTTCCCCGCCCCGCACGGGGCTTTCCATCAAACACAAAGGAGACTTTCGCCCATGGAACAACGCTACTTTAAGACGTACTCGAATTGCCTCGGCAGGGACATGGAGTTCAAGGTCTACGGCCATCACGGCAAGCCGGTGCTGTTCATCCCGTGCCAGGCGGGCCGCTTCTTCGATTTCGAGAATTTCCACATGGACGACGTCTGGCGTCCGTGGATCGACGCGGGCAAGGTGATGGTCTTCTCCATCGACACCATCGACGGCGAGACCTGGGCCAACAAGGGCGGCGACAAGCGCTGGCGCATCGAGCGCCACGAGCAGTGGTTCCGCTACATCGTCGACGAGCTCGTCCCGATGATCCACCACATCGCCGGCGAGCGCAACTGGCATCAGGAGGCCATCATGACCTTCGGCGCGTCCATGGGCGCGCAGCACGCGGCGAACCTCTTCTTCCGCCGCCCGGATCTGTTTGACACCGTGCTCGCGCTCTCGGGCGTCTACGATTCCCGCGACGGCTTCGGCGATTACATGGACGACCTGGTCTACGCCAATTCCCCGGTCGATTACATCGCCAACCTCCCCGCCGATCACCCGTACATCCGCATGTACAACGAGCGCAAGATCTGCATCGTCGTGGGCCAGGGCGCGTGGGAGGACGTGCTCAAGGTCAGCACCGGCTGGCTGGGCCGCGTGCTCTATGAAAAGGGCATCAACGCCTCGGTCAACTTCTGGGGCTACGACGTCAACCACGACTGGGACTGGTGGTATAAGCAGACCGCGCACTATCTGCCCCAGCTCATCGGCAATCCGTAAGCGAACCCATCCAAAAAAGGAGTGTTCTATATGAAGAATTTCGTTTTCATCTCCCCGAACTTCCCGACGAACTACTGGAAGTTCTGCGCCGAGCTCAAGAACAACGGCATGAACGTGCTGGGCATCGGCGACTGCCCGTATGATCAGCTGATGCCCGAGCTCAAGGCGAGCCTCAACGAGTACTACAAGGTCTCCTCGCTGGAAAATTACGACGAGGTGTTCCGCGCGGTCGCCTTCCTGACCTATAAGCACGGCAAGATCGACTGGCTGGAGAGCAACAACGAGTATTGGCTCGAGCGCGACGCCGCGCTGCGCACCGCCTTCCACATCACCACCGGCTTCCAGGAGAGCGACATGGAGGCGGTCAAGTACAAGTCCGCGATGAAGGCGTACTATGCCAAGGCCGGCATCAAGACCGCGCGCTGGCATCTGGTGCACGACTATCAGGGCTGCAAGGACTTCATCGCCGAGGTCGGCTACCCGGTCATCGTCAAGCCGGACAACGGCGTGGGCGCGTCGAGCACCTACAAGCTCAAGAACGACGACGAGCTCAACTACTTCTTCGCCACCAAGGACGACACGCTCTACATCATGGAGGAGTTCGTCAACGGTACCGTCCACACCTACGACGGCATCATCGACGCGAACGGCAACCCGCTCTTTGAGACCGGCAACGTGACGATGGATTCCATCATGGACGTCGTCAACACCAAAGGCAACTCCTGCTACTACATCGAGAAGCACCTGCCCGACGCCATGCGCGAGATCGGCCGCAAGACCGTCGCGGCCTTCGGCGTCAAGAGCCGCTTTGTCCACCTCGAGTTCTTTGTGCTCAACGAGGATCAGCCGGCGCTGGGCAAGAAGGGCGACATCCTGGGCCTGGAGGTCAACATGCGCCCGTCCGGCGGCTTCAGCGCGGACATGTTCAACTTCGCCAACTCCTGCGATGTCTACAAGATCTGGGCCGACATGGTCGCCTTCAACAAGCGCACCGTGCCGGACGAGGGCGCGGAGCACTTCTACTGCTGCTACTGCGGCCGCCGCGACGGCAAGAACTTCGTCATGGATCACGATGCGATCATGGCCAAGTACGGCAGCCGCGTCAAGATGGTGCAGCGCATCCCCAAGGCGCTCTCCGGCGCGATGGCCGATATGATGTATCTGGTCAATGTCTCCACCGAGGAGGAGAAGGCCGAGTATTACCGCGATCTGCTTCAGTGCTACTAATCCCAAAATGCAGAAATGGCCGTCCGGGCAAAACCGGGCGGCTTTTCATGTTCTGTTTTATTTGAGCATACCGAGAATTTCGCTCAGTCTGTTCGCCGTGCAGTCCGCGCGCTCCGCATCGCACCTCGCCGCATGATACGCGCCGAAGCCCTGCCGCACATGGATCGTGCGCATCCCCAACGCCTTGGCTGGCGCGATGTCGTTGTCGATTCTGTCGCCGATCATCACGGCCTCATGCGGCAGGCAGCCCGCCCGCGTCAGCGCACGCCGGAAGATTTCCGCGTCCGGCTTGGCGACGCCCTCCTCCGCGCTGCTCACGATGATCTCTATATAGGAAAGCAAGCCCCACGCCGCCAGCCGCCCGCATAGTCCCGCGCCCTGATTGGCGATGATGCCCACGCGATAGCCGCGATGTTTCAATGTGCGCAGCACGCTTTGCGCATCGGGGTAAACCGTCTCGTCCTCCCCGTGCCAAGGCGTTTTGGGCAGGCCGAGCCGCGCGAGCGCTTCCCTGTCGCCTGCGCGGTTCTCCTTGGCACATTCGGCGCACAGCTTCCATACATCGTCAAACGCATGCTCCGTCCCGGCGATGACTTCGCGGATGCGGCGGGCATAGCATGCCGTCTCGTCGATCAGCGTCGAGCCGATATCGAAAAACGCCCATTTGATCCGTTCCACGCCGCGCGCCTCCCGCATACGCTGTCTCACAAAGATTTACAGACAAAAAGAAAAGCCACAGCATTACCTGTGGCTTGTTGGCACCTCCAATGGGAATCGAACCCATGATTTTGCCTTGAGAGGGCAACGTCTTGACCGCTTGACCATGGAGGCATCTGGCTGGGGAACTAGGATTCGAACCTAGACAATACGAGTCAGAGTCGTAGGTGCTGCCGTTACACAATTCCCCAATGAGAAGATCTCATCGACGAAAGCTATTATAGCAAATCATGCCCCGTTTGTCAACAGAAAATTCGAAATTTTTTCCCGGTCATTTTCCGTGCGGCGGTCAAGTATTGCTCATTTTCAAATTATGTGGTATACTGTATTATCTCTGTTTGATCACAAGCGACAAAAGTAGCGCGCCCATCCGATTTTCGCGGGCTGCGCGCGGATTGCCGTTCATATCAATCCGACATTTTGAAAGGAGACCTTCCATGAAAAAAGCGCTGTGGGCGTGGCTGCCGCTGTTGGCCGCCCTGCTCCTGCTGCCGCTTTCTTCCGCCTTTGCCGCAACGCTCGGCCCGGTTTCGTCCTACGAGGCGCTGACCGAGGCCCTGTCCATGGCGGAGGACGGCGACACCATCCTCGTTTCGGGCGTCATCGACTGCCCGGCGGACGCCGCGCTCGACACCGGCGTCAACATCAAGATCACATCGGCCACAGCCGAGCCCGCCACCGTGCGCAGCCTGCATCTGACCGACGCCTCCGCATCCTTTTCCGACATCCGGCTCGAGAATACGCTGACCATCACCGGCAGCTCCTATGTCGAGCTGGGTCAGGGCGTGGAGATTTCCGGCAGCGAGGGCGGAAGCGGCGTTGCGTTCTCCGGCTCCGGCGCGCTCATCATCGACCGCCAGGCCAACATCACCGGCGGCGACGGCTCGACCGGCGTGTCCATCGTCCACGCCGGCGGCGAGTTCTACGGCAGCATCGACGGCCATGTGCGCGGCGGCTCCGGCGAGAACGGCGGCTCCGGCGTCACGATCTCCCCGCTCGGCGATTCCGGTGCGGTCATGATCACCGGCACCATTGAGGGCGGCCACGGCAGCGCCATCGGCGGCCATGCGCTCAACCTCTACGACCTCAGCGGCAACGCGTTTGTCACGGTCGACGGCCTGCTCACGGGCGGCACGGGTTCCGTCGGCGGCGACGGCATCCAGCTCGTCGCGGCGAAGGACAACGTCACCGTCGGCATCAGCGGCCGTGTCAAGGGCGGCGACGGCTCAACATACGGCGGCGACGCGCTCATCCTCATGAACGCCGAGGATTCCTCCGCCTTCAACCTCACCGGCGCGCTCATCGGCGGCAACGGCACGGCGGCGGGCGCACTGCCCGGCTCCTCGCTGCTCATCGTCGGCGAGACCACAGCCCGCCATGCGTTCGTCAACGACTGCGTGCTCGAGAACGGCCACGTCGGCGGCGGCTCAAACGTCACCCCGACGCCTGCCGCCACGCCTGCTCCGGCCGTGACGCCGCTTCCGCAGATCACATCCTCCGTCGACGAGTACGAACAGCTCGCCACGCCGGAACCCACCGCGACGCCCGAGGCCACGACCACGCCCGAGGCCACGACCACGCCCGAGGCCACGGCCACGCCCGAGCCTTCGGTCTCCCCGACCGTCGAGCCGACCGAGGAGCCCATCGCCACGGACGACGAGGCGCAGCCCGAGCCCTCCCTTTTGTCCATCAGCACCCCCGACGAGGCCATTTCCGTATGAATCCATCAAGGGAGACGCGAACATTGCGTCTCCCTTTTTCATTGCATGCAATCGCTTTCGTTTCTGTGTGTATAAACAAAACAGGCATGGCCGCGCGGGTCACGCCTGTCTTTCTTTTTTTACAGATACTGCCCCAGCGTCTCGAACGTCCTGCCGTCCGCCGCCGTGACCGCCTCCGCACAGCTCAGCGAGTTGAGCACGGCCTCCTGCGTGGCCTCTGCGACCGCGCGGAACGCCAGCTCGAGCGCGTGCTCGGTGACAATCTGCATGTCGACCAGCCTGTGCATGCCGCCGTTCGGCACGCGGTTGGCCGTCGTGAAGCCGATCATCACATCGCCGCTGCCGTGGCCCCAGTACGATCCGACGCGCGCCAGCCCGACGCCGCAGCGCTTGATGATCCGCCGAAGCTGCCTGTCGCTGACCGGCAGATCCGTCGCCACGACCATCATGATCGAGCCGCGGTCGGCGGGTTCGCCCTCCGGCGCAGCCTTGCGTTTTTCGATGATCTCGCGGCCCAGCATGCGTCCGCATACGTTCAGCTCCTCCAGGCACCCATGATTGCTCTGCACGAGCACGCCAATGGTGTATCGCCCGCCCGCCAGCTCGATGACGCGCGATGCCGAGCCGATGCCGCCCTTGAGCCCGTGGCAGACCGTGCCCGCGCCCGCGCCCACGCAGCCCTCGTCAAAGTCCGCGCAGGCCGACTCGATGGCCGCAAAGACGTGCTCCGCACGCACCGGCCTGTCCGCGATTTCGTTTAATTGCGAGTCGTTGCACTCGCCGACGACCGGGTTGACCGAATGTATCTCCACTTGATCCGCCTCGCAGCGGCGCACCATGTACTGCACCAGCGCGTCGTGCACGAGGCCGACGTTCAGCGTGTTCGTCAGCGCGATGGGCGTCTCGATCGTGCCGAGCTCGCCGATCTGCACGAGACCCGCCGTCTTGCCAAAGCCGTTCAGAACAAACGACGCCGCCGTCAGCTTCCTGCGGAACATGTTGTCCTCGCAGGGCATGATGACCGTCACGCCCGTGTGGTGGCGCGCGTCGCATATCGTCGCATGCCCCACGCGCACGCCCGGTACGTCCGTGATCTTGTCAAGCGGCCCGCGCTCCATGCCGCCCACGCGGATGCCGCGATCCGCGATGCGCGTCCTGCTCATCCCTGGCCCCCCTCGTCCTGGTTCGTGACGGTGCGGATGATCTGCGCCGCGCCCGCCGCGTTCTCCCGCTCGGCCTGCGTGAGCGCCTCCATCCCCTCCGCGTTCTCCACATCGGTGACGCGGTAGACCGTGCGCCCGTCCTCGCGCTGCTGCGCGATGTAGACCGGCAGGCACGCGAGGTCTCCCAGCGACGTCCTGCGCGTAACGGGATCGTAAGTCACCTGAAGCCGCGCGATCATGCTCGCCGTGTTCTCCGGCGTGCGCGCGTCCACGAGCAGCGCGCCCAGCGAATAGCAGACCACGCAGTCATACGTCAGCCCGTCGCTGCGCGTCACGGTCAGCCGCTCGGTCTCCTGCGCGACATTGGGATGCGTGCCGAGGATGATGTCCGCGCCCGCCTCGGCCAGCTCGCGTGCCATCTGCCGCGTGCTCTCCTGCACGCCAACCTTGTTCTTCGTCCCCCAGTGCGGCAGGACGATCACGACGTTTGCGCCGTCGATGCGCGCCTGCGCGATGTCCCGCTTCATGCGCTCCATGTCGGCGATGGCGACGCACTCGACGCCCTGCGCCGTCTGCTCGCCCGTCTCGCTCAAGCCGTATGTGTATGCGAGCACCGCAACCTGCACGCCGCTCACCCGCATCATCGTCGCCGGAACGCTCACGCCGCCGGGGTTCACGCCCGCATAGGCCATCGCCCGGCTCGTCAGCTCGCTCACCGTCAGCGCCAGCCCCTCGTAGCCCATTTCAAGCGCGCGCTCGGTCGCCAGCGACACGACGTCCACGCCCGCATCGCGCAGCGCATCGAGGATTTCCGGCGGGGTGTTGTAGTTGCCGTAGCCCGCCTCGCGCCCGGCGGTCGTCGTCTCCAGCGTCACAATCGCCAAATCCGCGCCGGAGAGCGTCGTGCCCAGCCCAGCGAAGACCGGCGCAAAGTCGTAGCTGTCCTCGTCCTCCTGCGCGCCCTCGCGCACCGTCTTGGGCGCGTAGACCGTGCCGCCCGCCGCGAGCGTGAAGGTCACCGGCTGCGGCACGGGCGACGGCGTGATGACGACCGGTTCGGGCGTGACGGTCGAGAATGCAATCTGCGCCTGGCTCTGCGGCTCGGGCGTGCTCGCCGGTTCTTCCTCGCGCCCTTCGCGCAGCGAGCGGAACACGTCGGCCGCGCGCATGTGCAGGTCGTCCCCGCCGATCATCAGCAGAAACGCCGCGCAGCATGCGACGACAAGCGCCGTCAGCGCCAGCATGGCGATCGTGCCCGCCGTCAGCCTGCGCCGCTGCTTCCTCCCGCGCATCGCTTTGCCCCCTTGTCTCTATCGCTTAAAACGCAGCGTCCGCCGCGTCTGTACAGGAAAAGAAAAGGATGCACCCGGCATGCCGAATGCATCCAATCGGTCCAGAGAATCAGGCCTGAGCCGGAGCGCCCACCGGGCAGGTCTCCGCGCACGCGCCGCAGTCGATGCAGGTGTCCGCATCGATCACGTACTTGCCATCACCCTCGCTGATCGCGCCCACCGGGCAGCCGCCGGCGCAAGCGCCGCAAGAGATGCAATCGTCAGAAATCTGATAAGCCATAACTTTCACCTCCCGATTTTCTTTGGGCATTCACCCGTTTCATTTTATCACGGAAGACCTGTAAATGCAACCATTTTTCACGATGTTGCGCGCGAAAATGCAAACCGTGTATACAAATTTTCCGTTGTCACAAGCCTTTTCCCATGCGGCCAAAATGCGCCTTCCCGTTTTCTTTACGCACGCTTTACGCCGCGCGCCGCTCACGCCTCGTCCGTGAACTCAAACAGCTCCTCGACCGTCGCGCCGAACACCTTCGCGATGTCCATCGCCAGCCGCAGCGACGGGTTGTATCGCCCGTTTTCAAGGTGGACGATCGTCTCCCGCCGCGCGCCGACGCGCTGGGCCAGCTCGCTTTGCTTCATGCCCGCCCGCTCGCGGTATTCTTTAATCCTCGTTTTCAGCGCCATCTTACATCCCCTTGCTGTCCAGCACGACGAACATCGCCGTCCGCACGATCGTCAGCCCCAGAATCGACAGCACGATCACCCAGCCGAGCGCGCCCATGTACGCCGCGTCGATGTGCCCCAGAATCGCGCAGGCGAACGCCGCCACGGCCATGACGCCGACGAAGATCTTTAAGCACACCGAGTCGCAGCGCCTGAGGTTGCGCTCCGCCATTTCATCGACGCCCTCTTTCTTGTATTTGCGCACCCGCATCATCTGCAAAAGAAAAAAGGCGACGAAAAACCAGCCGAGCACCTGCTGCACCGTGACATACCAGTCCTGCCAGTCCGTTCTGGCCCACATCCAGTAGTAGCTGACCAGAATCACCGCGTAGACGATCTTCGTGGCGACGATTTCTCTGAGCGATACCATTTTCTTCATGCTTCCACACCTTCGTGTTATATATTTCGCACTTGCGATGTGATAAATATATCACTCGCCCCGCCGGTTGTCAAGAGGTGATGTGAATTATTTTTCACATCATGAAGCAACGCCGCTGCCCGTCAAAAAATCCCCCGCAGGATGAGCCCGCGAGGGATGATGTTCATTTCGATCAGCTCAGCAGCAGCCTGTCGCCGTCGAGCTCCTCGCCCGCGGCCTTCTCGAACAGGCCCATGACCTCGGCGCGCGTCAGGTTCTTCTTGCGCTCGCCCGACACGTCCACGACGATCCGGCCCGCGTTCATCATGATGAGGCGGTTGCCGATGGCGATGGCGTCCTTCATGTTGTGCGTGACCATCATGGCCGTCAGCTTCTGCTCGGCGACGATCTTCTCGGTCAGTTCGAGCACCTTCGCGGCGGTCTTGGGGTCAAGCGCGGCGGTGTGCTCGTCAAGCAGCAGCAGCTTCGGCGTCTTGAGCGTGGCCATCAGCAGCGTGAGCGCCTGGCGCTGGCCGCCGGAGAGCAGGCCGACCTTGCTCTGCATGCGGTCCTCGAGGCCGAGGCCCAGCGTGCGCAGCTGCTCGCGGTACATCTCGCGCTCCATGGGACGGATGCCCCACTTCAGGCCGCGCGGCTGTCCGCGGCGCATGGCGAGCGCCATGTTCTCCTCGATGTTCATCGTCGCGGCGGTGCCGGTCATCGGGTCCTGGAACACGCGGCCCAGATACTTGGCGCGCTTGTATTCCGGCAGGTGCGTGACGTCCACGCCGCCGATCTCGATCTTGCCCGAATCGACGGGGAACACGCCCGCGACCGCGTTGAGCATGGTCGATTTGCCCGCGCCGTTGCCACCGATGACGGTCACAAAGTCGCCCTCGTTGAGCGTAAGCTCCACGTCCAGCAGCGCCTTCTTCTCGGTGATCGTGCCGGGGTTGAAGGTCTTGGCGATATGGTTGATATGCAGCATCGTGTTGGCCATCGCTTACGCCCCCTTCCCGGTCTTCTTGTTGAAGTACTTGCCCTTCCAATACGGGATGGCGAGGAAGACCGCCACGACAAGGGCCTGCAGCATCTTCAGGAAGTCCGTGTCAAGGCCGAGCCAGAGCACGACCTGAATGACGACGAAATAGATCACCGCGCCGATGGAGACGGCCAGCAGCTTGAGCGCGAAGTTGTTGAAGATCTTGGAGAAGAGCACCTCGCCGATGATGACGGCGGCCAGGCCGATGACGATCGCGCCGCGGCCCATGCCCACGTCGGTGAAGCCCTGATACTGGCACAGCAGCGCGCCGGAGAGCGCGACCAGGCCGTTTGAGAGCATCAGGCCGAGCACCTTGTTCGTGTTGGTGTTGATGCCCTGCGCGCGGGCCATGGCGTTGTTTGCGCCCGTCGCGCGCAGCGAGCAGCCCAGCTCCGTGCCGAAGAACAGATACAGCAGCGCGATCACGCCCGCCGTCACGATGGCCAGCACGATCAGCGGGTTGTCAAGCGAGAGCGCGCGCACGTTGCGCTGGCTGATCAGAAGCTCCAGCTTGGTGGCGTTCAGCGGCAGATTCGCCTTGCCCAGAATCGCCAGGTTGACCGAATACAGCGAGAGCTGCGTCAGGATGCCGGCCAGAATCGCCGGGATGCCCATGAACGTATGGAAGATGCCCGTCGCCAGACCCGTGAGCATGCCCACGACGAACGCGACGATCAGCGCGATCCACGGATTGACGCCCGCCATCAGCAGCACGGTCGCAACCGCGCCGCCCGTGGCGATGGAGCCGTCAACCGTCAGATCGGCCACATCGAGTATCCTGTATGTGATGTATACGCCGATGGCCATGATGCCCCAGATCACACCCTGGGACACACAGCCGGGCAGCGCATTGATGAGCTTGATGATTTCCACCTCGGAGTCCTCCTGTTTCTTTTCCCGTCACAAGAACTTTGGCATAACACAAGCGAAGCCAAGAGGGAAAATCCCCCTTGGCTGATTCGCTTACAGCTTGATTTTACTCCTCGATGGCCACGTAGCCCTCGGGCGGGGTCATGCCCAGCGCTTCCATGTTGGTCGGGTCATACTTCTTGGTGAACTGCAGCGCAAAGCGGATCTCCATCGTGCTGATGTCGGCGCCCTCGGCGAGGATCTCGTAGGCCATGTTGGCGGTCTCCACGCCGATGTCGTAGTAGCTGATGGTCAGCGTCGCGACGCCGCAGCCGTTGCAGATGCCTTCCTCACCGGCGATGACCGGCACGCCAGCCGGGATCACGACGTTGCCGACGGTCTCGGTGTAGGCAGCAGCGGTGTTGTCGGTCGGGATGTAGATCACGTCGCTGGCGTCAGCAGCGGTCTGCGTGACAGCGGCGATGTCGTTGGAATCGGTGAAGGCGTACTCGGTGCAGGTGTAGCCCAGCTCCTCGAGGTAGCCCTTGACCATCTGGACCTGATAGGCGGAGTTCGCCTCGGCGGAGCAGTACACCAGACCCACGTTCTTGGCGTCCGGGAAGAGCTCCTTGACCATCGCGGCCTGCTGATCCAGCGGGGCGAGGTCGGAGGTGCCGGAGATGTTCACGCCCGTGGCGCCGGTCCAGGGCTCGATGCCCAGCGCGGTGCCGTAGTGGGTGATGGAGGTGCCCAGGATCGGGATGTCACCGGTCGCGGAGGCAGCGGTCTGAAGCGGCAGCGTCGCGTTGGCGAGGATCAGGTCCACGCCGTCGTTGACGAAGCCGTTGATGATCGTGGAAACGTTGGCGGAGTCGCCAGAGGCATTCTGGTTGTCGATCTCGACGTCGGGCATCAGCTCGGTCAGTCGGTCGATAAAGCCCTGCGTGGCCTGGTCAAGCGCAGCATGCTGAACCAGCTGGCAGACACCGACGGTCGTCGCGCTGGCGCAGGCGGCCATCGCCACCATCGCGAGCACGAGAGCAAGCGTAATGAGCTTCTTCATAGGTCAGTCCTCCGATGCTTCAATCTTTTTAGGGAATCCCCCGTGAATCGCCGGGGTTTTCCTCAAGTATGCAGTCATTATATATCCGTTTACAAACCTTGTCAAGCTGCAAAATGCAGAAAATGCTATATTTTTCGGCTCTTTCTTCCAATTTCTGCATAATTGCGGCGATTTCGATTGACAATTCGTTGTGTAATTTCCATGCGCATGTTGACAAACCGTTTATCTTTTTGCATGCATAATGTTATGGCTCCATGCCGAAAAACGGCGCTATTGCGCGAAGTGTGCGCGGTATACGGCGCGCATATTTCCGTACACAGCGCGCATCGGCCGGTGTGGATTTTTTTACAGAAAACGCTCGCTGCGCGCCGGGACCGTCACCGCGACGCGCAGCAAAAAACCGCGGGGGCGGCGGCTCTTTTCGGGCCTGCGCATCCCCGCGGGTGGCGGTATTGATTTGCCGGGGCGTCTGTTTTAATAAAGAAGCAGATACAGCAGCGTCACGCACAGACCGAGACCAAACAGCACCAGGCCGAAGCTCATGGTGTGCGTCGTGCTGCGCATGATCTCGGACAGACCGTCAAGCAGGCCCGCGAGCGTGCCGGTGTAATGGTGCTCGACCGGCCTCTCGCGCCGGATCGTGTGGTTGAGCCCCTCGGACACGCTGTCCGCGATGCCGCCGACCGTCTGCGCGACCTTGCCGCCCACGCCGAGCCTGTGCACGGCATGGCGCACGCGCAGCACCGTGTCGTCGGCGATGACCGCGAGCATGTCCGTCATCTCGCTGACCATCTTCGCCAGCACGAGGCCCGCAAACGACGCGCCGCCGATCACGGGCTTATAGATGTACGTCTCCAGCGTCTTTTCGCTGCACACGTTGGCCGCCGCGCCGCCGATCTTCGTGATCAGGCCGATCACCGGGCGATACACGGCGTCCTCGAGGTCAAGCCCCGCCGGCCAGACATCAAGATACACGCGCTCGCCGCGCTCGTCCCTGCCCATGAGCATCGTGCGGATGATGAACAGATACACCAGCAGGCCGATGGCAAGCGAGATGCCCGCGCCCTTGAGGTTGGTGATCGAGAAGTAATGCACGGCGTGCTCGGGCGTCCCGGCGTGCAGGAAGCCGCCCGCGAAGTCTGCGATGGCGTCCATCGTCATGTTCGGCGTCAGGCCGAGCACCGGGATCAGCAGCGCCGTGAGCGTCAGCGCGAGCGCGGACAGCGGCTTCATGTATTTCTTCTTCACGTCGTGGAACAGCTGCTCCGTCGGGTGCTTCTGCCAGAACAGGCAGATGTAGAGCTTGATCATGTACGCGCCGGTCAATCCGCCGCTGAACAGATACAGCCACTCGGCGATCTGATACGGCAGCGCGAAGCCGCCCGCCTCGCGGACGATTTCGATGTACTCGACGATGCCCTCGTGGATCAGCGTCTTGCTGACATACCCCGAGAAGCCCGGCACGCCCATCAGGCCCACTGCGCCCATCAGGAACGCGAAATGCAGCAGCGGCTTGTGCCTGCCGAAGCCGCGCACGTCGTTGAGATTCAGCTTGTGCAGGTTCATATACACGACGCCCGCCGCCATGAACAGCACCAGCTTGAACAGCGAGTGGTTGACCATGTACAGCAGCGCGCCCCTCGCCGCCAGCGCGTTGTGATGCCCGAGCAGGCAGCTCACGGCGATGCCCGTGAGGATGAAGCCGATCTGCGACATCGACGAGCACGCCAGCGTGCGCTTGAGGTTCACGGAGAACACCGCGAGCACCGCGCCGCCCAGCATCGTCACCAGCGCCAGCGCGAGCAGCATCTTGCCCCACACCGCGCTGTCCCGGAAGATGTTCGCGCTCACGACGATCACGCCGAACACACCGGACTTGGTCAGGATGCCCGAGAGCAGCGCGCTCGCCGGGGCCGGGGCGACCGGGTGCGCCTTCGGCAGCCAGATGTGCAGCGGGAACATGCCCGCCTTCGCGCCGAAGCCCACGAGGATGCACAGCGCCGCCGCCCAGATCGCCGTCTTATTCGCGCACGCCTGCGCCGCGTCGTAAAGCGCCGCGATTTCAAGCGTGCCGATGGTCGTCCAGAGGATGAACAGGCCCACGAGCATCACCATGCCGCCGAGGATGGCGACGGCCAGATACGTCTGCGCGGCACGCAGCGCGCCGGGCGTCTCGTCGTGCGCGACCCACGTGTAGGACGTGAACGACATGATCTCAAAGAAGATGAACGTGGTGAACAGGTCGGCGGACAGGAACACGCCCAGCGTCGCGCCCAGCGTCATGAGGTTAAAGAAATAGTAGCGATTGCGGTTGTGGTAGTGATGCGAGAAGTAGTCCGGCGAGAGCATGCCCGTCGCCAGCCACATCACGCCCGCCACGCACGCATACAGCGCGCGGAAGCCGTCGAGCGTGAATGTCAGCGTCATGCCGCACATCGGGAAGGCGAGGCTCAGCTCGCGCCCGGCCAGCACAGCCATGGCCGCCAGCCCCGTGCCCGCCGCCGTCAGCAGGCAGGCGAGCACCACGAACGCGTCGCGCGCGCCCTTGTGCCAGCGCCCGATGAGATAGGAGAGCACCGCCGCAGCCATCGGGAAAAAGACCAGAAAACCGATCAGCATTTCGCTCCTCCTTCCTCACATCACACCGGCGGAGGCCGCCGTCAGGACATCGACCACCGCGCCGGAGAACAGGCCGCAGAGCACAATCGCCGCGCAGAGCACCGCAAACGGCAGCTTCATGCGCCACGTCGGGTCGCAGTTCACATTCGCCTGCACATGGCCCGACGGCTCAAGCGGCCTGAAGAACATCGCAAACGCGACGCTCATCAGGTAAATCGCCGTCAGCACCGCCGAGATCAGCAGGGCCGCCATGCCGATCCACGCCGCCGGGACGCCCATGATGGACAGGCCTGCGTTGTCGATCAGCGACGTGCCGATCATCCATTTGCTCACAAAGCCCGGCAAAAGCGGCGTGCCCGTCAGCGCCAGCGCGCCCACAACATACGCCGCGCACGTCACCGGCATCACGCGCCCGATGCCGCGCAGACCCTCGACCTGCGTGCGGCCGGTCTTCACCAGCACAGCGCCCGCGCAGTAGAACAGCGTGATCTTGATGAGCGCGTGGAACACCATGTGCGCCATGCCCGCCGTCAGGCTCTCCTGCGTCATCAGGCTCGCCGCGAGCACGATATAGGACAGGTTCGAGACCGTCGAATACGCCAGCCTGCGCTTGAAGTGGTGCTCCTTGACCGCCATCGTCGAGCCGTAGACGATCGTGATGCTCGCCAGCAGAATCGCGACGAGCTGCGCCTTCGTGCCGTACAGAAGCGACGCGCCGAAGCTGAAGAACGTCACGCGGATGATACCGAACGCGCCCGCCTTGACGACCGCGACCGCATGCAGCAGCGCCGTCACCGGCGTGGGCGCGACGCTCGCCGAGGGCAGCCAGGCGTGCATCGGGAAGATCGCCGCCTTGACGCCGAAGCCCAGGAATGTGCAGATGTAGCCGGCTTGAAGCATCAGCGGGTGTTCTTTGGCAAAGCTCTCGCCCAGCGCGCCGCCGGGGACGAAGCCGCCGCCCTTGCCGTAGACCGTGACGATCATCACGCCCACGAACGCCAGCGCCGCGCCGAAGAACGAATAGAGCATGTACTTATGGCCCGCCGCCACGCTCGCGCGGCTCGTGCCGTGCATGACCAGCGAGATCGTGGAGACCGTCAGCAGCTCGTAGAAGACATACATCGTCATCAGATTCGCCGCGGACGCGATGCCCACGGTGACGCCGTATGTCATGGTATACAGCGCAAAAAAGTGATTCTCGCCGCCCTCGTGCTCCATGTATTCAAACGCATAGAGCACGGCCAGCGGCCACAGGAACGCCACGAGGCCTGCAAACACCCGGCCCACGCCGTCCAGCTCAAAGGCCAGCGGCAGGCCCGGCATCAGGTACAGCAGCACCTCCCGCTCCCCGCCCGGGCGCAGCACGCAGGCAAGCACGATCAGGGACGTGATGAGCGTCGCGCCCATGACCAGCGCCTCGCGCACGCCGCGCCTCTTGGGCCGAAGCGCGAGGAGCAGTGCCCCCGCCGCGATCGGCAAGATAACCGCAAGGTTCAGCATGATCCTCTCTCCTTACAGAATGGTGGGCATCGCGGCCGTCACCGCGTCCATCAGCGGCCCGGCCATCACGCCCGTGAGCACGACCGCCGCCGCCAGCAGGATCACCGGCACGAGCATGCGCCAGCCGCCCTCCTTCTTCTCGAGCTTGTCGTAATCGAAGTCGCTGCCCGGGAAGAAGCCGTTGATGGTCACCGGCAGCAGATACGCCGCCGTCAGCAGCGCGGAGACGATCAGCACGACCGGGCCGATGATGCCCAGCACGCCGAGGCCCGCCTCCAGCGAACCGGTCGCCAGCAGCCACTTGCTCACGAAGCCGCCCGTCGGCGGGATGCCGATCAGGCCCAGCGCCGCAATCGTCCAGCACCACGTCGTCACCGGCATCTCCTTGCCGATGCCGCGCAGGTCGCGGACATACGTCTTGCCGGTCTGGTGGATGTACGCGCCCGCGCATAGGAACAGGCCGTCCTTGATCGTGCTGTGCGCGATGACGTGCAGCAGCGCGCCCGCAAACGCCACGGGATGCAGGCAGCTAAGGCCGAAGAGCACGTAGCTCACCTGCGACACGGTCGAGTACGCGAGGCGCTTTTTGAGCAGCGGCTCGCCGTAGGCCATCATCGAGCCCATGAACACGGTGATCAGCGTCAGGATCATGAACGCCGTCTGCACCCACGTGCCGCGGATGGTGTCCGCGCCGACGAGGAAGTAGATCACGCGGATGATCGCCAGCACGCCCGCCTTCGTGATCACGCCGGAGAGCACCGCCGACGCCGGGGCGGGCGCAACCGGGTGCGCCGTCGGCAGCCAGCCGTGCATCGGGAACATGCCCGCCTTCGTGCCAAAGCCGAGGATCACCATGAACGCGATGGCCAGCACGGGGCCAACCGGCGCGCCGCTCGCCGCCGCCGCGCCGCCGGGCGTGAACGTCACCGTGCCGAGGTAGTGGTTGAAGAAGAAGATGCCCAGCAGGCCCATCATCGCGCCGAAGATCGAGTAGATCAGATACTTGATGCCCGCGGCGACGGCCTGCGGCGTGCGCTCGTGCACGACCAGCGGCACGGAGAGCATCGTCATCAGCTCGTAGAACACGTACAGCGTGATCATCGAGCCGGCGCAGCACTGGCCGATCAGCGCGGAGAGCACCGTCATGTAAAACGCCTGGAAGGAGCGCTCGTGCGCGTCGTGGCCGAGGTAGTCAAGCGCGAACACCGCCGCCAGCAGCCACATCGCGCTCATGAGCACGGCGAACATGCAGCCGATGGCGTCGATGCGCAGGAAGATGTGCAGCGTCGGGGTCAGCTCAAGCAGCGTCAGCTCGTAGCCGTTGCACAGGCACAGCGACACGCTCAGCAGGACCTCCACGATCAGCGCGCCGACCGTCAGCGCGGAGCGCAGTCTGCGGTCCTCCCTGGCGGCGGGCAGCAGCCAGATGCCCACGCCGCACAGCGCCGGCCAGAAAATCGCCAAGATCACAAACAGGTACACCGTCTTTTCCTCCTTGTTCTCCCAAATGTCTCCATATGTCGAACAACGTCATGCGAAGTGGTGAAGGCCGGTGAACAGAGCATCGAGGATGTCCCCGCACCACAGGCCCAGAATCAGGTTCAGCGCGATAAAACCGATCAGGCTCAGCGCCGTCATGCCGCGCATCGGCACGCGCGATTGCACGACCCGCGCGCCGCTCTCGTCGCGAACCGGCGTGAACAGATGCAGCGTCGTGTTGAGGAAATACCACGCGTTGAGCAGCGTGGAGACCGCCAGACACGCCAGCGTGATGGCCGCGTGGCGTCCGCCGGTGTTGATGGCCGCTGTGGAGAGCATGACCTTCGTGACGAACGCCGAGAGCATCGGCACGCCCACGAGGTTCGCCGAGCCGAGCGTGAACGCCGTCGCCGCCAGCGGGCTGCGCCAGAAGCCGCCGCGCAGGTCGCGCCGCAGATGCGTGTCGCCCGAGGCGACGTCCAGCTCCGCGCCGGAGATGAAGAGCATCGACTTGGTCGCCGCGTGCGCCAGCACATGCCACAGCGCGCAGACCATGCCGACCTCGTTGCCCATGCCCAGCGCCGTGAAGATGTAGCCGATCTGCGCCACGGAGGAATAGGCGACCATCATGCGCGTGGTCTTCGCGCGCACGGCGCACACGGAGCCCATCACCATGCCCGCCGCGCCGAAGACGAACAGCACGTCAAACACGCCGAGCTGCCTGACCACGTCATAGCCGATCACGCGCACATACACCTTGACCAGCAGCACGATGTAGCCCTTGGAGACGATCGAGGAGAGCAGCGCGCTCGCCGTCGGCGTGGCGTTTGAGTACGCCCCCGGCAGCCAGCTCGAGAACGGGAACAGCGCGCTCTTCATCGCAAGGCCCACGCTGATGAGCGCGAGCACCATCGTCAGCGGCACGTGATATTTGCCCGTCTGCGCGAGCACCGCGACGCTGTCCTGTATCGGCTCCATCAGAAGATGGCCGGTGATCGTGTAGAGGATGACCACGCCGATGAGGAACAGGCTCGAGCCCAGCAGGTTCATGATCATGTAGCGCACGCCCGCGACCACGCCGCGTCCGATCTGGCGCATGATGACCAGGCCCGCCGCCGCAAGCGTATTGATCTCGATGAACACGTACGCCGTGAACAGGTCGTTGGTGTAGACCAGCGCCAGCAGCGAGAGCATCGTCAGGTCCACCAGAATACAGAAGATGTTGTATTTCGTCTCCTCAATCTGGCGCACGCTCACGCGCATGCCGCCGGTGAAACTGAACAGGATGACGAAGCAGAGCACCATCATCGTGACCGTCTCCAGCACGCCGACGCGGATCTCGTTGCCCCATGGCGCGGGGAAGTGGCCCATCAGATAGACGTAGCTCTCGCCCGTTTTGAGCGTGAACACCATCACGCACGCCGTCATCGCCGTGACCGCGCAGATGGCAAAGAACGTCAGATACCGCGCGGCGCGGGGCTTGAGGACGCTCGTGATGACCGCGCAGATCAGCGTCAGCAATATGCACGCGAAGGGGAAGTTCTGCACAAGCTGCATTTACACTTCCTCCCTTCCCGCGATGGCGATGATCTCGTCGAGGTCGAGCGTGTGATAGCGGTAGTACAGCCGCACCGACAGCGCGAGCATCAGCGCCGATACGCTGACCGACACGACGATGCCCGTGAGCACGAGGCCCGCCGGGATCGGGTTGATGTATGCCTCCACGGACTGCACGCCGTCCACGACGATGGGCGCGGTGCGTCCCTCGATGTAGCCCTGGCAGGCGAGGAACAGATACACGGCGCTGTCCATGATGTCCATGCCGATGATCTTTTTGATCAGATTCTTGTTGAGCATCATCGTGGTGAAGCCGATGCAGAAGAGGATCACCGCCGCCGTCTCATAATAATTGGTAAACAGCCGCATATCACACCTCTCCCTTCCGGAATACCGCGTAGAAGGCGTACATCGTGCAGGTCACGATGAAGCCCACGCAGATGTTGAGCACGAGGATCAGGCCGCTTGAGAGGATCGCGCCCGGCGTGCCAAGCGGGATGACGCTGTGGATGCCGTTCGCGCCGGTGTAGAACGAATAGCACTTGCTCACCGCGTAGGTCAGCAGCGCGCACAGCACGATCGTCTGATACGTCTTATAGCGGAAGAACCTGTGGATCGACTTGAAGCCGAACGCCGTCACGTAGAGCATCAGCGCCGCGCCCATGATCGCGCCGCCGGAGAAGCCGCCGCCCGGCGACAGGTGGCCGTTTAATACGACATATATGCCCAGCAGCAGCACCATCGGCACGAGGATGACCGCCGCCTTCTGCAAAATCACGTCGTTGTGCGGCTCGTAGTACGTGTCCGCGTGCGGCATCTCGCGCATCACGCGGGCCAGCGGACTGTACTGGTCGCTCTTTTCGTCCATGCGAAGCAGGAACAGCACGACCATCGCCGCCGTGAACAGCACGCTCGACTCGCCCAGCGTGTCAAACGCGCGGTAGTCAAGGATCATGCCCGTCACGATGTTGACCGCGCCCGTCTCCTGCAGGCCCTTTTCGATGTAGCGCGCGGAGACCTCGTTGTTGATCGGGTGATTCGGGCTGCCAAAGCGCGGCAGGGTCGAAACCGTGAACAGCAAAAGGAAGATCATCGTCACGCACACGCACACGCACAGCGCGCAGTAGAGCCTGCGCATGAGCTTGCTGCCCCGGCGCTCCTTCCACGCGTGCACGCGCTCGGCGACGTCCTGCTCGACGGTGCGCTCCTGCGCCTCGCGGATGACGGTGGCCTCGTCCGGCTCGTCGCTCTCCTCGTCCGGCTCGCGCGTCTGCATGGCGATCATGCGGCGCTCGAGCGCGCTGTCCTCCTCGGTGAGCCAGCGCTCAAGGCGCTCCTTCCATGCCTTAGCCATTGCGCTCACCTCCGCGCTTCTGCTCGCCGTGCTCGCTGCGCACCTCGTTGCGCGCCTGAATGGCGTGAATCTTCTTGAGCGTCAGGAAGAACAGCAGGCTCGTGATGCCCGCGCCGACGGCCGCCTCGGTGATGGCCAGATCGGGCGACTCGAGCACGACCCAGATGATCGACATGACCAGCGAATACGACATGTAGATGATGACGCTCGTCAGCAAATCGCGCGTCAGGCACACGGCGATGGCGCATATGATCAAAAAAGCGAGCATCAGCTGCACGACCAGCGTCACGGCGCATCCACCTCCCCGTCCTGCGCGGCGGCTTCCTCTGCTTCGTCCGCGCTGTTTTCGTCCAATATTTCTGTATCATTCATATTTGCATCAAACCCGGCCTGTTCGCCCGCATCATGCTGCGCATCGGGCTCATCCTGCGCCGCTTCCAGCTCGCTTTCGGCCTGCGCCGCGGCGATGGCGGCTTCCTCGTCGAGGTCGCGCACGGTCATGTAATCCTCGCGCTGCTCGTTCGTCTCGATCTCAAGGCGGCACAGCAGGTGACTGGACACCGGGCCGCTGATGAAATAGAACACCACGACCAGCAGGAGCTTGACCGCCGTGAAGCCGTCCGGCGCGCTGATGGCCCAGCCGATCAGGCACAGCGCGATGCCCAGCGTGTCGTTGAGCGCCGAGGCGTGCATGCGGTTGGCGACGTACTTAAACCGGTAGACGCCCAGCCCGCCGATGCAGCAGACGACGATGCCCGAGAGCACGAACGCCGCCGTCAGCATGAATCGAATCCACGCAATCACTGCTCAGCCGCCTCCTTCTCCTGCTGCTCGCGCATGCGCCGCATTTCCTCCTGCTCATGCCTGCGCTCGCGGTAGATGCCCATGTAGACCTTCGAAAGCAGCACCACCGCCAGGAAGCTGACCATCGCATACAGCAGCGCGATGTCCGCCAGATATCCCTCGCCCAGCAGCACGACGCACGCGCTGACCATGATGATGGTGAGCGTGCCGGTCATGTTGACGGCGAGCACGCGGTCGCTGATGCGCGGCCCCTTGATGCAGCGGATCAGGCACAGGATCGCCAGCACCATCAGCGCGCCGATCGAGACCGCCGCCAGCATGTGATATGCCTTGTCAATCATGCCGCTCATCCTCCTTCTGCTCGCCGCCGGGCGCGATATCCTGCCCCGCAGTCTCGTTTTCTTCGGGCACAGCCTCGTTTTCTTCGTTCTCATCGTCAGGGGAAACGCCCTGCGCATCCGGCACGCCCACGGCGTACTCCGCCGCCTCGTAATCGCCGTCGTCCTGCGGGATATCCTCCATCAGGGCATCCTCGCCGGTCTGCTCCTGCGTAGCGTCCTCCTGCGGGGCGTCCTCTGCGGGCTGCTCCGGCTCGTCTGCGGCGCGGCGGTTCTTGCGGCCCGCCTTGGCGGCTTCCTTCTCGGCCTTGGCCGCGGCCTTCGCCGCCTCGCGCTCGGCCTTGGCGTTCTCCTTTTCGGCCTTCGCGGCGGCTTTGGCGGCTTCGCGCCCGGCCCTGGCCGCTTCCTTGTCCGCGGCCTTCTGCGCCTTGGCGGCCTGCTTGTCGGCGTCGGCGTATTCCATCGAGGCGAGCGCGTCCACAAAGCTGCTGCGCTCGATGCCGTCGGCCAGCGATTTGTCCAGGCAATGCACGAGATACCGCCCGTCCTCCAGCTCGCATGTGATCGTGCCGGGCGTCAGCGTGATCGAGTCGGCCAGCACGACGCGGTGGTTCTCGCTCTTCAAATCGGTCGAGAAGCGCACGAGCTGCGGCTCGACCTCCCCGCTCTTGTGCAGGATCAGGTCGATCACGGCGAAGTTCGCCTTGAGGATCTCCGCGATCAGCAGCGCGCCATAGCGCACGCCGCGCCAGAGCGACAGCAGCAGCCCGATATCGGTCTTCACGCTGTACCCCATGAACTTGCACGAGAACGCGTAGAGCACCGCGGCGAAGATCAGGCCGAAGACGCCGATTTCCGTCGTCCATTTGCCGTTGAAGATCACCCACAGCGCAAAGTACACAATGAACATGGTTTTCCCTCCTTGCCGCACGCGCAGCCGAAGCACAGTGCGGCATACTTATGTGTATTGTAGCCCCCGCGCGCCCGCCTGTCAACCGATCAGTCCGAAAATGTTGAATGAAACCGCCGTCATCCGTCTGGGACAAATCCCCGCCCCGTCCGCACAATATGCGCGCATTTTCGACTTTTTTCCCGCAGGTCAATCGCGCACGTTTCTTCCTATATAAATAAGAACCGGAGGATGCGCTCCCCCGGCATTAAACTTTCCTTATGCGGATTTCGATTTCTTAACGGGCTGTATACGCTCACGCGCGCTCGGCGATGAGGCGTTCGAGCTTGTGCTTGACGCGCTGCAATGCGTTGTCGATGCTCTTGACCTGACGCCCCAGCATCTCGGCGATCTCCTGATAGCTCTTGCCGTCCAGATACGCCGCCAGCACCCGCCGCTCCAGCGGCGAGAGCATCTCGTCGATCTGGCTCTCGATGCTCACATAGCTCTCCCGCCCGATGATCAGCTCCTCCGGGTCCATGCCCCGGCCCTCCGTGATCACGTCCATGAGCGTTCTGTCGCTCTCCTCCTCGTAGATCGGCTTGTTGAGCGAGACGTAGGAGTTGAGCGGGATGTGCTTTTGCCGCGTGGCGGTCTTGATGGCCGTGATGATCTGGCGCGTGACGCACAGCTCCGCGAAGGCATGGAAGGACGAGAGCTTGTCCGGCCTGTAATCGCGGAACGCCTTGAACAGGCCGATCATGCCCTCCTGCACGATGTCCTCGTGGTCCGCGCCCACCAGAAAATACGAGCGGGCCTTGGAGCGCACGAAGTTTTTGTATTTGTTGAGCAAGTGCTCCGACGCCTCGACGTCCCCCTGCTGCGCGAGCAGGGCGACCGCCTCGTCGGTCATGCTTTCATAGTCGTGGTGCATGCTTCCTCCTTGCCGTGGATTCGCGATTGATTATTCTTCGCCCTTGCGCATTTTGTCGAATATTTCGCGCTGATGCGGCGGCAGGCGCGAGAAGATGTCCCCGCGCGAGACCTTCGGTTCGTTCATGTGCCGCCTGCCCACGGCGCGAACCTGCGTCAGCTCCATCAAAAACTCGCGCGAGCTGATGCGCACGGCCCCGCGCCCCATCGTGACGGTCTGCTCCACGGCGTCGCTCGTCGCCACGCGCACGGCCCGCCATTTCGGCACGGACGAGACCGTCGCCTCGATGAAGTTGTCCGCGCTCTCGGCGTGCTTGGTGAAGACGACCTCCACGCCGTGCCATGTCTGGCGCGAGCGCGTCGGGCGGTCGGTGTAGTGGCCGTCGAAGACCACGATGACCTCCTCGCCGGAGTAGCCCGCGTAATCCGCGACCAGATGAACAAGCCGCTCGCGCGCTTCCTCGATGGAAAGGTGCTCCGCGCGCGGCACGTCCCATGCGCCGATCACGTTGTAGCCGTCCACGAGCAGCAGCGGTTTCATGCGCGCGCCCCCATCATCGCGTAGAGCAGGATGCCCGCCGCGACCGACGCGTTCAGCGAGTCGATATGCCCCTTCATCGGCAGGCTCACCAGCTTGTCGCAGCTCTCGGCGACAAGGCGCGATATGCCCTCGCCTTCCGAGCCGATGACGATGGCCGCCGGGCCGGAGAAATCGACCTTGCGGTAGTCCTCGCCGTTCATCGCCGCGCCGTAGACCCAGATGTTCTCCTTCTTCAGGCGCTCGATCAGGCGCGTGAGGTTCGTCTCCTTCGCCACGGGCAGGTACTCCACCGCGCCCGCGCTCGCCTTCACGGCGCTGGGGGTCAGGCCCACAGCCCTGCGCTCCGGGATGATGACGCCGTGCGCACCGGCACATTCCGCGCTGCGGATGATCGCGCCGAGGTTGTGCGGGTCGGTCACGCCATCGAGGATCACCAGCAGCGGGTCCTCGCCGTGCTCTTTGGCCAGGGCGAGCATGTCGTCCACCGTCTTATAGGCATAGGCCGAGGCGACCGCGATCAGGCCCTGATGATTCGGGGCCATCGCGTCAAGGCGCGCGCGGTCGACCTCCTGCACGACGATCTTCGCCTCGTGCGCCATCGCGACGATCTCGCGGGCAGAGCCGATCAGCTCGCCGCGCGCCACGAGCAGCTTCTCGATGTCGCGGCCCGCGCGCAGCGCCTCGCGGATCGGGTTGCGGCCGACGAGCAGGTTGTCCGGCTCCTCGTGCTCCGGCGCAAAGGCCGGGCGCTCCGGTCTCGGCGGACGGCGGTCATCCCTGCGCTCGTCGCGCTCCTCGCGCTTCTGCGGGCGCGGGCCGCCGAAGGCCGGGCGGTCGCCGTAGGGCTTGCGCTCGTGCGGGTCGCCCACATAACGGCGCTCTTCCTTATTATTATAGGGCTTGCGCGGGCCATCGGCGTAGCGGCGCTCGCCGGGTTTGCCGTCCTTGTCATACGGCTTGCGCTCGTGCGGGTCGCCCGCGTATTGCCTGCGCTCGCCGTAGGGCTTCTTGTCATAGGGCTTCCTGCCGCCGCGTTCGCCGTCGCGCGCGGGACGCCAGGTCTCCTCGTCGTCGCGCCAGTCGTCGCGCTTGCCGCCCTGCGGCTTCTTGGTGAATTGATCGTAATATGCCATGGTGATTCTCCTTTATTTCAAATCCATTTCGGCGGCGCGGGCCTTCATCTCGGCCGCCCTGCCGCATGTGTTCTTGCCCTCGGGGCATGCGCCGCGCAGGCATGCCGGGCCTGCGTTGGCGAACAGCGCCGGCGCGGCCTTCTTACATTCGGCGAGCATCTGCCACGCCATCTCGCGGATCTCCCACTGCGCGCGTCCGCAGCAGCGCAGCTCGAAGAAATGCATCAGCTCGCGCGCGTTCATCGTCATCACGAGGCGCGTCGCCGCCGCATTGGGCAGCACGAAGCGCGCGTCCTGATTGGCCGCCTCCTTCGCCCCGCCGAGCTTCTCCTGCCACTGACAGTACCACTTGTGCATGGTGTCCATCTGGCGGATGAACTCCGCCTCCTGCTCCTCGCCCAGCGCGCTGATCGACGGCGGGATGACGTAATCAAACCCGTCCGCCATCGAGACGTAGCGCTGGCTCTGCACCGAGAACGAAGCGATGCGGTGGCGCGTCAGCTGCGCCAGAAGCGCCCGGCTCACGCCCTCCACGGCGAATGTGAAGCTCGCGTGCTCCGTGACCGACAGATGCCCGCGCTGCATGACGCGCTCGACGTATGCCCGCTGGTCGCTGGCCTCCACGCGCTCGCGAAGCGCCTCGACGTCCGCCTGCGCATAGCACAGCCGCGCGCCCAGCGCCACGATCTCGTCCGGATCGGGCGTCGAGCGCAGCAGGATCACCTTCAGCGTTGCCTTTGCCATGATCTATCCTCCGTGCGCGAAAGCGCCAAATTCACCAGTTCGTTGAGCCTGTGCGTCTGCCCGCTGATGTACAGCGCGCCCCACAGCGCCTCGAGGCCCGTCGCATGTGCATAGTCCGCGGGGTCGGCGTGCTTGGGCGCGGCGTGTTTGGCGTGCGCATTGCGGCCCCGGCGCACGATGTCTGCCTCGGCCTGCGTCAGCTCCGGCTCAATCGCCGCGAGCATCCTCGCCTGCGCGCCCGCGCTGACCATGCGGATGGCCCGCTTGTGCATCGCGCCGACGCTCATGCCGCGCACGACGAGCGCACTGCGCACGTACAAATCGTGCACCGTGTCGCCGATATACGCCAATTGCAGCGCGTTCAGCTCGCGGATGTCCCGCCCGCCGACTGCCTCGTGCACGGCGTCCAGCTCCGCCTCGACCGCAGGCGCCGCGTGCTCAAATTCGTTCTTTTCCTCCGGCAAGGATGCTTCCCTCCAAATCCATAAAATGGCCTTCCTCGCCACAATAATTCAGTTTAGTATATCATTAAAACCGTAAAAGGACAAGGGAAAATTTGCTTCCCTTGCCCCATGTTTTTCACTTTTTTACACGATGCGTGCAGCTACTGCGCCCCCGGCTCTCCCGACCTGTCCACGGCGGGCAGGGGCTCCGGGTGGTCAAGCTGCGCCCATGCGCTCACGCCCTCCGCGATGCTTCTTGCGACCCGCTGCCGGTATTCCTCCGTGCACAGCAGCCGCTCCTCCTCGCGGTTGGACAAAAACCCGCACTCCACCAGCGCGCTGGGCACACCGAGCGTCAGGATGTAGTAATCCCCGCCGAGCGCCGCGCGCTTCTTCTTGGGCGACAGGCCGGTGATCATCGCCTCCTGAATCGCCCCGGCCAGCAGCCGCCCCGCCGGGCAGTCCTCGCGATAGAACACCTGCGGCCCGCTCTGCGAACGACCGGCGTATTCGTTCATGTGGATGGAGAGCACCATGTCCGCGCCTGCCTGCGTGATGATGGCCGCGCGCCGCTGCATGTCCTGAAGCTTCTTGCGGATCGGCGGGTCGTCGTCGCACAGCGCGATATCCTCCGTGCGCGTCATCACGACGCTCGCGCCCGCCTCCCCGAGCAGCGCCGCCACGCGCCGGGCGACGTCGAGGTTCAGCTCCTTCTCCGCGACGCCGGTCACCCGCCCGACCGCGCCGCCGTCGTATCCGCCGTGGCCCGCATCCACGGCGATGACCATGCCCGAAAGCGGCCCTGTCCCGCCACCCGCGCCCTGCGCCGCATCCGTTCGCCCGGCAAATGCGCTCGCCGCGTTGTCCCCCGCGCAGTACAGCAGCGCCGCCGAGCACAGCGCCGCCGTCGCCAGCAGCACGCTGCACGCCCTCTGTATCCGATCCGTCATCCGCATCCGCTCCCCTCTGCCCCCAGCCCTGCATCCTACGCGGGCAAGCGCGGCCTTATGCCGTGTACGGCGCGTTTGGCCGCTGTGAACACCGTGTGAAATATATATGTTCACAACCTTCATCGGCTGCAAACAAATGTTACAAGCTTCTTCACAAGTTTTCCCGCGTTTTTCCACAGTTTTCCACCGTTTATCCCCAGTTTTCCACGGAATTGCCCACATCATTTTTTCAAGCCATTCAAGAATAAACGCCATTTCCCCACAATTTTGCGCAGTTATCCACAGATATACGTTTTGGGTTAGGCCCAGTCTGTTGATAAGTCCAGTTATCCACAGTTTTGCAATTATTACACGTCAGCCTCTAAATGTTACAATTCTGTAATAAATTCATCTCATTTTTGACTCATTCTGTTTGAGAATTCCAGATATTGTGTCATTCTCCCCATCCTGCATGCCTGCGATGCGGCGTCGTTTTTCGTTCTTTTTCGTCGCAAACGACCGCGGTCTGTTCGGGCAGGCTGCGCGTGCCGGACAGCCCGTGCACAGCAGCTTGCGGCACGCCGTCAGGCGGCGCGATATGCAGAAACCGACTCCGGTCTGTTTGACGCATACATGCAAAAAAGGAGCGCACCCACGCTGTATGGATGCGCTCCGAAGGTACTGATTGAGGATTACTTCTGCACGAGGTGCAGCGCGAAGCCGCCGATCTCGTCCTTGAGGTAGATCGCCTTGAGCTTGCCGTCCTTGACGTTGGCAGAGCTCTCGTCGAACTCGAAGCCCTGGCGCTCGAGATACGCC
>CALVTQ010000107.1 GCA_944362695.1 uncultured Clostridia bacterium
CCCGTCTCCTCGGCCAGCGCATGGTTGAACGCTTCCTTGAGCACGGCGCTCTTGGGATAGCCGGGCTTGAATTCCTTGATGATCTTATCCTCGGTGCGGAACACGTACTTCGTGCCGCGCTCGATGATCAGTTCCTTATCCTGAATCGTCATCGTCGTTCCTCCTTATCGCTTGATGTCGATCTATAATCAGGCCTTCTCGCCGCGATAGGCCTTCAGGTACATTTCCTTGATCTCGCTCATCAGCGGATAGCGCGGGTTCGCGCCGGTGCACTGGTCGTCGAACGCATCCTCGACCATCTGATCGAGCGTGGACATGAACGTCTCCTCGCTGATGCCATACTCGGCGATGGACTTCTTGACGCCGACCGCCGCCTTGAGCTCCTCGATCTTGTCGATGAACTTGTTGAGCGTGTCCTCGTCGTTCTCGCCCACGACGCCGCAGAAGTTGGCGCACTCGACATAGCGGGCCAGCGTGTGCGGATGGTCGTACTGCGGGAAGGTGCCCATCTTCGCCGGGACCTCGGCCGCGTTGAAGCGCAGCACGTAGGTGATCATCAGCGCGTTGGCGATGCCGTGCGGCAGGTGATGATACGCGCCGAGCTTATGCGCCATGGAGTGGCAGACGCCCAGGAACGCATTGGCGAACGCCATACCGGCCATGCAGGAGGCGTCGGCCATCTTCTCGCGGGCCTCCGGGTCCTGCGCGCCCTTCTCATAGGCACGCGGCAGGTAATTGAACACGTTCTTCATCGCCTTGAGCGCGAGGCCGTCGGTGTAGTCGGTGGCCATCATGCTCGCGTACGCCTCGAGCGCGTGGGTCAGCACGTCGATACCGGAGGCGCTGGTCAGGCCGCGCGGCTGGTTCATCATGTTGTCCGCGTCGATGATCGCCATGTTCGGCAGCAGCTCATAGTCGGCCAGCGGGTACTTGGTGCCGTCGCGGTCGTCGGTGATGACGGCGAACGGGGTCACCTCGGAGCCCGTGCCGGAAGAGGTCGGGATCGCCACGAAGAAGGCCTTCTCGCCCATCTTCGGGAAGGTGTACACGCGCTTGCGGATATCCATAAAGCGCATCGCCAGGTCGAGGAAGTCGACGTCGGGATGCTCGTACATCACCCACATGATCTTGCCGGCGTCCATCGCGGAGCCGCCGCCCATGGCGATGATGCAGTCCGGCTCAAACAGGCGCATGGCCTGCGCGCCCTTGAGGGCGGAGGACAGGTTCGGGTCCGGCGCGACGTCGTAGAAGCAGGTGTGCTGGATGCCCAGCTCGTCGAGCTTCTTCTCGACCGGGGCGACGTAGCCGTTCTTATACAGGAAGCTGTCGGTGACGATGAAGCACTTCTTCTTGCCCATCACCGTGCCCAGTTCGTCAAGCGCAACCGGCATGCAGCCCTTCTTGAAATACACCTTGGACGGCGCGCGGAACCACAGCATGTTCTCTCTCCTCTCGGCGACGGTCTTGATGTTGAGCAGATGCTTCACGCCGACGTTCTCGGAGACGGAGTTGCCGCCCCAGGAGCCGCAGCCCAGCGTCAGCGAAGGCATCATCTTGAAGTTGTACAGGTCGCCGATGCCGCCGTGAGAGGACGGCGTGTTGATGACGATGCGGCAGGCCTCCATGCGGTGCGCGTGCTGGAGAATCTTCTCCTTCTGCGCCGGATGGATGTACAGGGAGGCGGTGTGGCCGTGGCCGCCGTCGCAGACCAGGCGCTCGGCCTTGTCAAGCGCTTCCTCGAAGGTCTCGGCGCGGTACATCGCCAGCACCGGGGACAGCTTCTCGTGCGCGAACTCCTCCTCGAGCTCCACGCTCTCGACCTCGCCGATGAGCACCTTGGTGGTCTCCGGCACATCGACGCCCGCCAGCTTGGCGATGGTGTGGGCCTTCTGGCCGACGATCTTGGCGTTGAGCGCGCCGTTGATGATGATCGTGTGGCGCACCTTGTCAAGCTCCTCGCCCTTGAGGAAGTAGCAGCCGCGGCGCTCGAACTCGGCCTTGACCTCGTCATAGACGGAGGCCAGCACGGTCACGCTCTGCTCGGAAGCGCAGATCATGCCGTTATCGAACGTCTTGGAGTGGATGATCGAGTTGACGGCCAGCTTGATGTCGGCGGTCTCGTCGATGATGACCGGGGTGTTGCCCGCGCCGACGCCCAGCGCCGGCTTGCCGGAGGAATACGCAGCCTTGACCATGCCCGGGCCGCCGGTGGCCAGGATGATGTCGGCCTCGTGCATCAGATCGTTGGTCAGCTGCAGGCTCGGCTCGTCGATCCAGCCGATGATGCCCTCGGGCGCGCCCGCGGCCACAGCGGCGTCGAGCACGACCTTCGCCGCGGCGACGGTGCACTTCTTGGCGCGCGGATGCGGGCTGATGAGGATGGCGTTGCGGGTCTTCAGGCAGATCAGCGCCTTGAAGATCGCGGTGGACGTCGGGTTCGTCGTCGGGATGACCGCAGCGACCAGACCGATCGGCTCGGCAATCTTGCGGATGCCGTAGGCGGTATCTTCCTCGATCACGCCGCAGGTCTTGGTGTAGCGATACGCGTTGTAAATGTACTCAGCGGCGTAGTGGTTCTTGATGACCTTGTCCTCCACGACGCCCATGCCGGTCTCCTCGACCGCCATCTTCGCCAGCGGGATGCGCTGCTTGTTGGCCGCCATCGCAGCGGCAAAGAAAATCTTATCGACCTGCTCCTGCGTCATCTGCGCAAACTCGCGCTGCGCCTCACGCATCTGCTTCATGCGCGCGGCAAGCGTCTCGGGGCTGTTGACCGTGATGATCTCCGCCATCGTTCAATCCTCCAAATTACTCATTGTCGGCTGTTCACGTTGTTTCCTTTTTATTTCGCAAGGAAATTCTTTGTGATTTCCTTGACGATTCGCATTATACGCACGCAAACGGTTTTTGTCAAACGTTTGACACAGACGGATGTATCAATTTCGCGGGGCAGTTTTGTGCATCTTCGTGCAATTCACGTTTCCGCCTGCATTTTTAATTCGCGTTTTCCCCGTCATTTCCTCCCAAAGTGCGCCTTGTTTTGTGATAATAGTGATGATTTTTTCGCGAATGATATAGAAAAAGCGCCCGCTTCCGGCGATGGAAACGCTCCGCTTCGCCATTTTTGTGACAAACACAAAACAGTTTTATCTGCGATACTTTTTGACGACATCCAGCACGGCGTCAGCGACGTACTGCGCCTTGTCCGTGCCGAGCGTGGAATACATCGGCAGGGAGATCTCGCTCTCGGAGAACGCGTAGGCCTTGGGGAAGTCCTCCGGCTTGTAGCCGAAGCGGTTGACATATGCGCTCATGGTGTGCACGGCGATGAAGTGGACGCTCACGCCGACATTGCGCTCCTTGAGTTCCTCGATGAACTGGTCGCGGCTGATCGTCAGGCGCTCCTCGTTCACGCGCAGCACGTACAGGTGGCGGCTGTGGTGGCAGTACTCCGGCGTCTTCTGCAAAATCAGCTCCGGCACGTCCGCAAACGCCTGCTGATAGATGTCCACGCACGCGAGGCGGCGCGCCTGCATGTCGTCCATGCGCGAAAGCTGCGTGAGCGCAAGCGCGGCCTGAATGTCGAACATGTTGTATTTGTATCCGATCTCCGCGATGTCGTAGCGCCAGCTGCCGCCCTTGCCGTAGCGGTTCCACGCGCGGGAGTTCATGCCGTGGCAGGACAGCGTCCTCGCGCGCTCGGCGATTTCGTCGTCGTCGGTCACCAGCGCGCCGCCCTCGCCGCACGCGAGGTTCTTGGTCGCGTAGAACGAATAGGAGACCGTGTTGCGCGGGTGATGGCCGATCAGCTCGCCCTTGTAGCGCGTCTCGACCGCGTGCGCCGCGTCCTCGCTGAGGAACAGATTGTGCTCGTCGCAGATCCTGTGAATCGCGCCCAGGTCGCAGGCAAGGCCGGAATAATGCACCGGCACGACGGCCTTCGTCCTGCTCGTGATCTTTTTCTCAATCTCCTTCGGGTCGATCAGGCCGGTGTCCATGTCGATGTCGGCGAAGACCGGCGTCGCGCCCGTGTGCAGAATGCTGTTGGCGGTCGAGGCGAAGGTCAGCGGCGTGGTGATGACCTCGTCGCCCGGCCCCACGCCCGCCGTCAGCAGCGCCAGATGCAGCGCCGCCGTGCAGGAGTTGACCGCGACGCAGTGCTTCGCGCCGACGTACTCCGCGAACTTCTTTTCAAACTCAATGGTGCGCGGGCCTTTCGCCCACCAGCCGGAGCGCACCGCCGCCGTGATCGCCTCGATCTCCGCCTCGGAGATATCCGGCAGACAGAACGCCATCCAATCGTCTCTCACCTTAAACTCGCTCATATGTGCCTCCTTGCGCCCATCGGGCTCAGCAGCGCCGCGCATCACGCGGTTGATCGTTTTTATACGGCGTACCTACGCAAGTATGCCTGCGTATAGTATAGCACCATCACAAACCGTTTGCAAGCACGCACGCCCTGTCAAGCCCGCCCGCATCGCTTTTTCCTTTGCACACCGCATATCCGCGCAAGAGCGGACAACGCCGCTTCAACATTTTGTCAATCCCTCGCACGCCTTTTGCGCAAGCCCGCCCCGTGCAAAACGTTTCTTCCATATTATATGCCGCATTATGTCGTGCAGAGCGCGCAATCCCGCCGCGCAAAGCTGTGCAGCCCATGCAAAAACTTTTGTTTTCCGCGAAAAAATTCGAAAAAAGGCGTTGACAATGCGTCTCACTCCTGTTATAATGCAGTCAATCAAAGAGCTTCCTAAACCGATTGAGGAAAGAGAAGTAGAAGGCATACCCTCTATCACAGAGAGCCGCTAATGCTGGGAATGCGGCATAGAGACGCTTTCAAATGGGCTTTCCGAGGGCCCTGTCAACGGGTGAATACCTTATTAGACGGGGACGGGACGCAGACCCGTTATCAGGCTGCACCGTATGTTGGTACGGGGTAAGCGGGCCGTTTCGGTCAATATGAGTGGCACCACGGAAAGTAATTTCCGCCTCATGTTTCCTAAAGGAGACATGGGGCGTTTTTTGTTCCCTATCTCCCGCTTTCCCTCACCGAACCCACCGACCGCCGCAGGCGCACAGCCCGGCAGAAAGAAAAGCAGGAGGTTACCATTATGAAGCGCATCATCACCGTCATCGCCGCCATCGCCCTGATCGCCGTTTCCGCGCTCGCGTTCGCGGAGGGCTACACCATCGGCATCGGCCAGTTCGCCGTGCACGGCTCGCTGGATAACTGCCGCACCGGCTTCATCGAGGGCCTCGCCGAGGCGGGCATCGTCGAGGGCGAGAACCTGACCATCGAATACCAGAACGCGCAGGCCGACATGGGCATCACCCAGCAGATCGCCGCGCAGTTCGCCGCCTCCAACGTCGACCTGATGGTCGGCATCGCCACGCCGATGGCGCAGGCCTGCTACAACGCCGCGAACGGCGCGATCCCGACGATCTTCACCGCCGTGACCGACCCGATCGCCGCGGGCTTCGTGAACGCCGACGGCACCGCCGCGGGCGAGGTCACCGGCACGTCCGACGCGCTGCCCATCGAGGCGCAGCTTGCGACCATCCGCGCCATGCTCCCGGACGCCAAGAGCATCGGCATCCTCTACACCACCAGCGAGGTCAACTCCGTTTCCGCCATCGCCATCTACAAGGAGCTCGCGCCCAAGTACGGCTTTGAGATCGTCGAGAGCGGCGTGTCCACCACCGCCGATATCCCGCTGGCGCTGGATGCCCTGCTCCCCAAGGTCGACTGCATGAGCAACCTCACCGACAACACCGTCGTCTCCGCGCTCGCGCTGGTGCTTGACAAGGCCAATGCCGCCGGCAAGCCCGTGTTCGGCTCCGAGATCGAACAGGTCAAGCTCGGCTGCATCGCCGCCGAGGGCCTTGACTACATCGCGCTGGGCAAGCAGACGGGCCTGATGGCCGCCAAGGTTCTCAAGGGCGAGGCGAAGGCCAGCGAGATCCCCTACGAGATCATCACCGAGCCGGGCCTGTACGTCAACAACGCCGTGCTCGCGCAGTTCGGCATCACGCTCGGCGACGACCTCGCCGCCCGCGCCATCGCGGTTGACGCCGAATAACAGAACGCATCAATCGGTTTCTCCTTTCTTGAATCGCCCAGCGGCTTCCCGATTTTCCGGGGAGCCCTGTGGCATGTCAGGGAAAAACCGCGCAGGCCGCCGCGTTCCGCTGGGCATTTCTTCCTATTTGTATACCGCAAAATCTGATTCCGACAATTCTTGAACACGGAGGTCTTCCCCATGCAATTGCTCATCGGCGTTCTCGAGCAGGGCTTCATCTACGCCATCCTCGCGCTCGGCGTGTATATCACGTTCAAAATCCTCGATTTCCCGGATATGTCCGTCGATTCGACGTTCCCGCTCGGCGCGGCGGTCACGGCGCTGATGATCACAAAGGGCTTCGACCCGCTGCTCACGCTCCCGGCGTCGCTGCTGGCGGGCGCGGTCGCGGGCGCGATCACGGGCTTCATCCATGTCCGGCTCCACGTGCGCGACCTGCTCTCGGGCATCATCATGATGACCGGCCTGTATTCCGTGAACCTGCGCATCGCCGGGACGAGCAATGTGCCGATCTTCGCGCATGACACCATCTTCAAAAACCCGATGATCTCCGCGCTGCCCAAGGCGTTCGCGCCGTATGCGCCGGTCGTCATCCTCGCCGTGCTGGCCATCATCGTCAAGCTCGTCATGGACTGGTATCTGTCCACGCGCTCAGGCTTCCTGCTGCGCGCCACCGGCGATAACCCGACGCTCGTCGCCACGCTCGCGCAGGACTCCGGCACGGTCAAGATCCTCGGCCTGTCCATCGCCAATGCGCTGGTCTCGCTGTCGGGCTGCATCATGTGCCAGTATCAGCGGTATTTCGAGATCTCGATGGGCACGGGCTCACTCGTGCTCGCGGTCGCGTCCGTCATCGTCGGCACGCAGCTGCTGCGCGGCATGCGCTTCCTGGGCGCGACGACCGCCGTCGTCATCGGCTCCGTGCTGTATAAGGGCTGCGTCGCCGCGGCGCTGAGCTTCGGTCTCTCGCCGTTTGATCTCAAGCTCGTCACAGCCGTTCTGCTGCTCATCATCATCGTCATCGGCGGACGCAGGAAGAAGGTGAAGCGCCATGCTTGAGCTCAAGAATATCGTCAAGATCTATCAGGGCGGCACGGTCAACGAGACGTGCCTGTTCAACGATTTCTCGCTGACCATCCCCGACGGCCAGTTCGTGTGCGTCGTCGGCTCCAACGGCTCGGGCAAGACCTCTCTGCTGAACATCATCTGCGGCTCCATCCCGATCGACGAGGGCAGCATCCTCATCGGCGGACAGAACATCACCGCCATGCCCGAGCATAAGCGCCTACGCAGGATCGGCCGCGTCTATCAGGACCCGGCGCGCGGCACTTGCCCGTCGATGACCATCCTGGAAAATATGTCCATGGCCGACAACAAGGGCAAGCCGTTCAACCTCATGCCCTGCGTCAACAAGAAAAAGGCCGAAACATACCGCGCCATGCTTGCTCAGCTCGGTCTGGGCCTCGAGGATAAGATGGGCGTGCTCGTGGGCAATCTCTCCGGCGGACAGCGTCAGGCGATGGCCCTGCTGATGAGCACGATGACGCCCATCGAGTTCCTCATTCTCGACGAGCACACCGCCGCGCTCGACCCCAAGACCGCCGAGATCATCATGCAGCTCACCGGCAAGATCGTCGCGGAAAAGAAGCTGACGACGATCATGGTCACGCATAATCTGCGGTATGCCGTCGAGTACGGCGACAGGCTGCTGATGATGCATCAGGGCCACGCCGAGCTGGATATCAGCGGCGAGGAACGCAGGAATATCAAGGTCGACGACCTGCTCGCCAAATTCAACGCGATCAGCATCGAATGTGGCAACTAAAAATTTTCGGGCTGTCACTTGCACGGCAGCCCGATTTTATGTACAATACCCCTCGCACAAAACGCTCGCATATCCCACACGCATCCTTAATCCGAACAACCGTCGTCATTCCTGATATTTTCCCTTCCGAGGGACATTGTCCCTCGGCGTATTTCCACCCAACTCTCTTAAAACAGACGCGAAGCGCGCATGGGGTCCAGGGGAATACCCCTCGTGCGAAACTTTCTTATCCCACCCACGCACCATCGCTGCACAAAATCACGTAACCCCAATATCTCCCCTTCCGGGCGACATTGTCGCCCGCTCATACCCATCAAAGCATCTTCAAACAGACGCGAAGCGAACATGGGGAGTCCGAGGGGTGAAATCCCTCGGGCAGGTCTGGGCGGCAGCCCAGCGTAACCCCCCACGGAGGTACTACCATGACAGGACTTGGCACCATCATCAACTGCATCGGCGTGCTGCTCGGCTGCGCGGTCGGCCTGCTGTTCGGCAGGGCGCTCAAGCAGTCGTATCAGGATATCATGACCAAGGCGTGCGGCCTGAGCACCATGTTCATCGGCGCGGCGGGCACGTTCGAGCACATGCTGACCGTCGAAGGCGGCAAGATCGGCACGACGGGTTCCATCATGCTCGTCATTACGCTCTGCCTCGGCGGGTTGATCGGCGAGATCGCCGATATCGAGGGCAGGATCGAGCGCTTCGGCCAGTGGCTGAAGGTCAAGAGCCATAGCGAGCGCGACCCCATGTTCATCGAGGGCTTCACCACGGCGTCGTTCACGATCTGCATCGGCGCAATGGCGATCATCGGCCCCATGAACGACGCGCTGCATCACGACGTGTCGCTGCTGATCACAAAGGCCATACTCGACGCCATCATCATCATGGCAATGGCCGCGTCGCTGGGCAGGGGCACGGTGTTCTCGGTCATTCCGCTGGGCATCTGGCAGGGCCTCATGACGCTGCTGGCGTGCGTCGCCGGGCCGATGATGTCCGACGCCGCCATCGGCAGGCTGTCGCTCGTCGGCAATTCGCTGATCTTCTGCGTCGGCCTCAACCTTCTGGTCGGCAAAAAGGTCAAGGTTGCCAATCTGCTCCCCTCGCTGATCTTCGCGGTCGCGTGGGTGCTGCCGATCTGAATGAAATGGCAAACGGGAGCGCATGCCCCCGTTTTTCCTTATATTGCACGAAAAAAGCGGCCTCGCTCGAAGCCGCTTTTTATGTTTACTGCGCCGTGTGCGCCGCGATGTATGCCTCATACTGCGTCACGGCCTCGTCCCATGCCTCGCTGCCGGGCTCGCCGCGACGGTCGGTCACGGGCGCGTTCTGCATGAGCCATTCGCCCAGATACGCCGTGACCTTGGCCGCGCCGTTGTTGTTCATGTGGAAATAGCCGTCGAAAAAGTCCGTGTTGACGTCGACGATGCCCTCGTGCATCATGTTCAGGTACGGCACGTCCAGCTCCTGCGCGAGCGCCGAGACGCCGTTGACCATGCGCAGCGTCTCCTCCTGCTCGACGACGGACGGCAGGCACATGAGCACGGGCATCACGCCGTTCTCGCGGCAGAGGGCGACGATGTCGCGCACGTCCTGCCAGCCGGGCCGCTCGGTCGTGTCGGCCTCCAGCGTCTCGATGACGGCGAGCGGCCAGTAGCCGCCGAAGCGCAGCTCCGAGCCCATCATGAACGGCTCGCACTCGACCATCCGCTCGACAGACCCGGTCGCCATCTCCTCCCAGCGTCCGTGATACAGCGAGAAGGGCATCAGAAATTCCAGCCATTGATCGCGCGGCAGCGTGTCCATCACGCATTGCAGCTTCACCGGCGAGAGCGGCACCTCGTCAAGAAACACGTGCCGGAACGGGAACGTCCACGCGTCGGTCACGGGCCGGTCGATGTAGTATACGTCGATCAGGGCGACCTTGGGCTTGTGCCGCTCAAATGCGATGCGCATCGTCCACTCCGTCATGCCCAGCGGCTCCGAGTTGTTGCCCATGTTGTAGGACGTGATGCCGAAGTCGCGCCAGAGCTGCACGGGCTGCACGCCGTCGAGCACGCGGCTCGTGCCGAAGAACAGCACGTCGTAGGCGTCTTCGTCCTTGTTTTCAAAGAACGGCCCATATTTGCGCTCGCCGTCGTCGCGGCGCATGAAACGGTCGGCGGCGAAGAGGCAGACCGCAAGCGCGACGATCCACACCGCCGCGCAGAGCAAACGTTTGCGTGTCATGGTAAGTCTCCGATCTTGGGGATATGCTCTATCATTATACAGCAACACGCCCCATGCCGCCAGTGGTATCTAAAAATTTATTGATTCACCCCGTCCATCTTCAATAAATTTTTTAGAACAGACACGGTTCTCCGCATGCCATATCCCCCCCCCCAAAAAACAGCCCGCCGGACTTTCCCCAAAAGGAAGCCCGGCGGGCCGTTTCATCGTATTCGTCAAATCTCGATCATCTTCGCCGTGACCTTCATCGCCTGCTGCGCAAAGCCGGAGAACAGGCCGCGGTTGATCGCGCAGTCCCGGCTGTCGCGCCCGACGTTCACGCGCAGATAGCTGTCGTCCACGAGCTTCTGGTGCGTCGGGTCGATGCCGATGAAGCGCGCGCCGTCGTAGACCTCGACCCACGCGTGCGTCTCGCCCTCGCCGGGGATGAGCCCCGCGACGTAGCGCGCAGGCACGCCGCGCACGCGCATGACCGAAATCAGCAGATGCGCCAGATCCTGACAGACGCCGCCGCCCGCGGCAAGCGCCTGCGACGCGGTCGTCCGCTCGCTGGTCACGCCCTTGGTGTACGGCACAGCCGCGAGAATCCGCGCCGCCGCCTGCATCGCCGCATCCTCCGTCGTGCCGGAAAGGCCATCGGCCATCGCGCGGATGGCGTCGTCCGGCTCGGTGAGCGGCGTGTGCATCTTGTAAAACATCGGGCAATCGCCCTTGACCGGCTCGCCGCGCAGCACGGCGTCTCCGCGCACGTAGAGGGACAGCGCGTTGTGCGTCTCCTCGATGTGGCCCAGCAGAAGCCGGTTGCCGAACGCGTCGCGCGAGACGGGCAGATTCGCCTGCGGGTCGCAGGAGAAGTCCACGCCCCAGAGCTGCTGGGCCGCGTCGGACGGCGGCACGAAGCGCAGCATGAACGTATGCCGCGAGACGGGATGCGAAAAATTGAGCGCCAGATCGTATGTGAAGCAGAACCGCCGCATCAGGACAGCACCGTGCACAGCAGCGTCATGATGCGCTGCTTGTTGGCCTTGTAGGTCGCCTCGTCCGCCGTCAGCTCAAGCAGCTTCTGCGCGTCCTGCTCGCGATGCGCAAAGCGCACTTTGTTCAGGCGGTTGAGCAGCTTGTGCGTCTCCTTCTCCACCTCGCGGTAGGGATAGCCCAGACGGACGTAAAGATCAAGGCGCTCGACGTATTTGCCGCATTTCATGAGGTTGCGGCAGTCCTCATTGGCGACGTTGTCGTCCGCGCTGCCCCAGAAGGCGAACAGGTCGTCCACCACCTGCTGAAGCACCAGCATCGGCGCGCTGTCCTCGCGGCCCTGCTTGAGCGTGTCCAGCGCCATCTGCACATAGCACAGCGTGTCGCTGGTCAGCTCCTCACGCATGACGATGGCGTTGTCCATCGCGCGCACGAGCTGGCTCATCAGCGAGTTCGGGTCGTTTTCGTCGAAGATATACGTGCGGATGAACGCGTCGCGGCTGCCGTAGATGTAGGGCAGGCCGAGGCAGTCGAGGAACCCGCGGTACGCATACTCGTCGTGATCGATCATTTCATCAAAATAACGGCTCAGCGCGCGCGAGATCGTGAACGCGCGCTCCGTATAGCGCCCCAGCCAGATCAGCCGGGAGCTCTTTTCTACCGAGATAATACCCATGTGTCCTTAAAACCTCCTCCTTGAGACGAGTTCACCACGAACGAATCCGGCTGGCGCGAGAACCGCGTAAGGCCGCTGGGCCACACGCGCGTCTCACGGCCCGAGAGCACGAACGCGCGCAGGTCGGCCTTGCGCGGCACCTGCTGCCCGTCCTCCATGATCGGCAGGTCGATGAAGTCGATGACCTCCTGCGCGATGAAGCGGCGCGGCTCGCGCTTAATCGTCTCGCGCAGGGCTTCGAGCTTCTCGCTGGTCAGGTTGCTGCCGAACACCACGCCGTAGCCGCCCGCCTCGCTGACATCCTTGACGACCAGCTTGTGCAGGTTCTCCATGACGTATTTGTAGTCCTCCTCGTAGAAGGGCAGATACGTCGGCGCGTTGTGCAGAATCGGCTCCTCGCCGAGGTAATACTTGATCATCTTGGGCACGAAGTAGTAGATGCCCTTGTCGTCGGCCACGCCGTTGCCCGGCGCGTTGACGATGGCGACATTGCCCGCGCGGTAGGCGTTCATCAGGCCCGGCACGCCGATCAGGCTCTCCGGCAGGAACGTGAGCGGGTCGAGATACTCGTCGGAAAGGCGGCGGTAGATGACGCCCACGCGCTGCGCCTGGCCGAGGTAGTCGCGGTAGTAGACCTTGTTGTCCTCGACGTACAGGTCGGCGTTTGAAGCCAGCGCGCTGTCGGTGCGCTCCGCGAGGTAGCTGTGTTCAAAGTACGCGGCGTTGTAGCGGCCCGGCGTGAGGATCACGCGCATGCCCGGCGCGGACACGTAGTCCATCATGTCGCGCAGCATGTCGGCGTAATTGCGGTTGTCCACGATGTCGTTCTGGCGGAACGTCTGCGGGCTGGCCCGGCGGCACAGCTCGCGCGCGATCAGCGGATAGCTCGCGCCCGACGGGATGCGCAGGTTGTCCTCGAGAATGTACCAGCTCTTGTCCTTGGCCTGCACAAGGTCGATGCCGCTGATGTGGGAATAGATGCCCGCCGGCGGCATGATGCCCTCGCACTCGGGCAGATATCCCTTGCTGGCGTACAAAAATTCGGTCGGCAGCACGCCGTCCCTGACGATCTTCTTCTCGTGGTAGATGTCGGCAAGGAACATGTTCAGCGCATCCACGCGCTGGCGCAGGCCCTTGTCCAGCTGCACGAACTCGTCGTGCGTGATGATTCTGGGCAGCGCATCAAATGGAAAGAGCTGCTCATGGAACGTGTTGTTCTTGTAGATGCCGAACTTCACGCCGTAACGCGAGAGCAAATGGTTGATGGAATCGGCATGGGCGATCAAATCCCGCATGCGAACGCCTCCTTTGGTCCTTTGAGGCAAACCGGCATACCGCCGCCATGCACGGACAACGGGTCAAATTTCCCTCATTCAAGTCTACGATATCACAGGTTTTGCATATTGTCAACCTTCCTCTTGCAATTTTACCCATTTTTGAGAAAACAATCTTCCCAAGCGGGCGAGCGTGGTGTATAATGATACGCAGCATATACGCCACAAGACAGGAGGGCTTGCCTTTGATCCATCAGGTCTCATGTGTCAATCTGCCGGTTGACGAGCAGATGCGCATACAAAAGGTGCGCACCATGCCCGAAACCTCCGGTCCCAATACGCCCCGACTCTGCGTCGTCACCGGCACGCACGGCGACGAGCTGGAAGGGCAATACGTCTGCTACGAGCTGACCCGCCGCCTGCGCGAGCATCCCGAGCTTCTGACCGGCATCGTGGACATCTATCCCGCGCTCAACCCGCTGGGCATCGACTCCATCACCCGCGGCGTGCCGGGCTTTGACCTTGACATGAACCGCGTCTTCCCCGGCAATCAGGACGGCGCGCTGACCGAATACGCCGCCAGCGAGATCGTGCGCGACATCGAGGGCGCGGACGTGTGCATCGACGTACACGCCAGCAACATCTTCCTGCGCGAGATCCCGCAGGTGCGCGTCTCCGAAATCACCGCCAAGAAGCTCATCCCCTACGCCAAGGAGCTCAATTGCGACTTCATCTGGGTGCATGCCAGCGCGACGGTGCTTCAAAGCACGCTCGCCCACACGCTCAACAGCCGCGGCGTCCCGACGCTGGTGGTCGAGATGGGCGTGGGCATGCGCATCACGCGCGAATACGGCGACCAGCTGCTCGCCGGCATCTTCCGCCTCATGCACAAGCTGGGCGCGTGGCAGGGCGAGCCGCCCGAGGTGCGCAAGCCCATCGTCTCCACCGATGGCCGCGTGGCGTTCCTCAACGCGCCGACGCTGGGCATGTTCGTGCCGACCGCGATGCACTGGGAGCGCCTGCACAAGGGCGACAAGATCGGCGAGATCATCAACCCGCTGACCGGCGAGGGCGTGCCGATCTTCTCCCCTGTAGACGGCCTGCTGTTCACCCTGCGCGAATATCCGCTCGTTTACGAAGGCTCGCTGCTGGCGCGCATGCTGGCGACGGAGGAGGTGGCGAAATGATCCGCGATACGCTCTTTACACTCGGCTCGCTCTACCGCGACGACCTGCGCGTGACGGGCTACCGCTTCGGCTCGGGCGAAAAGGCCGCCTGCATCGTCGGCGCGATGCGCGGCAACGAGGTGCAGCAGATGTACGTCGCCAGCCAGCTCGTGCGCGAGCTGCGCGCTTTGGAGGCGCAGGGCAGAGTCGTCCCCGGCAAGGAGATCCTCGTCGTGCCGTCCGTCAACCACTTCTCCATGAACATCGGCAAGCGCTTCTGGTCGCTGGACAACACGGACATCAACCGCATGTTCCCCGGCTACGATCAGAGCGAGACGACGCAGCGCATCGCCGCCAAGCTCTTTGAGCACGTGAGCGGATACAAGCTGGGCATGCAGTTCGCTTCCTTTTATATGCCGGGCGATTTCCTGCCGCACGTCAAGATGATGGATCTGGGCTATCAGAGCGCGGAGCTTGGCAAGCAGTTCGGCCTGCCCTACGTCATTCTGCGCACGCCGCGCCCGTATGACTCCACGACCCTCAACTACAACTGGCAGGTCTGGGAGACGACCGCCTTCTCGGTCTACTCCACCGCCACCGACGACATCGACGAGCGCAGCGCCCGCGAGAGCGTGGAGGCCGTGCTTCGCTTCCTCGACGCGCAGGGCGTGCTCAATATGGGCCTGATGCCCCAGGGCGAGCCGAGCACCGTCATCACCGAGGATCACCTCCCCGCCGTGCATGCGCCCGCGTCCGGCGTCTATCGCCGCTTCATGCATCCGGGCGACCGCGTGCGCCGGGGTCAGGTCATCTGCGAGATCCTGCACCCGCTCGAGGGCGAGGTCATCGAACGCGTCAAGTCGCCGGTCGATGGCCGCGTGTTCTTCGCGCATCACTCGCCGCTGGTCTCCGAGCGCGCGGTGATCTACAAGATCATCACGGAGGACTAACCCGCCGGGCAGTGCCCGGACCCGCTTCCGACCAAGTCTGCAAAATGGAGCCGCGTGTTCACACGAGCGCGCGGCTTTTTCGTTTTTTGGGGTTACGCCGGGCTGCCGGGCTGTGCCCGGACCTGTTTCCCCGCGCATACAAAAAAGACAGCGCCTGACGCTGCCTTTCTCATGCTCCGCACGCGCGGCGCTCAATCGTCTTTATACCGGTCGATCTCAAGCAGAATGTGGTAAAGCCGCTCCTGTTCCTTCTTCGTCTTTGCGCTCAAAAGCTCGTAGCACATCAGCGGTATGTTCTCCTGCACGCCGTCCAACCCTTCGAGCTTTTCAAACAGCGTGGACAGCGGCACACCGAGCGCAGCGGCAACCCGTTCGACGGTCTCAAGCGTCGCGTTCTTCTCTCCGCGTTCGAGCTGGCCAATGTAGGTCTCGTGGCAATCGGCCAGCTCCGCCAGCCTTTCCTGACTGATGCCCTGCTGATTTCTGTAATTCCTGATGCGCCGTCCAATCGCTTTGGCAATTTCGCTCATAGTCCGATCCATCCTTTTCTTGTTGGATACAGTCTATAAATATTGATTTCCAGCCTCTATATACTATTGATATTATTTGTCATGAGCGATATACTATAAATATAATTCCGTGAAATAAAGTGCTTCTAAATATTGACGCAGGGAATATAGGTTTGGTGATTTCCGTGAAAATCCTTACCGTCGCCTTTTTCGGTCACAGGCTTGTGTGCAATCCCTTGCGCATCGAGCAAAGGCTTGACCAAATCGTTCGCACCCTGATCGCCGAAAGGGAATACGTTGAATTCCTCGTCGGATGCGATGGCGACTTCGACCGGCTCGCAGCCTCTGCTGTGCGCCGCTGCAAGCGCGATTTTCGCGACGACAACAGCGCGCTTGTGCTGATTCTGCCCTATGAAACCGCTGAATACCGCGACAACGTTGCCTCCTTTCGCGCGTATTACGACGATGTGGAAATCTGCGGCGCATCTGCGGGCGGGCATTTCAAGGGCGCGCATCATGCCCGGAACCGCGATATGGCCGAGCGCGCCGGTCTTATCGTCTGCTGCATTGAGCGCGAGCACGGCGGCGCATGGCAGGCCGTCCGATACGCCCAAGCACGCGGCAAGCCAGTCGTCAACCTCGCCAAAATCGGCGTATAACACATGAAAAAGCTCCGGCCAACCCGGAGCTTCCCTTATATCATGTTTAACCGTATCCTGCTCAAAAAATCCCGATCCGCCGGGCAGAGATCATATTCCCCGGCCTCGCTTTGCGTCACCCACGCCATCGCCTTGTGCTCGATCAGCCTCGGCTCGCCGCTTCTGATCACGGCCTCCAGGAGCGTTAAGTGAATCGTCACGTCGGGATACTCGTGCGTCGCGTCGGCCACGGGCTCATGCACGTCCAGCTCGACGCCCAGCTCCTCGCGGCACTCGCGCGCAAGCGCCTGCGCCTTCGTCTCGCCCGGCTCGACCTTGCCGCCCGCGAATTCCCACTTGAGCGGCCTCGCCTTGTTCTCCGGCCTCTGGCACAGCAGCACGCGCTCGCCGTCGCGAATGAGCGCCGCCACAACCTCGATCACGCGGTCCCCGTTCATCTTCCGAACACCTCCGCCGCGGTCTTCATGTTTTTGCGCACGTCCACGCCGAACGGGCAGCGCATCTCGCACGCGCCGCAGCCGACACATTCGCCCGCGTGATGGTCAAGCGCCGCGTAATGCTCGCGCACCGTCTCCGGCACGAAGCCCTGCGCCTTCGCCAGATTCAGGAATTTCGTCACGTCCGCCACGCTGATGCCCACGGGACACGGCGCACAGTGGCCGCAGTACATGCAATGTCCGCGCCAGCTCATGCCGTTCATCGCGGCGAGCGCCGGGGCATAGTCGCGCGCGGCCTCGTCCGCGTCCTCGTAGGCGGCGCTGTCCATCATCTCGCCCACCGTATGCGCGCCGCAGAGCACGCTCGCCACGCCCGGCCTCGTCAGGCAGTAGTGGATGCACTGATGCGCCGTCAGCGCGACGCCCGCCGGGGACATGTCGCTGCTCAAGAGGTCGCCGCCGCCAAATGCCTTCATCACCGTGATGCCCACGCCCTCGCGCTGGCAGCTCTCGTACAGCCTCGCGCGGTCGGGGTCGATGTTGCAAAGCGGCGCGGCGTAGCTCGCCTTTTCAAAGAATTTGTCCACGTCCTCATCCGCGGGCAGCAGGTCGTAGAGCGGGTTGATCGAGAACATCAGCACGTCCACAAGGCCCGAATCGACCGCCGCCTGCGCAACCTGCGGGTTGTGGCTGGATATGCCGATGCAGCCTATCTTCCCCGCCCCGCGCAGCTCCTTCGCGTAGGCCATGATCTCTCCGTCCTTGACGGCGTTCCAGTCGTCCATCGCGTCGATGTAGTGGATCATGCCGATGTCGATGTAATCCGTGCCGAGCCGCTGCGTCAAATCGGCGAATCCGGCGCGCACCTCGTCCATGCTGCGCGTGCGCTTGTATTGGCCGTCCTGCCACGTGGTGCAGATGTGCGCCTGCAAAACGAACTTATCCCGCCTGCCCGCAATCGCCCTGCCCAGCGCCGAGCGCACCTGCGGGTTCGGCGAGTACAGGTCGATGCAGTTGATCCCGGCGGCCTGCATCGCGTCCACGAACGCGCGAACCTCCTCGTCGCTCTTGTCCACGAATCCCTCGCAGCCCATGCCGATCTCGCTGACGGTCAGGCCCGTGCGGCCCAGCGTCCTGTATTTCATGGCGTATCCCTCCGAATTGTGTATGTTCACGCATCAAACCGCGCTTTGTCCTTCCTTGTATTGTATCACAGATCTTCCCGCGCATCAATCGCCTTTCCCCCAATCGATGCGGATCATGAACCGGTCGCGTATGCGCATCAGCGCGCTGAGCATGCCCGGCAGCGGCACATTCTCCCCCGCGACGGCATCGAGCACCGCGACCGGCTCGCCCCCGCGCAGCACGCGCACCTCGCCGATCTTCTGCCCCTTGACGACCGGCGCGCTCACCTGCTCCGCCAGCGCGATTTCAAGCGATACATCGCCCTCCTGCCCGCGCCGCATGAGCATGCTGCACGACCCGCCGCTCACCGCGCGCACGCTGTCCATGCCGCCCAGCCGCACCGGCACGTCCGCGCCGAGGTCGTCCCCCGCCTGCACCGGCGTCATCAGTTTATAGCTCGCAAAGCCGTATTCGAGCATGGCGCGCGCCTCGTCAAAGCGCGTCTGGCTGGCGTTTGTGCCGAGCACGACGGCGATCAGGCGCATGTTATCCTTCTTCGCCGTGGCGGATATGCAGTAGCGCGCCTCGTTCGTGCTGCCCGTCTTGTATCCGTCGCAGCCGGGGTAGAAGCGGATCAGCCTGTTCGTGTTGGTCAGTTGGGTCACGCGCCCACCCTTGTGCTCGATTTCGTCCATCCAGATCTTGGAAAACTCGTAGTACAGCGGGTGACGGTCGAGCTGCGCGGACAGCGCCGCCACGTCGCGCGCGCTCATGTAGTGCTCGCTCGCGGGCAGGCCGGTGCAGTTGGCGTAATGCGTGTTGGTCAGGCCCAGCGCCGCCGCGCGGTCGTTCATGCGGGCGACGAACGCGCCCTCGCTGCCGTCGATGTATTCGGCGAGGGCCACGGCGCTGTCGTTCGCGCTGGCGACGATCACGCTCTTGAGCAGATCGCGCACGGGATACACGCCGCCCGCGTCCAGAAACGCCTGACTGCCGCCCATGCCCGCCGCATGCTCGCTGACGGTCACCTTGTCATCCGCGCCGATGCGCCCGTCGTCAATGGCCTCCAGCGTCAGCAGAATCGTCATCACCTTCGTCACGCTGGCGACGGGCCGCCGCTCGTCCGCGTTCTTTTCAAAGATCACGCGCCCCGTGCTCGCCTCTGTGAGGATCGCCGCCGGGCTGGTGATCTGCACCGGCAGCTCGCTTTCCATCGGCTCCGTCACAGCCGCGTCCTCCGCGAGCGCCGTGCTCCAAAGCATCATCGCCAGCATCGCCAGCGCGAAAATCGTCTTTTTCATATCGCTTACCCCTTTCTACTGCGCCGTGAGCTGCGCGATTTCCTCCATGCTCAGCCCCGGATGCAGCGCCATGTTGATCCCCTCGGCCAGTATCCCGGCCATCCGCTCCACGAGCGCGTCGACCTCCCTCGGCGTGACGATCAGATCGCCCAGCCGCTCGCTGACCACCCGCTCCACGCATGCGGCGAGCTTCTCCTCGTCGGCGGGCGACGCGCCGCTCTCCCTGCCGAAAAACGCCATCGCGTCGCGCGCGATCGTCGATGCGTAGACGACCATCGGCACGCCCACCGCGATCACCGGCACGCCCAGCGTCTCCCGCGTGAGCGCCTTTTGGTGGTTGCCGACGCCGCTTCCGGGCGTGATGCCCGTGTCCGCCGCCTGGATCGTCGAGCAGATGCGCTGCGAATCCCGCGCCGCGAGCGCATCGACCGCGATGACCGCGTCCGGCTTCACGTGCTCCACCATGCCGCGCAGCACCTCCGCCGTCTCCACGCCCGTGACGCCCAGCACGCCCGGCGACGCCGCGCACACGCTCGCCATCCGCCCGGCCACGTCCGCGGGCAGGCAGCCGCTCATGTGCCGCGTGACGAGCACGCGCTCGCACGTCCTCGGCCCCAGCGCGTCGGGCGTCACGCTCCTGTTGCCCAGCCCTGTGACGAGCACGGTCTTCGCGTTCCACGGCAGAAGCTCCGTCAGCGCATCGGCGAGCGCGCGGGAAAGCGCCTGCCGCGTGGCCAGCTCGATGGTCATCGTCTGCGGGCAGCTGAGCGTCACGTATCGTCCCGGCGGCCTGCCAAAGCGTTTCGCCGCGTCCTCGCCGCGTATGATGACCTCCGTGCGCTCGATGCCGCCCTCGAGCGTCTCAACCCGCCCCTCGCCCTCGCGCGCCTCGACCGCGAGGTCCGTCCATTTCGTTCTCGTATGCATCCCTCCCCCAAATTGCCGCGCGGATGTCACAAATTGCCGCCGCGCGTTTGTAATTTGCCCCGGAATGTGGTAAAGTATAAGCAGTCCACGCGGCATGACGCCGCTGAAAGGAGACTTGACCATGTCCCTCATTCCCGGCATGATCCGCGCGATGGCCGCCGTGCCGCGCGTGTACCTCGCCGATCCCATGGAAAACGCCCGTCAGCTCGAGGCGATGCTGCATACAGCCGATGAGCAGGGCGCGCAGCTCGCCGTCTTCCCGGAGCTGTGTCTGACCGGCTACACCTGCAACGATCTCTTCCTGCACGAGCCGCTGCTCTCCGGCGCGCTCGATGCGCTTTCCTATCTGACGCACGTCAAGGCGAACGCCGCGTTCGTCGTCGGCCTGCCCATCGAGGTCGGCGCCAGGCTGTACAACTGCGCCGCCGTCATCGCGGGCGGCAAGCTGCTTGGCATCGTCCCCAAGACGCATCTGCCCAATTCCGCCGAGTTCTACGAGCGCCGCTGGTTCGAGTCCGGCAAGTCCGCGCCCGATCATATCGAGCTCTTCGGCGAGAGCGTGCCGATGGGCCTTGACCTGTGCTTTGACTGCGGGGCCTTTTCCTTTGGCGTGGAGATCTGCGAGGACCTCTGGGTGCCCCAGCCGCCGTCCGGCAGGCTGAGCATGGGCGGCGCGCTGCTCATCGCCAACCCCTCCGCCGGCAACGAGCTCGTCACCAAGCATCGCTATCGCTGCGAGCTGATTTCCCAGCAGAGCGCGCGCTGCCTGTGCGGCTATGTCTATGCGGGCGCGGGCTACGGCGAGTCCACCACCGATCTCGTCTTCTCCGGCTACGCGGGCGTCTACGAAAACGGCCGCACGCTGGGCGAAAACGAGCGCTTTGCCCGCGAGGCGTCCTACGCTTTGGCCGACATCGACGTCAGCCGCCTGCGCTATAAGCGCCGCCAGTCGCGCTCCTTCTGGGACGACGAAGCCCCGCAGCTGCGCACGATCCCGTTTACCTGCCCCAAGGCCGAAACGGACGATCTGCTCCGCTTCCTGACGCCGACGCCGTTCGTCCCGGCGGGCCGCGAGCGCGACCTGCGCACGGAGGAGATTCTGCTCATCCAGACGCAGTCGCTGCTCACCCGCATGGAGCACGTGCACACGCGCAAGGCCGTGCTCGGCGTCTCCGGCGGCCTCGATTCGACGCTCACGCTGCTGGCTGCGGCCTACGCATTCGAGCGCGCGGGCTGGGACAAGAAGGGCATCATCGGCATCACCATGCCGGGCTTCGGCACGGGCAAGCGCACGCGCTCCAACGCCGAAAAGCTGATGGACCTCATCGGCTGCACGAGCCTGGTCGTCCCCATCGGCCCGGCGGTCACGCAGCACTTCGCCGACATCGGCCAGGACCCGGAGGTGCACGACATCGCCTACGAAAACAGCCAGGCGAGAGAGCGCACGCAGATCGTCATGGACTACGCCAACAAGATCGGCGGCCTCGCCCTCGGCACGGGCGACCTGTCCGAGCTGGCGCTGGGCTGGTGCACATACAACGGCGACCAGATGAGCATGTACAACATGAGCGGCAGCGTCCCCAAGACGCTGATCAAGCACCTCGTCTACTACGTCGGCACGAAGCTGGGCAGCGAGGTCATGCCGGTCGTGCAGGACATCCTCGACACGCCGATCTCGCCGGAGCTGATTCCCGACAAGGCGGGCGAGCTGACCCAGCGCACCGAGGACACGCTCGGCGCGTACGCCATGCATGATTTCTTCCTGTATCACATGATGGACAGCGGCGCGGGGCCGAAGAAGCTCTACGCCATGGCCAAAATCGCGTTTGACGGCGTATACACCGACGAGGCGATGAAGAAGGCGCTGCTCACGTTCGTGCGGCGCTTCTTCACCCAGCAGTTCAAGCGCTCGGCCATGCCCGACGGCCCGAAGGTCGGCTCGGTCAGCCTCTCCCCGCGCGGCGACTGGCGCATGCCGTCCGACGTGAAGATGACCCTCTGGATGCAGGAGGCCGAGAACCTGTAAGCGGAAGAACGTCCCGGCCCTCCGTCGGGGCGTTTTTGCCTCGCGGCCCGCATGCCTGCCGTTCCCCATGTCCTGCAAAGGAGAAGCGCTATGTCCTCAACAAAAAGAGCCGCGCCGTGGATCGGGCGTCTGCTCATGTTCTATTGGCTCTCGCAGCTGCTATCCGTCTGCGACGGCACCCATTACGCCATCCCCTATCTGCTCGCCGGCCTCCCCGCCGCGCTCTGCGAGCTCCTGTATGCGCTCAGCCCGCGCGTGTGCGCCTGTGCGCCCCGCGAGCGCAGACTCGCCGCCGCGTTCTCCGCGCTGTTCTCGGCGATGATCGCGCTGGCCAATTATGCGCTCTGGGATTTTACCTCCTACGCCGGCACGGCGCTGTACATCCCCTACATGCTCTATCAGCTCGTCTTCATGGCCGCGTTCCTGTGCGGCGGCTTTCTCGTCTTCATGCGCCTGTTTACGTTTCTGGCCGCGCGCATGGAGCGCTTTCTCTGGCCGCCCGCGCAAAGAAGCACGCCGCCCGTGCGCGCGTTCCTGCTCTGCTTTTTCTGCATCGCGCTCATCAACCTCACGCTGCTGTTTGCCTGCATGTATCCCGGCGCGATCAGCACGGACAGCATCAGCCAGATTTCCCAGATTCAAACCGGCCTGTACAGCAACCATCACCCCTACTATCACACGATGGCCATTCGCCTGTGCGTGGGCATAGGCCGCCGTCTTTTCGGCACGGTCAACGCGGGCATCGCCCTGTACAGCGCCGCGCAGGTGCTCTTCATGGCGGCGTGCTTTGCCTTCTGCGTGAGCACGATGGCCCGCATGCGCCTGCCGCGCCCCGCGCTGATCGTCACCGGCGCGTTTTATGCCCTCGCGCCGTATCACATCCTGTACAGCATGACCGTCTGGAAGGACGTCCCCTTCGCGGGCTGCGTGCTGCTCTTCGTCCTCGCGTTCTTCAGGGCGCTGCGCAGTCTCGGCCCGCGCCGGCTCAATTTTGCGCTTGCCGCCGTGTCGGGCGTGGGCATGTGCCTGCTGCGCAGCAACGGGTTCATCGCATTTTTGATGATGGCGCTGCTTGCGCTCGTGCTCTTTGGCCGCAGGCAGGCGCGCATGCTGCTGCTCTTTGCGCTCGTGGCGGCGTTCAGCTTCATGCTCAAGCATCCCGTGCTCAACGCGCTGGGCATCGCGCAGCCCGACTTCGTCGAGTCCCTGTCCATCCCCGTGCAGCAGGTCGCCCGCGTGATCGTCGAGGAGGGCGAGATCACCGGCGAGGAGCGCGCGCTCCTGTCGAAGGTCGTCGACGTGGACGCCGTGCCGCAGGTTTACACCGACTTCTTCGCCGACCCGATCAAGATGCTCGTGCGCGACGGCGATCAGGCGTATCTCGCCGAGCACAAGGGCGAGTTTTTGCGGCTGTATCTGTCCGTCGGCCTGCGCAATCCCGGCGCGTATCTGCGCGCGTGGGTCGATCAGACCTGCGGCTATTGGGACGGCGGCTACAACTTCTGGCGATGGTATGCGCGCGTGCAGCCCAATTCGCTGGGCATCGAGCGCGTGACGCACGTGCCGGTTCTCTTCTCGCTGCTGGGCGCGTATCTGGACGCCTTCACCGCCGTGCAGCCGCTCGTTCCGCTGCTGTGCATCGGCCTGTTCGTCTGGCTGCACATCGCCGCGCTCTATGCCGCGCTCGTGCGCCGGGACAGGGCGGGCATCTTCTGCGCCGCGCCGGTGCTGGCGATTGTGCTGACGCTGGTCATCGCCACGCCCGTCTTCGCGGAGTTCCGCTACATCTACGCCGCGTTCTGCACGCTGCCCTTCGTGCTCGCCGTCGCGCTGCGGCCCTCCGTGGACGCCTGACGCGCATTTCTGCGCAAACAAAAAGAGCCCGACGCCAATCAGGCTCTTTTTCTATGCGCTTTTTTACGGTTCACCGTCCGCGCAGCGCGTCGTCGATCGCGCAAAGCACGCCGCGCAGCGCTTTGGCGTCCATCTGTCCCGGCGCGCTGGCCTGTCCCGCCGTGCCGAACGTCAAGCAGCTCCCCACGCACGCGCACGCCGCCCGCGTCAGCACGCCCGCAGGCCCCATGGCGACGGCGATCATGGGTTTGCCGATCTCCGCCTGCGCGCGGGCCATGCACAGCGCCGCCTCCAGCGCCTGCACGTGATCTTTCACCATGACCGCAGCCTTCACGACGTCCGCGCCGAGCGCCGCCTGCCGTTTGAGCCACGCGCCGGTGATTTCGAAATCGTCCATCACGGCAAACTCGTGGCTCGACCCGACGAGCGTCACGCCCGCGTCATGCGCAGCCCTGGCGATGCGGGCAAACGCCGCCTCGCCCACGCTCAATTCGCAGTCGATGCCGTCCGCCTTCCCGCTCGCGGCGACGGCGCACAGCAGCCTTTCATACGCGGCGGCATCGTCCGAGCCCGGCCCGCCGTCGCGGCTGGTGCGCAGGGTGAACAGGACGGGGATCTCGCCCGCAGCGCTCTTCACGGCGTCGATGGCGGCGAGCGACGCCCCGAGCGTGGGCATGGGCGCGAGGCTGTCGATGCGCAGCTCGATGACGTCGGCCCCGGACAGCGCGGCGCTCCCTGCGTTTGCGTATATGGCGCGCTCGTCGCGGCCCATGACGGGGATGCAGACCTTGGGCATGCCCTCGCCCAGCGTCACGCGGCCCATGCGCGCGGTGGTGTTGCTCATGGCGGTTCCTCCGATTTATGTGATGGGGACATTATAGCACGCTTTTGCGGGGGATGGCAATGATGGCGGTTGCTGGGATGAAAAAACGTTCCCCGGCAGACGCACGCGGCGTTGTCGGGGAACGGGGGTTGGGTTGTCGATTTTTGGGGCGTTGTGCGCTTGAACCCGCCGCTCTTAGCTCGCAGCTTCGCTGCGACCATTTCGCGGCTGCTGCGCTGCGTGTTGGGGCAGGGGTTTTTTGTTGATGCAGAGGTTTACGCTGGGCTCTGCCCAGACCCGCGCGGGGCTCTGCCCCACGACCCCGGCAGGGACCAGTCCCTGCACCCTTCTTCGCTTCGCTCCTAAATTCAAGCCTTTTTACGCTCGGCCAGCTCCTTGGCGATCTTTGCGTTGAACTCCTCGGTCAGCTTATACTTCTTCCTGAAATACGCGACCGAGAACACCAGACCGATGATCGGCACGACGATCATCAGCACGCGCAGGCCCAGCAGCGTCCCCGCCGTCTGCGTCGCGGCGGTCTTATCCAGCCCGATCAAATCGATGCCCGCGCCCGCCACCAGCACGCTCACCGCGCTGGCGAGCTTCACGACGAACGTCTGCATGCTGAACGTCACGCTCTCGTTGCGCGCGCCGTTCTTCCACTCGCCGTAGTCCACCGCGTCGGCGAGGAACACAGTCGTCAGCACCGTCGCCAGGCCGAAGCCGATGTAGATCACGAACGCCGCGATGCCCAGCAGCAGCACGTTATCGCACCCGATCGTGCCCAGCACAAACAGATACGCATAGCCCACGATCGTCACGCCGATGGCGCCCGTCAGAATCGTCTTGCTGCCGAACTTCTTCCGCAGCGCCGGCAGGCTCGCCATGCTCAGAATCTGCGCGACGCCGCCGATCGTGCCGAACAGGCTATACAGGTCGCTGTTGCCGATGTCGTACTTGAAGAAGAACAGCGCCAGCTGCGTCGTCAGATACAGCGACGCGTTAAACAGGATGATGCCCACGACCACGACCAGCGCCTGATCGTTACTAAACAGCGCCGCGAACATCTCCCTGACGCTCGCCGTCTTGCCGCTCTCCACAGGCTTTTCCTTGATGCCCAGCACGCATACGAGCTCCGTCACGATGAACACCACGCCCACCGCCAGCGCGAACAGCGCAAAGCCCTCGCGCTCGCTGTTTCCAAGGCGCGTGACCAGCAGCATCGTCAGCACCGTCGGAATCGCGAAGCCCACCGACGAGCAGCTGCGGCCGATGACCGACAGGTTCTCCCTGTCCTTGCCCGGCGAGGTCAGCGCGGGGATCATGCTCCAGAACGGGATGTCCATCATGGTATACGTGATGCCCCACAGGAAATACGCCACCGTCGCATACGCGAGCATCGCCGTGCCGCTCATGCTCTCGGGCATCGCGAACATGCCGTAGAGCACCAGCGCATTGAGCAGCGTGCCGGTCATGATCCACGGCCTGTAGCGGCCAAAGCGCGTGTGCGTCTTCTCGACCACCACGCCCATCAGCGGGTCATTGAACGCATCAAACACGCGCGCGGCCATCATCATGATGCCCGTGAACGTGCCGCTGATGCCGAGCACGTCGTTGTAGTAATACAGGATGAAGCCGGACACCAGGGCGTAGACCATGTCCTTGCCCACGGCGCCGACGCCGAAGCTGATCGTCCTTCTGCGCTTGTCGTTCATGCCGATTCTCCTTTGTCCGTCGCTTTGTCCCTCGCCTGCGCCCCCAGCATCAGCAGGTCGATCATTTCGCTCAATGCCTGCTCATACGTGAGGCCGCCAAGCTCCTCGCCGTTCCCCGACAGGAAGTATTCGATTGCGCCGACCACGGTGCTTTTGAACACGGGTATGCTGATCGGGCGCAGCTCGCCGGACGCGATGCCCTGCTCGATGAGCGCGATGGTCGCCTCCCATCCGCTCTCAAGGTGCATGCGCACGCGCTCGCTCACCGCCGGGAATTTCTCGCTCACCGCCGCGATCTGATACCAGTTCACCTTGGTAAATTCCTCCGGCAGCACCACGACCAGGCGCTTCAGCCGCTCCGGCAGCGTCAGGCCCTCCTGCGCGAGCACCTGCGCCTCGCTCCGCTTGACCCGCGCAAAGCCGTAATCGACCGCCTGAACCAGCAGCGCCTCCTTGCTGTCAAAGAGCTGATAGATCGTCTTTTTGCTCATCGACAGGCTGGATGCGAGCTCGTTCATCGAGAAGCCCGCGCCCTGCGCCGAGGCCAGCGCGATGGCCGCCTCCATGCATCTTTCCCGCGCGTCCACGTCCGTCCCTCCTCTCGAGGAAACCGTTTTTACGAATTTGGTTTCCTGCACTTATTATATGTTGTTTTCCGTCCGATTGCAATGGGTTTTGGAAAATTTTTCGCCGGATTTATGTGAAATTTTCCGCGTAAAACGCCCCCGCCCATAGGTTTTTGCCCATGAGCGGGGGTGTCGCGTATGTGTTTTATGGGAAACCGTTCCCTCTGCTTACATCAGGCCCGCGGCCTGCAGCTGGCTGCGCAGGTAGTTCGCCGCGTTGAGCAGCGAGTTGTAATCAACCGGCGATACGCTCAGCAGCGTCTGCACGGCGCTGATGGCCGTGTTGATCTGCCTGCGCGTGTCGTTGCTGATGGACTGCGACGAGCCCACGAGCTGATACGCCTGAAGCGTCAGGCTGTACGCCTCGTTGATGAGCGACTCGAGCTCGCTGGTCTGCGTGGCCGTGTAGGCGTCGTGGTATTGACAGATGTGGTTGGCGACGTCCGACTGGCTCTTGAGCGTGGCGAACTCGCCGAGGTATTCGCGGATCGTGCCGCCGTAGCTGTCGATGTAGTCATACAGCGGATGGCCGCGCGGGATGAGCACGACGCCGCGCTCCTCCACATACGGGCAGTAATCCGTCGCCAGCAGGCCCGACTCCGTGCACACCGAGATCATCTTGTGCATCGAGCAATAGCTCGTGGGCACGCTGCCCTCGTACCAGTAGTCCGTGATCGTGTTGTATCCGTTCACGTCGTGATAGCACGCGTCGGTCGCCAGCTGGCCGGAGACGCCGCACGTCGTCACGCGCACGAGGCCGTAATCCGCCGGCGTGCCCTCAATGATCTCGCGCGAGTCGAGGTTCTTCGCCTTGTGAATCTTTTCCATGAACGATTGCCAGAGCGGCGCGGCGCTGTTGCCGCCGGTCGCCTTGCTGCTGAGCGCCTTGTAGTTGTCGTGGCCGATCCACACCGCGCCGGAATACCAGCCCGTCATGCCGGCGAAGAAGACGCCCTTCGCGTCGGAGTTGGTGCCCGTCTTGCCCGCGACGACCTGCGAGGAGATCTTCGCGCGCGTGCCTGTGCCGCTCTGCACGGCCTCCTTGAGCATATCGGTGAGCAGATAGGCGGTGCTGGGCTTGAAGACCTGATGCCTGTCCTGCTGCTGATGCATATCGACCACAATCGCGCCGGAGCTGTCCAGAATCCGCGAGAAGGAGAGCGGCTGCTGGTAGACGCCCTTGTTGGCGATGGTGCCGAAGGCGACGGCCATCTGCACGGGCGTGATGCCCGAGCTGCCCAGCGCCAGGCCGAACGGATCGGCGTTGATGTTCCTGTCCTCCACGCCCAGAAGGTGCAGATACTCGACCGAGCGGCTGACGCCCACGTAGGTCATCAGAATCTGCGCGGCGGACGTGTTGTGCGAATTGCGCAGCGCGTTGCGGAAGCTCTGCGGGCCGCGGTAGCCGCCCCCGCCGTAGTTCTTCGGCCAGGAATCCTTGCCCGCGCTGTCCTTCCATCCGTGAATCGGCACGGGCATGTTGTATGCGATGGACGCGGGCGACGCGCCCAGGTCGATGGCCGGGCCGTAGACCGTCAGCGGCTTGATCGACGAGCCGACGGGCATGGTCATGTCGCTGGCGCGGTTGAGCGTCTTGCGCGCGGTCGGCTTGTATCGCCCGCCGACGATGGCCTTGAGCTCGCCGGTTCGATAGTCGTAGACGCACGCGGCGGCCTGCGGCTGCTCGATCTCGGTGTATGTGCCGTCGGCGTTGCGGGACTGGTAGACGTTGTCGCTCGGGTCGCGCAGGCGCGGATAGTCGTCCCACGTGGCGAGCGTGTCCTCGACGATCTGCTGAATCTCCGTGTCGATGCACAGGTATACGCTGTATCCGCCCGTGCGCAGCTTGTTCTCCATCGCGTATCGGTTGGCCGACGTGTCCTCGAGGCCCTCAAGCCGCAGGAACGTGTCGACCACGTCGCTGACGGCGTATTCGACGTAGTGCGGGTATTGGTACAGGTCGGTCGACGCGGGCGACTTCTCCAGCACGGTCGCCGTGCTGCGGTCGAGCGCCGCCGTGTATTCCTGCGCGGTGATGAGGCCGTTTTCGCGCATCTGGCGCAGGACGTAATCGGTGCGGTTGTTGGTGATGTCGGGTGTCTTGCTGCCCTCGGTGTTGCGCGTGTAGAAGTTGGCGCGCGGGTTGTAGTAGTTCGGGCTGCGCGTCAGGCCCGCGAGCATCGCGCACTCGCGCAGGGTCAGCTCATTGAGCTCTTTTCCGAAATAGCCGTACGCCGCGACCTTGACGCCGTAGTAGCTGCCGCCCAGGAAGATCGTGTTGAGGTAGCTCTCCAGAATCTGATCCTTCGTGTAGCGGGTCTCAAGCTCCATCGCGAGGTACGCTTCCTGCAATTTGCGCTTGTAGCTGTGCTCGCTGGAGAGGACGGTCTGCTTGATGAGCTGCTGGGTGATGGTGGAGCCGCCCTGCTGCGAGCCTGTGGTCACGTTGGTGATGAGCGCGCCCACGATGCGCTTGACGTCCACGCCGTTGTGCTCGTAGAAGCGCGCGTCCTCGACGGCGATGAACGCATTGCGCAGCATGACGGGGATCTCGTCGATGGAGACCATGACGCGGTCCTCCGTACCCTTGTAGTCGGTGATCAGGTTGCCGTCGCTGTCGTAGATGAAGGACGTCTTGTCCTGCGAATCCAGCGCCGCCAGATCGAGGGTCGGGGCGGTGTCCACGTAGGCCTTGGCGATGCCGATGATCGCGCCGGCGAGGGCGAGGCACGCGCAGAGGATCAGGACGACGGTGATCTTGACGGTGGTGACGGCGACGGAGAGGGCGAAGTTCGGCGGCTTGACGCGCGGGCGGAAGATGGAGTGCGGCTTGAGCGGGTCGCTCTTTTTGCTCGCGCGCGCGGGCTTGGCGTCCGCTTCCTCGCCGGGCAGCTCGATGCCGTCGGGATCATCCATCGGGTCGCCGGACTTGCCCCGGCTCCTGCGCGCAGGCCGGGCGTCGCCGCCGGACAGACCGATGCGCGTGTCGTCGAGATCGTCCAGCGGCTCGCCGTCGATGCTCACGTCGTCGATTTCGGGCATATCGAGATCATCGCCCATGAGGTCGAGCTCGTCGATGGGCTCGAGGGCGTTCTTTTTCTTTGGCTTGGCGTTGCGGCCGGTGCCGCGCTTGTTGTTGGGCATGATGCGCCTCCTTGCTCGGAAAAACACGCCGCGATATGCGGCAATCCGATTGTATTATAGCATATAAAAGCGCCGTTTTCATCATTTGTTGAAAAATTGGCAGCATAAAGACAAGCCGCGCTCTCATAAAAAGCATCGAAAAACGCGCGAAGCGAACATGGGGTCCAGGGGACCGGAGCCCGCCGCCGCCAGTGGCGGATGAAGGCGGGCGGAGCGTCGGGAACCTTAACGAGCGACCGCAGGGCGCGACTATAAGGTTCCCCGGAAGGAGCCCGCCGCCGCCAGTGGCGGATGA
>CALVTQ010000108.1 GCA_944362695.1 uncultured Clostridia bacterium
CCCGGCACCAACTGCGGCATCGGCGGCGACGACACCCTCTTCGCCCTGGTGGACGGCGTGGTTCGCTTCGAGCGCCTGGGCAAGAAGAAGACCCAGTGCTCCGTGTACCCGGTCGCGCAGTAATCCGAAAGGAAAATTGCAAAATGGCGGTTCGGCTATGAGGCCGGGCCGCTTTTTTCGTGGGGAATGGGATGTTGGCCGCGTTTTCTTGACATTTGCCGCGTATTTGGTTAGAATGTGGTTAGATTGGTTAGAATATGGTTAGAATGGTTAGAAAGTTGGTTAGAAAGAGGTGCGGCTCATGATCTTTTGCGAGAGCGAAACGATGGAACTCAAGTCCGCTGTAACGGACAGCATCAAAAAGGAGATCGTCGCCTTTGCCAATAGCGCCGGCGGCACGCTCTGTATCGGCGTGGCCGACGACGGCACGCCTGTTGGCCTTGACGATCCCGACGGTGCGGCGCTGACGGTGAGCAACATGGCGCGCGACGCGATCAAGCCGGATGTTACGATGTTTCTGCATTACGAGACGATTGAAGAAGCCGGAAAACGGATCGTCGCCATACAGGTTCAGCGCGGCTCGCAGCGGCCTTATTACATCGCCTCGAAAGGGCTTCGGCCCGAGGGCGTTTTCGTGCGTCAGGGCTACTCGTCCGTGCCCGCGAGCGAGACGGCCATCCGCAGCATGATTAAGGAGACGGACGGCGAACGATTTGAAGAAATGCGCTCGCTGGAACAGGAGCTTACGTTTGAGGCGGCAAAGACGGAATTTGATGCGCGCGGCATTGCGTTTGAAACGGCGCATATGAAAACGCTTGGTCTGATGACGACCGACGGCATATACACCAACCTCGGTCTCCTGCTTTCCGATCAGTGCGTGCATACGGTCAAGGCGGCGGTCTTTTCCGGCGTGACGCAGAACGAATTCATGGACAGAGACGAGTTTGGCGGCTCCTTGCTGCGCCAGGCAAACGAGGTTTACGCCTTCATCGACAGACACAACAGGCGCGCAGCGACGTTTGAGGGGCTGCTGCGCATCGACAGACGCGATTATCCCGAGACCGCTGTGCGCGAGGCGCTGCTCAATATGCTCGTGCATCGTGAATACGCCATCCGCGCGAGCTCGCTTGTGAGCATATACGAGGACAGAATTGAGTTCACATCCGTTGGTGGGTTGGTTGGCGGCGTGACGCTTGACGACGTGATGCTCGGCCTTTCGGTCTGCCGCAATGCGAAGCTGGCAAACGTGTTTTACAGGCTGGCGCTGATCGAGGCATACGGCACGGGCCTTGCCAAGATCATGAACGCTTACGCAGACAGTCCGAAGAAGCCGAAAATAGAGGCGACGGACAACGGATTTAAGATCGTTTTGCCGAACATGAACAGCGCAGCGCAGGATCAGCGAGGGGACGAGACGCAGGAGCAAATTGTACTGGAATTGATACGCAAAAAAGGCGAGGCGGCGCGCAGAGATGTCGAGGAGGCGCTGTCCATCAGCCAAACGGCGAGCGGACGGCTGCTCAAGGACATGATTGAGCGCGGGCAGATCGTCCGGCAGGGCAGCGGCAAGGGGACGCGCTACCGCATCAAGGCGAAGTAATTTGCGAGAAAAACACACAAGGCGGTTCGGCTATGAGGCCGGGCCGCTTTTTTCGTGGAGGGATTCACGTTTTTCTTTTCAATTCCGGTTAGATTGGTTAGAATGGTTAGAAAGTTGGTTAGAAAGCGGCCCGAAAGCGCGGCGTGCGGCAGACGCACACAGGACGAAAGATTCCGCGTATTGCGCAAAAGTCGCGTCTGTGTTATCATATACGTTAATTGGGGTATGCGTTTGCGGACGCACGCCTGAAGGAGTTGGGTTCTGCCCGGCTCCTTCGTTATTTTTGGGCAACGCGCGCCGAAATTCTTCCCCCATAAAGACCGCATTAAAAATCATTAGAAAAACGCCCCAAAATACGTGACAATTTCAGGGCTGTCGCGGTGCGCTGACCGGTGGTATAATATGCGCGATTGCGGTGCGGGCAATCCGCCTGCGCCGAACCAAAGACGTGTACAATGTGGAAAAGAGGGGGAAAATCATGGAGACGCTGCTTTCCATTTCCATCGCGCTTTGCGCGGGCCTGCTGATCTCCCGCTTCGTGAAGCCGCTGAAGGTTCCGGCGGTCACGGGCTATCTGATCGCGGGCATCCTGATCGGCCCGTACTGCCTCGGGCGGCTGGGCGTCGCGGGCATCGGCTTCCGCTCGATGGATGAGGTCAAGGCGCTGGGCCTGTTCAACGACGTGGCGCTGGGCTTCATCGCCTTCGCCATCGGCAACGAATTCAGACTCGCGCAGCTCAAGCACACGGGCAGGCAGGCGACCATCATCGGCATCTTCCAGGCGCTGGTCGCGACGCTGCTGGTGGACGTGGTGCTCGTCGTGCTGCATTACACCGTGCTCGGCGACGCCATGCCGCTGGCCGACGCCATCACGCTGGGCGCCATCGCCGCGGCGACCGCCCCGGCCGCGACGCTGATGGTCGTGCGCCAGTACAAGGCCAAGGGCAAGCTGACCGACCTGCTGCTGCCGATCGTCGCGCTGGACGACGCGGTCGGCCTCGTCGTGTTCTCGGTGTCCTTCGGCGTGGCCAAGGCGATGAACCTGGGCCAGTTCGACGCGCTGAGCATCGTATTGGAGCCGCTGATTGAGATCGCGGCCTCGCTGGGTCTGGGCTTTGCGATGGGCGTCATCTTCTCGGCGGTCGAGAAGTACTTCAAATCGAACTCCAAGCGCCTGTCGCTGTCCATCACGTTCGTCATCATGACCGTCGCGCTGTCGATGGTCGAGTTCAAGATCGGCCCGGTGCACGTGGGCTTCTCCTCGCTGCTGGTGTGCATGATGCTGGGCACGGTGTTCTGCAACGTGTGCGACTTCTCCGAGGAGATCATGGAGAAGACCGACCGCTGGACGGCTCCGCTGTTCATCCTGTTCTTCGTGCTCTCCGGCGCGGAGCTGGAGCTCGGCGTGTTCGGCGACCTCGCCATCGTCGGCATCGGCGCGGCGTACATCATCAGCCGCTCGATCGGCAAGTACCTCGGCGCGTTCCTCAGCGCCAAGGCCGTGGGCTGCGAGCCGTTCATCCAGAAATACCTCGGCATCACGCTGCTGCCGCAGGCGGGCGTCGCGCTGGGCATGTCCGTGACCGTGGCGCAGACGCTCGGCGCGGAGGGCCAGATGTTGCGCAACATCGTGCTCTTCGGCGTGCTGATCTACGAGCTCGTCGGCCCGACGCTCACGCGCATCGCGCTGACCAAGTCCGGCGACATCACCCCGCGCGTGGTCGTGCAGGCCGCGACGGAGGACGAGGACGACGAGTGATCGCGTCCGCGTGTCAATGAAATGAAAAACCGCCGCAAGGCTCAGGCTGTCCGTTGGGATGGCCCGGCTTGCGGCGGTTTTTATTTTTGTAATGAAATCAATCCCCGCCCGGCGTCATCACGCGGATGGCGGCGGGCAGGGTGTCGATCACGGCGTCGCGGGTCTCGTCGGCCTGCTCGCCGTCGACGGTCCAGGGGACGACATTCTGCGCGGCGATGCGGATGGAGCGGCCCTTGGCGCAGACGATGCACGGGCATTGGGCGTATTCGCGGGTGGTCAGCGCGTGCAGGAGCTGGGCGAGCTCGAGCGGGCTGGCGGGGCGGGCGATGAGCAGCACCTCGAGGAAGCCGTCGTCGAGCTTCACGTCGTCCGCGCCGAATTGCAGCACGCCGCCGATGGAGGTCGTGTTGCTGATCGTGCCCAGCAGGAAGCTGCCCTCGATGGTCTCGCCGTCGATGGTGACGGTCATGGGCTCGGCGCGCAGGGTGTGAAAATCGCGGATGCCCTGCAGCACGTAGGCGAAGCGGCCCAGCGCGTTCTTGAGGTCCTGCGGGGCGGCATAGGAGATGCGCGCGAACATGCCGAAGGCCGCGACGTAGGCAAAGGGCCGCCCGTTGAGCGTGCCGATGTCAAACGCGCGGCATGTGCCGTGAAGCGCGCAGGCGACGGCGCCGGCGGGATCGGCGGGGAGGCCGAGGCTCGCGGCGAAGTCGTTTGTGCTGCCCGCGGGGATGAACGCGAGGGGCGTGCCGTGGCCGCCCGCGATGAGGCCGGAGACGACCTCGCTGAACGTGCCGTCGCCGCCGATGCACAGCACGAGATCGGCCTCGCCGCCGTGCTCATGCGCAAAGCGCCGCGCGTCGCCGCCCGCTGCGGTCGTCATGACGGCGGTCTCGCAGGGGTCGATGCGCTCGTCTTGCAGGATTTCGCCGAGCACGGCCTCGCCCCGGCGCGTCCCGGCCTTGGGATTGACGATGAAAAGGAGCTTTTTTGTCATGGCGGCGCCCTCGATGATGGTCGTGTGCTCTGCGGTGCGGCGGGTCTCTGCGAAGATGATACCATCGCGAAAGGCGCGTTGTCAAACGAAACCGGCGGCGATTCAGTGGGCGGTTCAGGTGATGTCCACGTCGACGGTCACGCGCACGCCCGCGCTTTCGTAGCGCGCCTCCCAGTTTTCGCGCTCCCAGTCATCCACGGTGAGGCTGCGGCGGATGGCGATGCGGCCAAAGCCCGCGGCGTCGCTGGAGGCGGCCTGCATGCGGCGGATGAGGTTGGCGATGTCCTGCTCGAGGCGCTGGGCGAGCTCGCCCGCGGTGAGCAACGGTTCGCCCGCGATGCACGTGAGGTGCATGCGCACATGGACGACGAGCTCGCCTGTGTCGGGGTCAACGCGGCGGGTGACGCGCGTGGGCAGGGCCCTGTACTGCGCGCCGCCGATGAACGTGGTGCGCGTGCGGGCCTCGCCCGTGATGAGGCACAGCAAGCCGGTCTCGTCGCCGGTGAGCGCGGCGGTCATGTGCGCGCCGGAGAAGATCGCGCTGCCCATGTATTCGTTCATGGCGGGGGCTGTGCGCGGCAGATGGCCGGGCAGACGGTCGGTGTCGGAATCGCCGTCGAGGACGAGCGTGCTGTCGAACGCATTGCCCGCGGCGTAGACGCATGCGGCGTCGCGCGTGCCGGACTCCATCGCGGCGAGCACGGCGGAGAGCTGCGCGTGCGGCGGGATGACGTCGTTTTTCGAGAAGCTGTCGAACAGCACCTCGAGGTACTTCGAGAGCCGGATGCCGAGCACGGCGCGCTGGCGGCGGATGAAATCGCCCGCGTCGTCCGGCGTGACCACGACGATGGCGCTGCCGTCCGCGCCGTACATCGAATGGATTTCGCGCAGGACGGTGAACGCGGCATCGGTCTCGGCGAGCGCGCGATTGAGCACGACCTCGCGCAGCTGGCCGAGGTTGACGGTGCGCGGCGTCGTCGCGGAGAGCAGGCTCAGCGCGCGCAGGCAGCTCGTCGAGGTGGCCGAGAGCGTGATGTAGCCCGGCTCGCTCTGCTCGATGCCGGCGGACGCGCTTTGCTCGCCGGACTGGCTGCTGCCGGAGCTGTTTTGCGCGGTCGGGAGCGTCAGGTTGGCGGCGTCCTGCGTGCCGGAGAGCGCCTTGACGGTGACCTGAAGCGTGCCGTCCGGCGCGGGATCGACGGCCATCGCGAGCACGAACAGGCAGTCCTCGATCTCCTGCCCGCCCGCGCAGCCGGTGAGGGTCAGCGCGGCGAGGGCGAGCAGGGCGGCAAGCAGGCGGATTTTGCGGCGCATTGCGGGAGCTCCTTTCCGAATCGGACGGTTGGTTTGGGGGATTGCGGTGCGTGTGAACGCGGCGGCTCGCTGTTTAATCTTGCATATTCAGGGGGACTTTTTCCATGTTGGAAAACGTGCTGTTTTGCACATTCAGGGGAGGGTTCTTCATTCGGGTGAACGCGGTTCGGGGCGCGATGTGCCTTGCGGCGGGCGGTGTCGTGGGGAATTTCTTCCTTTTATATAGTGCGCGTCCTGCGCATCGGGATCATCGTCAGCAGCGCGAGGATCGCCAGCGTCGCGGGGGCGGCGGCGAGCAGCGGGCCATAGCCGTAGACCAGAGAAAGCGTCATCGCGGCGGTGCACACAATGGCCGGGATCAGCAAACCGGCGCGCGCATTTTTCATCGACGGACGGAAGCGGAGGAGCGCCTGCTCTGCGCCCGCGAGCATGGCCGAAGCGCCGAGGGTCAGCGCGAGGAGCTGGACGAGGGTGAGCAGCTCCTGCACGAGCCCGCCGTGGGGGTCGGCCTGCGAGAGGATGACCATGCGGCTGCCCCACGTGTCGAGCGTGCGCAGCGTCTCGTATGCGTTGCACAGCGTCAGCAGCAGCGTGAGCAGCGCGCCCGCAAGGCTGCCGAGCACGGCGCGGCGCACGAAGAACGCGGGCGGCGGGGGTGGGCAGGCGAGCGCATCTTCACCGGCATCGGCGAGCGCGGCGGGCGGCAGGGCGAGCATCATCGCCGGGATGCACGCGGGCAGGCACGCGCACGCGCCGAGGCCGAGCGGGACGAGGCCGCTGCCCAAGAGCGGGAAAAGCCCCGCGTGCCACTGGCCCGACAGCCCCGCGACGCCCAGCACGGCGAGCAGCACCGGCGCGGCGATGCGCAGCGCGAAGCACAGCCGGGAGACGCCCGTCTCGCCGCAGAGCGCACAGAGCAGCGCCCCGCCGAGCGTGACCGCGCAGACATAGAGCGCGGCGGCGCGGGAAAGCAGGAGCTGCCCGGCGAGCTGGGCGCAGGCGAGAAGGAGCAGCAGCGCGGCGGCGGTCAGCGCCATGCACAGCAAGAGCGGCCTCGGCCCGCGCGCTCGCAGGCGGCAAGCGGCATACGCGGCCAGACCCGACGCGGGGACGGCACACACGGCGGCGATATACGCGGCGTTCAGGCACATGGGCACGGCCAGCCCGGAGCCGAGCGCGAACGTCGCGGCCCCGCATGCGAACGCGGCGGCTGCGGCCTGCGCGCGATAGGCGGCGCGCACGCGGGATTCAAGGGCGGTGTTTTGCAAAAGGGAAGACCTCGCTTTCGGACGCGGCGGTTGGGGCGGTGTGCTGCGCAAAAGAAACGGGGGCGCGTGAGTCGGGCGCGTCCGGACAGAGCGGGCCGGGCGGGCGCGCTATTAAAAAAGAAAGACGAAACCGGCGGGCGCGGGTGCGGTAAGCAAAAGGAAAAACATCGTCGTAAATCGCGTGCGTTCAACGAAGACGGCGGGCGCTGGTGTAGTAAGCAAAAGAAGGGTTGGCGGCATGCGTCACGTGTGCTCCGCGAAGAACGCACGCGCCTTTTGGAAGCGCAGCGGCAGGCGCAGCAGGATGTCGGGGTTATGCGGGCGGCGGGGCGTGACGGGCGCGGTCAGCGGCGAACCGGCGGAGGACAGCCTGCACGCGGCGCACGAAAGCGCCAACGCGGTGAGGCCCAGCGCGTAGAGCCCGCCCAGCGCGCCCGCGAGGATGAGCGCAAGCTGCGCAATTTTGAGGCCGATGCCCAGCGCGTAGCTCGGCACGCAGAAGCCGCCCAAGCCGCTCGCCGCGACGATGATGAGCAGGAGCGGGCTGACGATGTCGGCGCTGACGGCGGCCTGGCCCAGAATCAGGCCGGAGACGATGCCCAGCGCGTTGCCCAGTGCGCCCGGCGCGCGCAGGCCGGCCTCGTTGATGAGGTCAAACGCCAGCGTCATCAGCAGCGCCTCGGCCAGCACGGGAATCGGCACGCGCGCGGACGTCTCGTAAACGCTGGTCAGCAGCATCGGCGAGAGCAGCTCCGGGTGAAAGCACAGGATGGCGAGGTAGACGCCCGGCAAAAGCAGGTGAATCGCGATGCCCAGAAGCCGCACGAGGCGCAGGAACGTGCCGTACTGCCAGCGCATCGACGAGTCGTCCGGCGTGTGCAGCTGGTGCCAGAGCGTGGCGGGCGCGGCGAGGGCCAGCGGCGAGCCGTCGGTGAGCACGACGACCTGCCCCTCGGCGAGGAACGACGCGGCGCGGTCGGGCCGCTCGGTCGTCACGCACTGCGGGATCAGCGAGAGCGGGTGATCCTCGACGAGCTGCTCGATGTCCCCGGTGGTGAGCGCGAAGCCGCTGTCGCATGCCAAAATGCGCCTGCGGATGCGCGCGATCATCGCCTCGTCCGCCGTGCCGCGCAGATAGAGCAGGGCGCAGCGGGTCTTCATCGCGCCGCCGGTCGAGATGAACTCGGTCGTCAGCTCCTCGCGCTGCACGATGCGCCGCAGCAGCGTGATGTTGGTGCGGATGGCCTCGTTGAAGCTCTGGTGCGGGCCGAGGACGACCTGCTCGGCCTCCGGGCGCATGACGGGGCGCTTTTCAAACCCGCGCGTGTCCATGACGCATGCGCTCGTGCAGCCGTCGCTCATGAGCACGCACTGGCCCGACAGCGCGTCGGCGATCAGCTCGTCGATATTCGTTTTCATCTTCATGGGCAGCACGGAGACGGCGTGGCCCATGAGGAAGGCGACGCGCTCGTCCGGCGGGACGTCCGCACCGGCTGTTTCGGGCAAATCCTGACAGGGGCGCAGGATGTGCTCGTCCACGGCGAGGGTGTCCGTCATGCCGTCGATGGCGAGCACGGCGCTCTCAAACGCGCCGGAGCGGAAGCGGCGCAGGATGACGTCGGCGTTGTCCGGCGCGCCGAGGCGGGCGCGGAAAATCTCGATGTTGCGGCAAAGCGCGGGGGTCAGCGCGACGGCGCCCTCCACGGTCATTCCTCCCTTGCACAATTTGAGTGTATTGTGTGCATCGCGGAAAAAAGTATGCGCGGGCGCGATACGTCTGATGATTTGACAAAGCTGACAGAAGTTTTGCACGAAAAATAGAAAAATTTGTGCGGACATATGGCAAATGGCGTGGGGTTGTGCTATAATGGTATCGGACTATGGGCGCAAATGCCTGCGCACGGCTGCGCAGCCCGCGCCCGAGCGAGGAAAAAAGAAGCGCCGGATGCGTCCGGCGATATCAAAAGGAGGGGCTTTCCAATGGTGCTGACCGTTCGCCAGCCGTCCGCCTCTGCGGATGCCAAGCATTACACCACAGACCGCCTTCGCAGCGAATACCTCATCGAGACCGTGTTCGCGCCGAACGAGGCGATGCTCACCTATTCCCACTTCGACCGCATCATCGCGGGCGGCGTGATGCCCGTGGACAAGACGGTCGAGCTGGTCGGCTGTAAGGAGCTGGCGAGCGACACGTTCCTGCAGCGCCGCGAGATGGGCGTCATCAACATCGGCGGCAAGGGCACCATCACCGTGGACGGCGAGGTCTACGACCTCAAGCAGTACGACGGCCTGTACGTGGGCATGGGCGCCAAGACGCTGGTCTTTGCCAGCGACGACCCCGCCGACCCGGCCAAGTTCTACATCAACACCTGCCCGGCGCACAAGACGTACCCGACCGTCAAGATCGACATCGACAAGGCGAACAAGAGGCCGCTGGGCGCGATGGAGACCTGCAACAAGCGCGTCATCAACCAGTACATCCACCCGGCTGTCATGCAGAGCTGCCAGCTTTGCATGGGCATGACGCAGCTGGCCCCCGGCAGCAACTGGAACTCCATGCCCTGCCACACGCACGAGCGCCGCATGGAGGTCTACTTCTACTTCGAGCTCAAGGACAACAACGTCGTCTTCCACATGATGGGCGAGCCGACCGAGACGCGCCACATCATTATGCACAACGAGCAGGCCGTGATCTCACCGAGCTGGTCCATCCACACCGGCGTGGGCACGAGCAACTACACCTTCATCTGGGGCATGTGCGGCGAGAATCAGGAATTCGACGACATGGACAACCTGGACCCGATGGACCTGCGCTGACGAATCCGTCCGCGCGTGACAGCGATACATAATAAGGAGGTTTTTCCAATGAACGATTTCATGAAGAATTTCAGCCTTGAGGGCAAGGTGGCGTTTGTCACCGGCGCTTCCTACGGCATCGGCTTCGCCATCGCCACCGCCATGGCCGAGGCGGGCGCGACGATCGTCTTCAACGACATCAACGCCGACCTCGTGGCCAAGGGCATGGCGGCCTATGAGGAGAAGGGCATCAAGGCCCACGGCTACGTCTGCGACGTGACCGACGAGGAGGCCGTGCAGGCCACCGTCGCCAAGATCCGCGAGGAGGTCGGCATCATCGACATCCTGGTCAACAACGCCGGCATCATCAAGCGCATCCCGATGCTCGAGATGAGCGCTGCGGACTTCCGCAAGGTCATCGACGTCGACCTGAACGCGCCGTTCATCGTGTCGAAGGCCTGCATCCCGGGCATGATCGAGAAGGGCCACGGCAAGATCATCAACATCTGCTCGATGATGTCCGAGCTGGGCCGCGAGACCGTCTCCGCGTACGCCGCGGCGAAGGGCGGCCTGAAGATGCTGACCCGCAACATCTGCTCCGAGTACGGCGAGGCCAACATCCAGTGCAACGGCATCGGACCGGGCTACATCGCCACGCCGCAGACCGCGCCGCTGCGCGAGCGCCAGGCCGACGGCAGCCGCCATCCGTTCGATCAGTTCATCGTCAGCAAGACCCCTGCCGCGCGCTGGGGCGAGACGAGCGACCTGCAGGGCCCGGCGGTGTTCCTCGCCTCCGACGCCTCCAACTTCGTCAACGGCCACATCCTGTATGTGGACGGCGGCATCCTGGCCTACATCGGCAAGCAGCCGTGATGAAGGCGCGAACCGCATCACTGTAAACAGCATAACAAAGAGCCGCGTTCCGGTTTGGGGCGCGGCTTTTTGCGGCATGGCAAAGGACGACGCGCACAAAAAAAGGCCCCCGAAGCGGGAGCCGCAGGAATCACAGGAACGCGGGGTCGTCAAACGTCAGCCCGCGCTCGAGGCAATAGCCGATGAACAGCGGCACATAGCCCGGCACGAGCGCCTCGGTCTCGGGGTGATCGTGGAAAAGAATGATATGCCGGCTGCCCTCGGCAAAGAGCGGCGCGCCGGAATGGGGATGTTCGTCGTGCATGCGGGCGAACACGTCGTCCTTGGTGAAGCCCGTGCCGGGGCGGATGTTGTACTCGGCGAAGTCGAACGTCCAATACGTGTCGATATCCCGGTCGAGGCCCTGCTCCTTCCACCACGGATAGGGAAGCTGGGTGTCCATGACCTTCGAAAAGCCATGCTCGCGCAGGTATTTTTGGAAGGCCTCCTTGTTTTCGCCGCCCTTGTCGCCATAGGGGAAGCGGAACGGGCGATACGTGCGCGCCACGCCCGCGTCGGCATAGAGCTGATCGAGCACGGCCTCGCACTTCTCGATTTCCTCAACGCCCTGCTCATAGGTCAGCGAGGAAAAGCCGGGATGGGTGAAGCTGTGGTTGCCCACGATCATGCCGTTTTGGAGCGCGTAGACGGCCTCGTCGTGGTACTGCTTCACGCGGCTGCCGAGGCAGAAGAAGATCACGCGGATGTTGTGGGATTTGAGGTAGTCGACGATGGAAGGCGTGTTCGCGGATGGAAAATCATCAATGGTCAAGATAGCAGTGTTCATGGTGAACCTCCGATCGGCGCGTATTTGAGCGTGATGGATAAATTCGCGGCGGAAAGCGAATTTCCCTTTATGGATACCGGGCTGCCGTGGCATATGTGTAAAAAAGAAAAGCTCTCGGAAAACCAAGAGCTTCTTTGGTGCGGTAGATGGGACTTGAACCCATACGTCATACAACACACGCCCCTCAAACGTGCCTGTCTGCCAATTCCAGCACTACCGCGTATTCAATTGCTGCACATGGGATGCAACGTGTATATTATATGCGGGCGGGGCGGAATTGTCAAGGGTTAATTTCAGAAAAATTTCAAATCAGACCGGCGGGCGGAAAATAACCCTTGCATAAGCCGCGGGAATGAAGTATGATATAAGATGAATTGCTATACAGTAACAGGGCGAATATGTCCGTTCAATAAAAAAGGAGGTGGGGGTCCATGCCGATGGATGAACCGCACCGCAGAAGAAGAAAGCCGCTGTACATCGAGGGGGAGGAAGAAACGCCCGCCGAACCGATGCGCATTGTGGTGAGCCGGGAGGACGAGACGCCGGACTGGATGGTCTCTGCCCACGAGGTATCCGGCGCAGCGCAGCGCCGCACGAAGATAGAAAGCAGCAAGCCCCTGAGCGCGCAGACGCCGCGCGAGATGCCGCTGCCCCCGAGGACGGGCGCACAGAAGCAGACGCAGAGCCGCGCGCCCGCAGAAGCCGTGGATATGACCGGCGGCGAGGAGGTCAGCCGCAGCGCGCAGCCCAAAAAGAAGGCGGCCGCGCCGAAGAAAAAGAAGGTAAGCAAACCCAAAAAGCAGCCCGCGCACCTGAGCGCGAAGGAAAAGCGCCGCATCGCCCAGAGAAGGAAGCGCACGGCCATCGCGTCGCTGACGGGCATCGCGGCTGTCGCGCTGATCGTGCTGCTGGCGATGGGCGGCGCGCGGCTGATGGACATCAAACAGACGCTCGACCGCGGCGACGGCGTGTTCTATCCGAATATATACGTCAACGGCATACCGCTGGAGGGCAAGACGCTGGATCAGGCCGCGTCCGACGTGACCGCGCTGGTGACCTCGCAGCTGGCCAACTGGAGCATCACGCTGACGACCGGCGACGGGCGAAGCTGGGTCATCAACGGCGACGACCTGAAGATGCAGTTCGACGTCGCCGACCAGCTCGACAGGCTGTGGTCCATCGGCCACACCGGCAGCTCGCAGCAGCGCTATGAACAGGTCAAGGCGCTGGAGGAGGAGCCGCAGAAGGTCTACACGACGCTGACATACGACATGAGCGCGGTCAACCAGATCGTCACCCAGATCAAAAACGAAGTCGACCGCGCGCCGGTCAACGCCACGCGCGTGGTGGTGGACGATCCGGACATCTGGCCGCCGTACACATACACCGACGACGTGCCGGGCGTCGAGCTGGACGTCTTCGGCCTCAACGAGCAGATCATGGGCATGGTCAACCGGCTTGAAACCGGCACCGTGCAGCTCACGCCCACGACCGTGGAGGCCGATGTCACCCGCGAATACCTCGAGGGGCAGATCGTCGAGCTGGCGTCGTTTGAGACGAGCATCGGCAAGACCGGCGATTACGTCGAGAGCCGCCACGAGAACATCCGCGTCGGCACGGAGCGCTTTGACCGGCTGATCATCAAGTCCGGCGAGACGGTCTCCTTCAACAAGGTCGCCAAAAAGCGCACGACGGACAACGGATACTGGCCGGCGCTGGAAATTGCGTACGGCGAGTACGTCGAGGGCGTGGGCGGCGGCATCTGCCAGGTATCCAGCACCCTGTACAACGCGGTATCCAACGCGGGCCTTGAGATCGTCAAGCGCACGGCGCACGCCATCCCCTCGAGCTACGTCGAAATGGGCCTTGACGCGACCGTGTCCGACGACCGCTACGACTTCGTGTTCAAGAACTCGACGGAGGCCGAGATCTTCATCAGCGCCGAGTACTACCACGGCAGGGACAACTACTGGCGCACGAAGTTCACCATCCACGGCAGGCCCGACCCCAACGGCTACACCTACAAGCTCGAATCGAAGGTCGTCGAGGAGATTCCGCTGCCGGAGACGGAATACAGGCAGGACAAGGACGGCATGTACGTCATCTACGACGACGAGGAATACCAGACGAGCAAGGGCCGCAAGGGCTACGTCGTGGAGGCGTGGCTGGTGACCCGCGACGCGAAGGGGCAGGAGGTCGAGCGCAAGCTGATGCACACCGACACCTACAAGGCCGCCGCGCCGGTGATCTATGTCGGCGTGACGCCGCGCGAGACGCCCGTGCCGGAGGATTACTACATCGACTGATTCATAAGATAAACAGGCGCATGCAAAGCGCGGCGAAGGCTGGCTTTCCTGCGCCTTTTTGAAACGCCCGGGACGATGGCGCGTCAAAAGCGTGTTTTTGAGCGCCGGGAGCGACATTGTATGCGCGGTCAGCTTGAAGCGGCGGCGCGGATATGTTATCATTTTATCACAGCGAACCTTGGGACGCGGCGCGGGCCGCAGGGAGGAAGCAACATGAAGAAGATGATGAGCGCGGTGCTGGCGGCGGCGTTGGCCCTGGGCGGCATGGCGCTGGCGGAGGAGGCCGAAATCGAGGCGAGCGGCGTGATCTCGCAGGCGGCGTGCAGCATCCAGCAGGCCGACGAGGGATACACCGTGTACTGCTACGCGCAGATATTCAACAACAGCGACCACGTCATCGCGCTGGAGGACGGCATGCTCGAGGTCATCAGCGGCGAACAGCTGCTCGCCGACCAGCAGGTCGAGCGCATATGGCCCAGCTTCATCAACCCCGGCGAGCACGGCTATGTATACGACGTGGTGCGCATCATCGGCGAGGAGGGCGAGACGGTCGAGCTGCCGCAGGTGACGGGCATCGACTACCGCCTTGAGTACATGCCGGTCGACGTGGCCTACGGCAACCGCAAGCTCAGCGTGACGGCGGCCATGACGCAGATGCGCGAGGACGGGCCGATCACCGTGACCTGCGAGCTGGTCAACGACACGGACACCGACGCCGAAGAGCCGACGGTCAGCTACGGCCTGTTCACAGAGAACGGCACGCTGGTCTACGCCGGGGCGCGCACGCTCGAGGACATCGTGCTCCCCGCCGGGCAGCGCATCGCGGTGACGTTTGAGATCGGCGACAGCTTCGTGCAGCAGTGGATCTCCTACGGCGCGAAGCCCACGCAGGCGCAGGTCAGCGCGGTCTACCGCGACAACGACGATTGACGGCGGGGCGAATGACCCCGATACAGAAAGGATAAAGCATATGGAAAAGGAGACGATTCGCTCCGGCGCGCCGTTTGTCGTGGCGGGCGTGTGCGTGCTGGCTCTGGCGCTGATTTTCGGCATTTCCGGCAGCATCAGCATCTATCTGATCGCCGCGGCCGTGGGCCTTCTGGGCTTCGTGCTGGGCAAGAGGCTGTTCCCCGACCGCGTGGTCGAGGTGGAGATCGGGCCGAAATCGGGCAGCGCCGACGTGGACGCGCTGATCGTGGAGGCGCGCGGCATGCTCGCGGACATCGAGAAGGCGGACGAGGCGATTGCCGACCCGGCGCTCTCGGCCAAAATCGCCGACATCGTGGCCACGTGCAGGCAGATGCTTCTGCGGCTTGAGGAGCAGCCGAACATGCTCTCCTCGATGCGCACGTTCCTGCGCTACTACCTGCCGGCGACCAAGAAGGTGCTGGACGCCCGCGCCAAGCTCGAGGGCGAGATCCGCGCCGGGCAGAGCGCGCAGATCGCCGCGAAGATCGACGCCGCCGTCGCCAGCGTGCAGAGCGCCTTCCACAAGCAGCTCGACGCGCTCAACGAATACCGCTTCATCAATCTGGAGAGCGAGATGGACGTGCTCGCCGACATGCTGCGCGCCGACGGGCTGACCGGAGAGGACGCGGATGTGACCGATACGAAGGAAGAAAAGGCGGGCGAGGAGGACCCGTTCGCCGGGCTGTTCACGCAGGGAGGCAAATAAATGGGCGAGTTTTCGCAATTCGCGCTCGTGCCGGAGCAGGGCATCGTGCCCGAAATGAGCCAGCTCGGCGCGGACATGCAGAGCCGGATATCGCAGATGGCCGCGCGCATCGACATCGCCGACCACGCCGCCGTGCTGGGCTTCGGCGCGAAGGCGCAGAAGGAGATGAACGCCTTCACCGACGTGGCGCTGCGCCGGATGATGGACGACGACATACAGCCGCTGGGCGACACGCTGACGCGGCTGGCCGAGAGCATACAGAAATGCTCGTTTGCGCAGGAGGCGAAGGGCTTCCTCAAGCGCCTGTTCGGCGGGGGAAGCTCGCTGGCCGACCTGCGCAGGGCCTACGAGGACGCGGAGGAGACCATCGGCAGGAGCGCCGACGAGATGACCGACAGGCGCGTGGCCCTCATGCGCGACAGCGCGCTGCTCGAGCGGCTCTACGAGCGCAACGAGGAGCTGTATCGCGAGCTGTGTTCGCTGATCGTCGTGGGCGAGGAGGCCGTGCGTCAAGGCAAGGCGCGCGGGGCGGACACGGCGCAGATGGAGCGGCGCGTGCAGGACATCCGCGTCACGCAGGTCGCCAGCACGCAGCTCGCCGCGCAGATTCGCCTCGTGCAAAATAGCGACAAGCTCGCCTGCGAGCGGCTGCAGAGCGCGCTGGATGTGACGATTCCGCTGTGGAAGAGCCAGATGGCGGCGGCGCTGGGCCTCGCGCGGGCGAACGAGTCGCTGACGATGCAGGGCGATTTCGCCGGACGTGCGGATCGCGGCATGCGGCTTGGCGCGGACGAGCTGCGCGCACAGACGAAGCAATACGCCGAAAACGAAGCGCAGGGCGACCGGGAGCGCGCCGAGGAGACGGGACGCGCGCTGCTGGTGGAGCTCACGGAGATCGAAAAATCGCTTGAGACGCAGCGGCAGGCGCGCCGCAGCGCACAGTGAGGAGGATGACGCATGCAGGGAATGGCGAAGAAGATGCCGCAGAGGCAGAGCGCGGGGCGCGCGCAGAAGGCCCCGCAGCAGGCCCCCAAGCAGGGAAAGGAAATGACGGGCGCGCTGGGCAAGCTCTACAACCTGCCGGTCAAGGCGGGCATCGCGGCGCTGGTGCTTTTGTGCGTGCTGGCGCTGCCGGTGGGCAACATGCGCGCGCTGCAAAACGCGACGCCCAAGGACTTCATCCGCTGGGGCGACGTGGAGAGCATCGTCGAGGACAGGCTGGACGCGGCGGGCAATGTCATCACGGCGGCGAGCCGCGCGGACGGCGTGGACGAGCAGGTCGCGCTGCTGGAGGAGACGATTGAGGGCATGCGCCCGCAGGACACCGCGCAGCAGATCAGCCGCTATGACCAGCAGCTTCAGACGCAGGTGACGGCGCTGGCCGACGCCGCGCGGGACGGGCTCGACGCCGAGGGACAGACGATGCTCCAACGGGCGCTGGACGACTTCACGGAGCAGGGCAACTTCCTGCGTCAGGAGGCCCGCGACTTTAACGACAAGGCCGACAAGGCGGTCGAGATTTACGAGAGCCTGCCGCTGCGCGCGCTGTTTGTCGAGCCGGACTACTACGAGGGCATCTGATGAGCATATTCGAGGGGCTGTCGCCCGCGAACCTCAAGATTGCGTTCACGGCGGTCAAGACGTCGCCCGAGGCGCTGGTCGCGGTGCTGATCGTCTGCGTGGTCATGATCGCGGCCATCGCGTTCGCGGCGGGCATGATCGGCCACCACGTCGGCGGCTTCGCGGCGCGCATCCGCGAGGAGGACGAGGCGATGCGGGAGGAGCTCGACGCGCTTGAGCGGGAAAACAGCGAGGGACGCGGCGCGGAGGATGCGCCGCAGAAAGGAACATAAGCCGATGAAAAAATGCTTGGCTGTGCTGCTGGCGCTCGCGATGCTGCTGACGGCGGCGTTTGCGCTGGCGGATGTGCCGGATAAGCCGAAGGAATTTGACTACGCATACGATTTCAGCGGGGACGTGCTGTCGGATACGACGATAAGCCAAATCCGCGAGACCGGCGCGGCGCTGGAGGAGGCGACCGGCAATCAGGCGATTGCGGTGGTCGTGGACTACCTCGACGGCATGGAGGCCGCCGATTATGCGACCGACATCATCAACGAATGGGGCATCGGCAGCGAGAACAACGACGGCGTGGTCGTGCTGCTCGCGCGCGGCGACCGGGAGATCTTCATCGGCACGGGCAAGGGCATTGACCGCACGATGACCGGCAGCACATGCGGCGAGCTGATCGACGAGAACATCGACTACTTCGCCGACAACGAATTTGACAAGGGCATGCGCGCGCTGTACACCGACGTGTGCGAATACCTCGCCAGGGCGCAGGGCAAGTCGCTCTCCGCGAGCACGACCAACGGCACGGTGAGATCCGGCGCCGAAGACGGTTCGTATTCTTACAGTTACAGAAGCGATTCGGGCGGCGGGTTCTTCGCGATGGTCGTGGGCGTCGTGGTGTTCATGGTCTTCGTGGTGGTGTTCCTGCGGCTGATGACATCGGGCGGCGGATGCCTGCGCTACATGATGTTCGGCTGGCTGTGGGATTTGTTCACCGGCAGGAACAACCGCAATAACCGCCGTCCCCCGACGGGCGGCTTCGGGGGCGGATACAGCAGCAGGCCCAGAACCCCGAGACCGCCGCGCACACCGCGCAATTTCGGCGGCGGTAGCTTCGGCGGCGGCAGCTCGCGCGGGGGCGGCGGCGGACGCAGCTTCGGCGGGGGCAGCTTCGGAGGCGGCAGCTTCGGCGGAGGGTCGCGCGGCGGGTTCGGCGGCGGCAGCTTCGGCGGCGGCAGCTCCCGTGGCGGCGGCGGCGGACGCAGCTTCTAAACGGCATAAAAAGACGGAACATTCGCATTTCGCGGGACGCTTGTCCGGCGGGGCGGATGCTCCGTTTTCTTTTGGCAGCGCGGGGTGGGCATATATAATGGAAGGAATGGGCCGGGGCGCGCGCCGTGAGGCGTAAAATAAAAAAGCGCGAAACCGCAGGGTGCGGTGCGCCAAAACGCGATGCAAAAACGGAGGCCGAAGGGTCAGCACACCTCCTGATCGAGATCGAGGAAGAGCGGGTCGTCAAAAAACGCCGTGATCGTGATGTCCAGCCCGTCGCAGAGCTTTTTGACGGTTGAGACGGTCGTGCTGTGGTTGCGGCCGTTGATGATGTTGTTCACCGTGGACTGCGTGACGCCGCTGCGCGTGCACAGGCCGTTGATCGTGATGCCGCGCGCGTCGCAGAGGGCGAGGATGCGCAGGCGGACGGCTTCTCCGATATCCACCGATATCACCCCTTTTGGGATAGGATATTTCGGATTGAAAAGATTAACTCAAAAGAGTTATGATAAAAGGGAGAACGCCGGGCGGGAATTGCGCGCAGACGGTTGACAAATCCGCACAAGGCGTTACAATGAAAAAAACGGAAATGCTGCCGGAAACGGCGGAATACGGAGGGAAAACATGACCGACAGGGAGGCCTTGGCGCTGATTGTGGGCGTGCCGGGGATCAGCTACGGCCTGCGGCATCTGCTGATGATGGAGACGGAGGACATGAACGAGGTTCTCGAGGAGCCGGAACGCTTTGCCGCCGTGCTCGGCGAGGCGAACGTCGAGGCCGTCTGCGCCAAGCGGCAGGACGCACAGCGCGAGCTGGACGCCATGCGCGAGGCCGGGGTGGAGCTGCTGACCATCGGCGACGCGATATATCCGCCGCTGCTCAAGCGCATCACGAGGCCGCCGCACGTGCTGTTTGTGCGCGGCAGCACAAACCTGAACGCGGAGCTGGCCATCGCGATGGTCGGCACGCGCAGGGCGAGCGAATACGGCATGGCCCACGCCAGGCGCATATCGGCGGAGCTGGTGCGCGGCGGGGCGTGCGTGGTGTCGGGGCTGGCGCTGGGCATCGACACGGCGGCGCACGAGGGGACGCTCGACGCGGGCGGGCGCACGATCGCGGTGCTCGGCGGCGCGCACGACCAGCTCTATCCGCGCGGCAACCGCGGCCTCGTGGAGCGCATCGTGGAGACGGGCGGCAGCGTCATCACCGAATACCCGATGGGCAGGCATCCCGACAAATACAGCTTTCTGGAGCGCAACAGGATCGTCGTGGGCCTGTGCCACGGCGTGGCCGTCATCGAGGGGCCAGCACGCAGCGGCGCGCTCAACACGGCGCACATCGCGCTGGACGAGGGCCGCGAGCTGTTCGCACTGCCGGGCGACGTGGGCGAGGTCAACTCCGTGCTGCCCAACACGCTCATCGCCGAGGGCGCAAAGCTCATCACAGGCGGTGCGGACATCCTGAACATCATCGACCGCTACGTGCTGCCCGTGGGCCGCAAGGAGCTGCGCGAGGCGCAGAAGGCTGGGCGGGACATGATGCCGCCCTCGCGCAGAATCCTCACCGCGAAGATCGAGCCGAAGGACGAGCCTCCTGCCGGGGAAAAGCCCGCCGCGCGAAAGCCCGCCGAACGCAAACCCACCGCGCGCAGGAAGCCCGCAGAGGACGCGCCGCGCAGGGCCGATCCGCAGCGGTATGCCGGGCTGGGCGAAAAGGAGATGAGGATCGTCGCGGCGCTGGAGGGCGGCATGCTCGATTTCGACACGCTGGCCGAGGTCACGGGCCTGAACGCGGGCGAGCTGGGCACGCAGCTGACGATGCTCGAGCTGGATGGGCTCATCCGCGTGCTGCCGGGGCGTCAATACGCGCTGGCGTGATCACGGGGCGATGTCGAGCGACCACGGCGACAGGCTCTCCGCGTCGACGCGGCCGGAGCAGAACAGAACGCGCCCGCCGCGCACGACCGCGCCGAAGCCGTGCTCGCGGTCAAAACCGGCCTCGCCGCTGACGCAGAAGGCGGGTTCGCCGCCGTAGGGCGTATAGATCAGCATCAAATCGGGCTGCCAGTCCTCGAGGGCGCGGCGGCCCGTTTCTTTTTCGGCATAGCCGGACCGGACGCAAGCTTCGGCGATGGCATCGGCGAGGACGCCGCCCGACGAGGCGAGCGCGTCCGTGCAGCGCGCGATGTACGCCTCGTCCACGCCGGGTGAGGCGATGAGCACGAGCTTGGCGTCCATCGCGGGCCACGCGGCGGCGCGGCGGATGAAATCGGGGTGCTCGTCGGGCATGAGGATGGCGTCGGTCATGGCCTCGGCCTCGCGCGCGGTGAGGAAGCGGCGATGCGCGGCGTCAAAGCGGGCGTCGAGATCGGCGAGGCGGTCGGGCGTGAGCTTTGCGCAGTAGACGCAGGGGTCGGAGGCGACGGCCTCGGCGTAATCGGCAAAGCAGCCGTCGGGGAGGTATGCGTCGATGAAGGGCAGCGCGCCGGGGGCGAAGTCGGTGCGCTCGACGCGGTGGCCAAGCTGCGCGATGACGGCGTAGGGGGACGTGCGGTCCCTGCGCACGTCGTCCGCCATGCGCGGGCCGAGGCGATCCGTGAGGATCAGGCTGGTCAGATTGCGGCGCATGGCCCAGATGATAAAACAGCCCATCCACGCGCCGGCGAGGTCGAGGATGCGCTCGCGGGCGCTTTCGACGTCGGGCGCGGTGCTGTTGAGCAGCGCGTATTCCTCAACGGCGGCGTCGAGGCAGGCGGAGGCGTCCGCGCGGATGAAGGCGCGCGCGGCGGGCTGTGCGGCGGGCTTTTTCGGGAGATTGCGCAGGCTGCGGGCGACGAATATGCCCACGAGCAGCAGGAACGCGGCGCAGACGGTCAGCAGCCAGAATGATTCGGGATAGCCCACGACATCCATCAGGCACGCGAGCAGCACGAGCCCCAGCCACGCGATCTTGCACAGGCCGCCCAGCAGCGCATACGGGCGCTCCCTGCATACATCGGCGATGCCGCGCATGGCCGTGAGCAGCATGACGGCGAAAAAGAAGAGGGGCACATAGAAAAAGGCCATGGGCATATCGGGGTCGGGCTCGACGGTGAACAGATACGCGCCCTCGCCCCAGAAGGCGATGGCCCCGATAAGCGCGACGCCGATGGCGGCGAATACGGCGGATTTGACGATTTTAGCTGCTTGCATGGCGGCCTCTGTGACTGTGATGATACGAAAAAGTATACCACAGACGCGCGGCACGGTCGAGTGTTTTTACCGCAAAGGCGCATGCGGTCATGCATAAAACGCGGCCCGGCGGCACAGCATGCATGGGGCGGCGGCGCGGGAATCGCTTCATATTATTATGACAGAAAAATGGGATGAATCGGCGCGGAATCGGGGTAGTTTTAATAAAATCGGGATTTGGCGCTTGACAGATCACAAAAGGGCTGGTATCCTTTGTTGGCAATGAGATTTGAAAAAGCCTTGCGGCACAAGGCGCGTTCGGGCAAAACGCCGGGCGCGCGCCGTTGGCTTGACGTGGAGGAATGGCATTGAGCACATCAAAACCGTCGTATAAGCTGGTGATCGTGGAGTCGCCCGCGAAGGCGCGCACGATTTCGAAATTCCTGGGCAGGACGTACAAGGTCGAGGCGAGCAACGGCCACGTCCGCGATCTGCCCAAGTCCCAGCTGGGCGTGGACGTGGAGAACGGCTTCGAGCCGAAATATATCACCATTCGCGGGCGCGGCGAGGTCCTCGAGCGCATCCGCCGGGAGGCCAAGGGCGCCAAGACCGTCCTGCTGGCGACCGACCCGGACCGCGAGGGCGAGGCGATTTCCTGGCATCTGGCGACGATCCTGGGCATCGACCCGGAAAGCGCATGCCGCGTGGAATTCAACGAGATCACCGAAAAGACGGTCAAGAGCGCGATCAAGACCCCGAGGCCGGTCAACATGGAGCTGGTCAACGCGCAGCAGGCGCGCCGCATGCTCGACCGCCTCGTGGGCTACAAGATCAGCCCGCTGCTGTGGGTGAAGATCAAGAAGGGCCTCTCCGCGGGCCGCGTGCAGAGCGTCGCCACGAGGATGGTCGTCGACCGCGAGCACGAGATCGAGACGTTCGAGCCGGAGGAGTACTGGCACGTGACGGCGACGGTCGAGGCGGACGGCCAGAAGCTGACGGCGAGGCTGCACAGCGCCGACGGCGCGCGCGTGCAGATTACGAGCGCCGAGCAGGCCGAGCACGCCAAGCACAGGATCGAAAAGGGCGGCTTCGTGATCAAAAGCGTCAAGCGCGGCGAGCGCCGCAAGCACCCCGCGCCGCCGTTCACCACGAGCAACTTGCAGCAGGAGGCCAGCCGCAAGCTCGGCTTCACCACCAGCAAGACCATGCAGATCGCCCAGCAGCTCTATGAGGGCGTGGACATCGAGGGCCGCGGCACGCTGGGCCTCATTTCCTACATCCGTACCGACAGCGTGCGTTTGAGCGACGAGGCGGTCGCGGGCGCGCGCGCGATGATCGCCGAGCGCTACGGCATGGAGTTCGTGCCGGAGAAGCCCAACGTCTATAAGGGCCGCAAGAGCGCGCAGGACGCGCATGAGGCCATTCGCCCGGCGAATATCGACCTGCGCCCGGAGGACATCAAGGGCAGCCTGTCGCGCGACCAGTTCAACCTGTACAGGCTGATCTACCAGCGCTTCGTGGCCTGCCAGATGGCCGAGGCGGTGTATGAGACGCAGCAGATCGAGATCGCGTCGGACACGGGTCTGGCACTGCGCTGCGGCGGCGAGCGGGTGAAGTTCGCGGGCTATACCGTGGCGTATGAGGAGAGCAGCGACGACGCGCCGGAGGAAGCGCCGAGCGCCGCGCTGATCGACCTGACGGAGGGCCTGGAGGCGACGGTCACGGGCACGGAGGCCACGCAGCACTTCACCCAGCCGCCCGCAAGGTATACCGAGGCGTCGCTCGTTCGCGCGCTGGAGGAGAAGGGCATCGGCCGCCCATCCACGTACGCGCCGACGATCTCCACGATCCTCGCACGCGGCTATGTCATGCGCGAGAAGAAGCAGCTCTACCCGACCGAGCTGGGCGTGATGATCACCGATATGATGAAGGAATACTTCAGCGACATCGTCGATCTCGCGTTCACCGCCGATATGGAGGAGCGGCTTGACGAGGTCGAGGAGGGCGAGCGCGACTGGCACGAGGTCATCTCCGACTTCTATGGCCCGTTTGAAAAGACGCTCGAGCACGCCGAGTCGCAGATCGAGAAGGTCGAGATTCAGGACGAGGTCAGCGACGTGCCGTGCGATAAGTGCGGCGCGATGATGGTGTATAAGATCGGCCGGTTCGGCAGGTTCCTCGCGTGCCCGAACTTCCCCGAGTGCCGCAACACGAAGGCGATTCAGGTCGAGATCGAGGCGCCGTGCCCCAAGTGCGGCGGCAAGCTGCACGAGAAGACGACCCGCAAGGGCAGAAAGTTCTACGGCTGCGAGCGGTATCCCGACTGCGATTTCGTGAGCTGGGAGATGCCGGTCAAGGAGAAATGCCCTAAGTGCGGCGGATATATGGTCTTCAAGCGCGGCAAGAAGGAGAATTATTACCTCTGCGCCAATGAAGCGTGTAGGGAAAAGGTGCCTGCGCCGCAGGACGACGAGGAATAAAAAGTAGGAATTAAGGCGCGAAGCGAACATGGGGTCAAGGGGACCGGAGCCTGCCGCCGCCAGTGGCGGATGAAGGCAGGCGGAGCGTCGGGAACGTAAAGGAGCGACCGAAGGGCGCAACTATTACGTTTCCCGGACCAGCGTCCCTTACAGGGTTTGGGACAGCGTCCCAACGTAGCCCTATCCCACATAAAATGTAGTCAGGGAGCGAAGCGTTACCTGACGGGTTCAAAGCGCAAAAGCCGCATCAACCACAACGCAAACCCATCGTCGCCGGACACGCCGCACACACGCCCCATCCATCACCCAACAAATGCGCAGCTTCCAATATATACACCTCAAAGCCCGCATTTTCGCTTTCGCCTTACCTTTTAGTATATCGTGCTTTCCCGTTTCTGTAAAGAAAAAACGCGCCGCCCTTTCGCAGCGCGTGCATATCCGTCAATACATTTCCGGCTTAACATCCGGCGGGAAATACGGCGCGAGGTCTGCGGGCATCAGCCCGACCGGCGCGTTCATCATCGGCGCGCCCTGCGTCGCAGGCGGCATATACCGGTTCATCATCGCGATAAGCTGCTCGCCGTCGATCAGGTGCATGTGAAACTTTCGCCCATACTCGACCGCCGCGCCCGAGAACCGGCTCGTCGTGATGAACATCATGACGTCCGCCTGCTTGATCGCGTTCGCGCCCACGAGCTTTTGCAGCATCGGCCTCCCGATCGGCGTCTCCGGCTTGTAGCATTTGCATTCCGCGATGAACATCGAGCCCTGCCGCCGCATGAACAGATCGTATCCGCCGTCGTTCGTCTCGGGCGTGACCTCGACGAAAAAGCCCATCTTGCGGAACAGTCGCGCGCAGAACTGCTCGAACTCCGTCGGGTTCTCCTCGAACGCCGCGACGATGGACGCGACGGTATGCAGCGACATCTGCCTGCTCCGCGCGGCCTGCATGCTGTTGATCTTGCGCTTTTCCAAATCGTTGAGGTCAATCGGGCAGCCGTGCGCGCGCAGCTCATTCACAAACCGGATCATCCTCGTCGGCGACGGCGTCGTGAAGATCAGCTGTCCGGCGTACAGCACACTGTTGTCGCAGATCAGCGCGTTCCCGTTTCGCCTGCGGTCACGCGCGCCCGTCTTCGTCTCATACCGCCACTTGGGGAACGACAGAATGTAGTAATTCGGCACATTGCTCACGCCGAGGTCGCGGACATACCACGATATCGCGGGCGGCAGTTCGTACAGGCTGTATTGATCGAGGAACTGCGCGAGAATCTCCCGCTGCGTCCTCCTGTTCGGCGCGCGGCGAATCGTCTCGCCCGAATAAAGATCCCTGCGCAGCAGACGCCGCCGCGTTTGCTCGCGTTTGTCCGTAGCCAGCTTCGTCGCGATGCGCGAGGCGATGGCGAACTGCCAAACACGGCAAGCATCACCAACCCCTCACCCATATGCATCACCTCGCTGATCGGTCGTTTTGAGCCTTAATATTATACCATATCGGATGTATATGCGCAATAAAAAGAAGCCCTGCCGCGCACAGACGCATCGTCCGGCGCACAAGGCTCGTCATGTTTCGGTTCACAGGCATGCAAGCGTCACCCGTCCGGCCAGCCTCACCACTCCCCCACATCGACATCCGGCGGGTAACACGTCACGACATCATCTATGGTCAGCCCGACCGGCGCGCCGTACTTCTTCTTTTCCAATTCATTCATCCTGATCGGGCAGCCGCGTCTGCGCAGCTCATTGACGAACCGGATCATCGTCATCGGCGACTGTGTCGTGAAGATCAGATAATCGGCGAAGAGCACGCTGTCGTAGCGGACGAGCTCGTTTTTCTTTCGCCTGCTGTCGCGCGCGCCCGTACTCGTCGCGTATTTCCACTCAGGGAACTCGAGCTCATAGTAATTGTACATGTTTCTCCCGTCGAGGTCGCGGACATACCATTCCATGCCCTCGGGCAGCCCGGTCAGCGCGTATCTGTCCATGAACGCTTCGAGAATCGCCTGCTGCCTCTGCATGCTGGGCGCAGGGCGCGCCTCGTCATCCGAGCAGCGGTCCTGCTCGAGCAGCCTGCGACGTTTGCGCCTGCGTTTGTCGGTGGCAAACAAGACGATGAGCGGGATGGTGAACAGGGCGATGATGCCCAGCTCGGCGAGCATGGCGTGGTTTTGCATATGCGGCACCTCGATTTGAATGGATTGAAGCGGTTTTATTATACCATGCAGAAAGTGTGTGCGCAACAAAAACGAGCCCCGGCGCGGGGAACGCATTGTCCGGCGCATACGGGGCTCGTTGGTTTTTGGGTTATGGAAATTCGGGGCGTTGGCGGTTTGAACCCGTCAGGTAACGCTTCGCTCCCTGACGGCATAGGGAAGGCTTCGCCTTTTTGGGGGAACGTTGGGGCTTTGCCCCAAACCCCACAAGGGACGCTGGTCCGGGAAACGTAATAGTCGCGCCCTTCGGTCGCTCCTTTACGTTCCCGACGCTCCGCATGCCTTCATCCGCCACTGGCGGCGGCAGGCTCCGGTCCCCTTGACCCCATGTTCCGCTTCGCGGCATTCTAATGCAACTTTGGAGGTTTAACATATGCCCAATGCAACCGTCATCGGCGCGGGTCTCGCGGGCTGCGAGGCCGCGTGGCAGCTCGCGACTCGCGGCGTCCATGTCGTGCTGATCGAAATGAAGCCGCACAGCTACACGCCCGCGCACCACAGCGAGGGCTTTGCGGAGCTGGTCTGCTCCAACTCGCTGCGCAGCAACCAGCTCACCAACGCCGTCGGCCTGCTCAAGGAGGAGATGCGCCAGCTCGGCAGCCTCATCATGCGCGCGGCGGACGCGACGCAGGTCCCCGCGGGCGGCGCGCTGGCCGTGGATCGCGAGAAGTTCTCCGCGTACATCACAAAGGCCGTCAGCGAGCACCCGAACATCACCATCGAGCGGCGCGAGGTCGTCGATTTCCCCGACGCGCCCGTGATCATCGCCACCGGCCCGCTGACAAGCGACGCCCTCGCCGAAAAGATCGCGAGCTTGCCGGGGCTTCAGACGCTCAATTTCTACGACGCCGCCGCGCCCATCGTCTCCGGCGAGTCGCTGGATATGACCAAGGTGTTCAGACAGGGGCGCTACGGGCGGGGCGACGACTACCTCAACTGCCCGATGAACAAGGACGAATACGATGCGTTCTACAACGCGATTCTGACCGCCGAGAAGGCCGACGTACACGGCTTTGACGGCACGCAGGTCTTTGAGGGCTGCATGCCCATCGAGGTCATGGCGGCGCGCGGCGAGATGGTCATGGCCTTCGGCCCGATGAAGCCCGTCGGGCTTACTGATCCGCGCACGGGCCGCGAGCCGTATGCCGTCGTGCAGCTGCGCGCGGAGAACGAGGCGGGCACGATGTACAACCTCGTGGGCTTCCAGACGCGGCTCAAGTGGGGCGAGCAGAAGCGCGTGTTCTCGATGATCCCCGGCCTTGAAAACGCGGAGTTCCTGCGCTATGGCGTCATGCACCGCAACACGTTCCTGCACTCGCCGGGCTTCCTCGATGCGAACTATCAGGTGATCTCGCGGCCGGGCGTGTATTTCGCCGGGCAGATGACGGGCGTGGAGGGCTACGTCGAGAGCGCATCGAGCGGCATGGTTGCGGGCATATCGCTCGCGCGGCAGCTCCTTGGCATGGAGCCGGTCGACTTCACGAACCTGACGGCCATCGGCGCGCTCGCGCACCACGTGGCGGGCTGCACGACCGATTTCCAGCCGATGAACGCGAACTTCGGCCTCATCGCGCCGTACGAAAAGCGCATCCGCAACAAGCAGGAGCGCTACGGCCACATCGCCGCGCGTGCGCTCAACGTCATCGAGGCGCTGCGCAGCAACCCGCTTGCCTGCGATTTTGACTGACACGAAATAAAGCGTGCGGAATTTCGCGATTCGTGGTATGATAGACGAGGCGAGAGCCGTTACATAACAAAAAGAACGATCCATGGAGGAAATATAGATATGAATTTGAGAGGAACGACCATCTGCGCCGTGCTGCGCGACGGCAAAATCGCCGTGGCGGGCGACGGGCAGGTGACGATGGGCGAATCGACCATCTTCAAGGCGACGGCCAAAAAGGTGCGCCGCATATACGGCGGCAGGGTCGTCACGGGCTTTGCGGGCGCTGTGGCCGACGCGTTTGCGCTGAGCGACCGCTTCGAGGCGAAGCTCGAGCAGTACAGCGGCAACCTCGAGCGCGCGGCGGTGGAGCTGGCGCAGGAGTGGCGCGCGGACAAGGCGCTGCGCAAGCTCGAGGCGATGCTCATCGTCGCCAGCGGCGAGACGCTGATGATCCTGTCCGGCACGGGCGAGGTCATCACGCCCGACGACGGCGTCGCAGCGGTCGGCTCCGGCGGCAATTACGCGCTCGCCGCGGCCCGTGCGCTCAAGGAAAACACGAACCTGACCGCGCACGAGATCGCCGAGAAGGCGCTGCACATCGCGGCGGACATCTGCGTGTTCACCAACCACAACGTGATCGTCGAGGACGCCTGACGGGGAGGGATTGCAATGGAACTGACGCCCAAGCAGGTCGTGCGCGAGCTCGACCGCTACATCATCGGCCAGACGGAGGCCAAGCGCGCCGTCGCCGTGGCCCTGCGCAACCGCTATCGCCGCGCGCAGCTCCCTGAGGAGCTCCGCGACGAGATCGTGCCCAAGAACATCCTGATGATCGGCCCGACGGGCGTGGGCAAGACCGAGATCGCCCGCAGGCTCGCCAAGCTGGTGGACGCGCCGTTCGTCAAGGTCGAGGCGACGAAGTTCACCGAGGTCGGCTACGTCGGCCGCGACGTGGAGAGCATCATCCGCGACCTCGTGGAGGCCAGCGTGCGCATGTGCAAGCAGGAGGCCAGCGAGAAGGTCAAGGCGCGCGCCACCGTGCTCGCCGAGGACCGCATCGTCGACCTGATCCTGCACCCCAACCGCAAGCCGGTCAACCCCATCGACGTGCTCCTGGGCAACAAGCCCAAGACGCCCGAGCTGCCCGCCGAGGAGCAGCAGCGCGTCGCGCGCAGGGCCGAGGAGCTGCGCGGACAGCTCATGCGCGGCGAACTGGAGGACTACGAGATCGAGGTCGAGGTCGAGGACTCGCCCAAGGACGTGGAGATCAACGGCGCGAGCGTGAGCATCGGCAGCATCATGGGCGATATGATGCCCAAGAAGACCAAGATGCGCCGCATGAAGGTGAGCGACGCCCGCCGCGTGCTCGTCGCCGAGGAGGAGAGCAAGCTCATCGACATGGACGCCGTGACCGAGGAGGCGCTGCGCCGCGCCGAGCAGGACGGCATCGTCTTCATCGACGAGATCGACAAGGTCGCCGGGCGCTCGAGCAACGGCCCGGACGTCAGCCGCGAGGGCGTGCAGCGCGACATCCTGCCCATCGTCGAGGGCAGCACGGTCTCCACCAAGTACGGCGTGGTCAAGACGGACTTCATGCTCTTCATTGCGGCGGGCGCCTTCCATGTGGCGAAGGTCACCGACCTGATCCCCGAGCTTCAGGGCCGCTTCCCCGTGCGCGTCAACCTCAAGCCGCTCACCAAGGATGACTTCAAGGCCATCCTCTCGAGCACCGACAACGCGCTCACGCGCCAGTATCAGGCGCTGCTCGCCGTCGATCATGTGCATCTCAAATTCGAGGAGAGCGCGCTGGACGCCCTCGCCGCCGCCGCGCAGATCGAGAACGAGACCAAGGAGGACATCGGCGCGCGCAGGCTGCACACGCTCTTTGAGCGCATGCTCGAGGACATCTCCTTCAACGCGGGCGGCGATATGCCCGACGTCGAGGTCACCATCAACGGCGATTACGTCGCCGAGCATCTGGGCGAGGAGGCCCGGCTGATGGACCTTCACCGCTACATCCTGTAAGCCGCAAAAACGACATACGCATCCGCTTTTCGCATGGCATCGCCGCGCGGGAGGCGGATGTTTTTTATGTGCATAATTTTTGCAGACTTACCGTATACATATGCAGGAGAGGCGCGCGCATCGCATCGTTAAAATGCATGAACGCCGCCCGCGCGATGCAGGAAACGGGGCGGCGGCAGGGAAAAGACGGCGCGAAATTTTATGCGGCAGCGAAAAAAGCAGATTCATACATAATAAAGATGTGTGTTGATCTGATGCAAATGTGTGAACACAAATGAATAATTGCAGGATAATTTGTTCGATTCTCGTCAAGTTTTACAAAATCCGAATTAAATATGAAATTTTCAAATATTTTACTTGCAAATGCTTTAGCGTTGTGCTATACTGAATCCATGCCGAACGCGCGGGGCCCCAGCCTCCCTGAGCGTGAGACCAAAACGCAAGGAGGATGCAGGGTGATTAAGCTCAAGAATGTGCATAAAAAATTCGGCCATCTCGAGGTGCTCAAGGGCATTGACCTTGAGGTGCCCAAGGGCGAGAAGCTCGTCATCATCGGGCCGAGCGGCTCGGGCAAGAGCACGCTGATCCGCTGCATGAACGGCCTTGAAGCCGTCACCAGCGGCGAGGTGCTCATCGACGGCCACCCGATGACCCACAAGACGCGCGCTTCGCTCAACAAGGCGTATTCCTCGATGGTGTTCCAGCAGTTCAACCTCTACTCGCACCTGACGGTCATGGAGAACCTGACGCTGGCGCCCATCAAGCTCAAGAAGATGAGCAAGGCCGACGCCGAAGACCTCGCGATGGTGAACCTCAAGCGCGTGGGCCTGGCCCCAAAAGCGCAGGTTTACCCCTCGACCCTCTCCGGCGGCCAGCAGCAGCGCATCGCCATCGCAAGGGCGCTGACGGTGAAAAACCCGATCATCTACTTCGACGAGCCGACATCGGCGCTCGACCCCGAGATGGTTCAGGAGGTTCTGGACATCATGGTCGAGCTGGGCCACGAGAACATCACCATGGTCGTGGTCACGCACGAGATGGGCTTCGCCCGCGAGGTCGCCGACCGCGTCATCTTCTGCGACGGCGGACACATCCTCGAGCAGGGCACGCCCGAGCACTTCTTCACCAACCCCGAACACGAGAGAACGAAAGCGTTCCTCAGCAAGATCATCCGCTGACAGCCGCGGCCAAAGCGCCGCAGGTTATCATAAACCCCCAAATTAAAGGAGGAAACCGACATGAAAAAGTTCTTTGCTCTGGTTCTGGCCGCCCTGCTGCTGTGCAGCATGACCGCGATTGCGTCCGCCGACGGCACCTTCCGCGTGGGCGTCAAGCAGGATGTTTACGGCTTCGGCTACCTCGATCAGATGACCGGCGAATACTCCGGCATGGAAATTGATCTTGGCGCGATGATCGCCGAGGCGCTGGGCTACGACGATGTGGAATACACCACCGTCACCGCCGCCACCCGCGGCCAGATGCTCGACAACGATGAGCTGGACGCCGTCATCGCGACCTTCACCATCAAGCCCGAGCGCAAGGAGAGCTGGGACTTCACCACGCCGTACTACGTGGACGCCGTCACCGTTCTGGTTGAGAATGCCAGCGGCATCACCGACCTCGCCGGCCTGAAGGACAAGGTCGTCGGCGTGTCCACCGGTTCCACCTCCGCCAAGGCGCTGGCCACCGCGATGGCCGAGGCCGGCGTGATCGACGCGTTTGACGCCGATGCCTTCGAGATTGCGACCTTCAACGGCGGCGTCTCCTTCAAGGAGTTCGACGACTATCCGGCCATCAGCCTGGCGCTCGACGCCGGCGACGTTGACGCCTTCTGCGTCGACCGCTCCATCCTGGCCAACTACAAGACCGACGACCGCGGCTTCATCGACGCCAGCTTCGCGCCGCAGGATTACGGCGTGGCGACCAAGAAGGGCAGCGAGCTCTCCGCGAAGATCGAAGAGCTGATCGTTGGCTGGCTCGAGGACGGCACCATCGACGGCCTGATCGAGAAGTGGGGTCTGTAATTTCCGGCCCATCGTCTGAAACAAAGACGGCATGCTGACATGACAAAGAGGCGCGCAGTCTAGCACTGTGCGCCTCTATTTCAGGATGCGGTTCCTGCGCTGGTCTGCGCCGCCTGCTCGTCCCTTTTCCGCTTCCGCGTTGCTTCGCTCTGGTCAACGTAGCACAGCTACGCTTCCCGCGCTCAGCTTAGCGGAAACGAAAAATTGACTTCGCATAACGGCACATACCAGCTTGTGACCGCATCGGATGCGGCTGTGTGCCCTTTTTACACCTGACACAAACCATCGCCGCACGCAAAGCTGCGGCAAAACCTGTAAAATCCTAACCAATACGCGAAGCGAACATGGGGTCCGGGGACTAGTCCCCGGGCGGGTCTGGGCGGCAGCCCGGCGTAACCCCCGTACCCCCAAACGGAGGCGAAAACATGGAGACAGTATTCAGCGCAAAGGCTTGGGCAACGGTGTGGCAATACCGCGCCACGTTCTTGAACGGCCTGTGGAACACATTGCAGAGCGCTGTCGTGGGCCTGCTGATCGCGATGGTCATCGGGTTCACGCTGGGCCTGATGGCCACCAGCGGCAAACGCGTGCTGCGCGGCATTGCGCGCGTGTACGTCGAGTTCTTCCAGAACACGCCGCTGATCCTGCAGGTTTGCTTCATGTATTACGCGTTCGCGTATTCCGGCCTGAAGATCTCGGTCGTGGTGGTCGGCTTCATCGCGCTGGGCCTGTATCACGGCGCATATGTCGCCGAGGTCGTGCGCGCGGGCATCACGTCGATCCCGTTCGGCCAGTTCGACGCGGCGAGGTCGCAGGGCTTCGGCTACGTCGACACCATGCGGCTGATCATCCTGCCGCAGACGGTGAAGATCATCCTGCCGCCGATGGTCAACCAGATGGTCGCGCTGATCAAGAACACGAGCTGCCTGTATATCGTGGGCGGCGCGGATCTGATCGCCACGACGTATAACTTCGTGACGGGCGTGGATACCGGCGGCGCTTACGGCCCGGCGTATCTGCTCGGCGGCGCGCTGTTCTTCGTGGTGTGCTACCCGCTGTCGCTGATGGCCGGTAAGTGGGAGGAGAGGCTCAAGAAGCGCGAGGTTCAGACGAATACCGATGCGGCGAAGGAGGCGAACGCGTAATGGATCAGTTCATGATCGATTTGCAGGGCAGCCTCGGCATCCTCAAGAACGGGGAGGTCGTGGGCTATCTGCTCAAGGGCCTCGCGTTCACGATCGGCATTTCGCTGATCACCATCGTGCTCAGCCTCGTGATCGGCGCGGTGCTCGCGCTGGCGAGAAATTACTGCACCACCGGCCCCAAGCGCGTGCTCAAGACGCTGGCGACGGCATATATCGAGCTTTTCCGCAACACGCCGCTGATGCTGTGGATGTTCTTCTGCTTCGTGATGTGCCCCGCGCCGCCGGTGACGAAGGGCTTTGCCAAGCTGCTGGGCTTCGGCTCGACGGTCGCGGTGAAGACGCTGTTCAAGGCGATTGTCGCGTTCACGCTGTTCACCCGCGGGGTCATGGCCGAGATCATCCGCGGCGGCCTCAACGCCGTGGCGAAGGGCCAGTTCGAGGCGGCATATTCGCAGGGCTTCAATACGTTCCAGACGATGACGCTGATCGTGCTGCCGCAGGCGATCCGCAACATCGTGCCGACCATGCTCAGCCAGATGATCACGACGATCAAGGACTCGAGCTATATGGCCAGCCTCGTGACGGTCGAGCTGATGGGCTGCACGAAGTTCATGATCAGCCGCGCGAACGAGTATAACGGCACGTGGATCGACCGGTTTAACCGCGGCACCATCCATGTGACGGATGTGTTCGTGCTGTTCGGCTTCGCGTTCCTCGTGTATTTCGCGATTAACTTCACGCTGAGCTGCATCGTGCGCCGCATCCGTGCGAAGAAGAGCGCCTGATTCCAAAAAAATAACGCACACCGCGGGTCAAAGGGCCTGCGGTGTGCTTTTTGCGTGGGTTACAGGTTGGCCTTGATCTTCTCGATCATCTCGGCGTATTCCGCGTCGGTGAGCGTCTTGAGGCCGGGGTTCATGGCGAAGACGCCGCCCCACTCGTAGCCGTCCTTGTACTTGGGCACGAGGTGCATGTGCAGATGGCAGCCGGTGTCGCCGTACGCGCCGTAGTTGACCTTGTCCGGGTGGAAGGCGGCGTGGATGGCCTTGGCCGCGCGGGCCACGTCCGCAAAGAAGGCGTTGCGGTCCTCGTCGGAGATGTTGACGATCTCGCTGACGTGATCCTTGTAGGCGACGATGCAGCGGCCCGGGTGGCTCTGCTCCTTGAACAGGATGAGGGAGCTGACGGAGAGGTCGCAGATGTAGATGCCGAACGCGTCGAGAAGCTCGCCGCGCATGCAGTAGCCGCAGTTCTGGTCTTTCATGGGTATCGCCTCCGAAATGAAAATCTTTCCTTTATTATACAGGAAAAGGGCAAAGGGGACAAGTCCGTATTTGGGCGCGAAGCGAAGATGGATCAAGCCGGTATTCAGGCGCGAAGCGAAGAAGGGTCAAGGGCAAAGCCCTTGCAGGGTCAAGGGACAGCGTCCCTTGCGGGTCTGGGCAGAGCCCAGCGTAACCCCCGTAACCCCAACGTAACCCCATCATCAAACGTCCCCTGCCCCAATTTGCAACCATGTAGCCGCGAAATGGTCGCAGCGAAGCTGCGAGCTAAGAGCGGCGGGTTCAGAGGCTATCTGCTCCAATTCCCGACAACCCAAAACCCCGTTCCCCGCATGCGCAACTCCGCGTGTTGGGGAACGGGGTTTTGTATTTCGAAATTCGGAACATGGCTTCTCTGCCGCAGCCGGTCACGGAGCCGCCTGCGGCGTCTCCCGATGCGCTTTTGCTTTAGCCCGGCGCAGCTTTTTGGGCGTTGGGGCCTTTGTGCCGGGCCCCATGCGCGGCTTGGGTGGGCGGGGGTGACGGGCTCAATGAGCGGGGCGTTTCCATCCTGTTGCAACACTGTGCAAAGCGATACTTGATCTATACCCACCCACCACCCTTAGTTTGTCACCCCTCTGTCAGCCTGCGGCTGACATCTCCCCTAAAGGGGAGAGACCACGCGGCTTTACACACATTGCAGCGTTTTCGCTCTGGCGGGGCTTTGCGGTTGGGGGTAACGCCCGCGCCGTAGCCCCCGTAACCCCGCAACCCCACCCCCGAACACACGACACCTCACAACAAAACAGACCAAGCAGCACTTTGGAACTCCGATAAACTTCTAACCACACAAGCTCCAATGCCCAAAAAGTAGCCCCAGGGTGTCCAGAGGGGCATCAGATCCGGGGAACCTTATAGTCGCGCCCT